>NZ_JALDXW010000058.1:0-19188 GCF_032154635.1 Cytobacillus sp. | reverse complement strand
ATTAAGTTCGAGATGGAAGGTTCAATCGGTTAATAGATAGTTAAACTTGGACCACTCACTATTTTGGTGAGTGGTTTACTTATATAAACAAATGCGGCAAAGGAATTGTTTAGGAGACATAGGAACAAGAAACAGCATGAAACTGTCTCTTAGTAGTAAAATAAGCACTTATTTGAACGAATGACGATTGGAGGTGTGCTGCTTGATTCTAATCGGAGTAACTGGCTGGGGAGACCATGATACTTTATATACGAATCCGATTTCCCCTAGAGAAAAGTTAAGGTCATACGGGAGTCACTTTCCAACGGTTGAAGTGGATGCTTCTTTTTACGCTGTTCAGCCAAAACGGAATGCGGAAAAATGGGTGAAAGATACCCCGGATTCCTTTCAATTTATCGTGAAAGCGTATCAAGGAATGACGGGGCATGAAAGGGGAGACATTCCTTTTCAAGATAAAGAAGAAATGTTTGCTGCTTTTAAAGAATCTTTAAAACCATATAGGCATAAGCTTGCAATGGTACTTTTTCAATTTCCGCCATGGTTTGATTGCCAAAAGCAAAATGTAGATTATCTACGTTGGTGTAAAGCAAAAATGGGAGATATTCCATGTGCGCTAGAATTCAGACACCAATCTTGGTTTCTTCCAGCATACAAGGATAAAACCATCCAATTCATGACAGAGGAAGGATGGATTCATAGTATTTGTGATGAGCCGCAGGCAGGTGCTGGCTCTATTCCTATTGTTCTTGAACCAACTAATGAAAATAAGGTACTAGTGAGGTTTCACGGCCGTAATACTCACGGCTGGCAAAAGAAAAATGCCGAAAATTGGCGAGAGGTCAGATATTTATATCGGTATAATGAGCATGAGCTTATACAATGGGCAAACTGGATAAAGGAACTAGAAAAAAAGTGCAAAACCGTCTATGCGGTCTTTAATAATAATTCAGGCGGAGACGCTGCTGATAATGCGAAACAGTTTATACAAATGCTGAATATAGAATATAAAGACCTTGCCCCGAGGCAATTGGAGCTGTTTTAAAATCATTACACACGCATTTCCATCCACTAACATATTTTGATAGGGAGGGAAAGGAGTGTTTAACTCGTGATTGACTTAAAACCTATTGATATAAAGGGGCATACATTCCTCTGTGTCTCCGTGGAATTGCCGAAAACAAATTTACTTGTTGTGACAAATGATAAAGGGTATATTATGTGTGGAGCACTTGATGTCGCATTACTAAATGAAAAATTAAAGGATCGGAAAGTAATTGCAGGCAGGGCAGTAGGAGTAAAAACGATTGAACAGCTTCTGGAAGCCCCATTGGAATCCGTCACATATGAAGCAGAGTCCTTAGGCATTTACAAGGGAATGATAGGGAAAGAGGCTTTACTAAAAATGGTATAAAGGCATGCCGAATGGAGCTATTCACAAAATATTGGGACTAGGCTCCCATTTGCTGCCTTTTTTTTTAGTCAATTTCAATATTTTTCGACAAAATTAGAGTCATATCTGTCACTTTTTAGCGAAAAAGGTTATTATAGTTAAAGGTGATAATGAATGAGAACGACAATGGAAAAACTTCGGAATGGTTATAGGAGTAATTTATGCGATTAGTAACAACCTCATCCGTAGAAGCTGGTACGATACTTGCAAAAACCATATACAATGAAACGGGACAAATCTTGCTTAGTGAAGGTGTGGAGCTGAAAGAGACTATGATTCAGCGACTAAATTCATTAGGAATTAGTTATATTTTTATTAAGGATAGTCAAACGGACGATATTGAATACAAAGGAACGCTATCAGATCCTGTTCGAAGAAAAGCGATTCAAACCATTAATTCGACTTTTTTGGAGATTCAAAAGGATTCAAGCCTGTCTAGTTCTTTTGTGGTTGAGAAGGCTTCAAGACGTTTATCTGAACTAATTCAGTTCCTTATGACCGAGTTAGGAAATAACAAAGATTTACTAAATTTACTTTCAGATGCTTATACATACGATAACTATATCTTCACCCATTCGTTAAATGTTACGTTATATTCGTTAGCGCTTGGGCTAGAGCTGAATCTTACACCTAAGGAATTGGAAACTTTAGGTTTAGGTGCGATTTTTCATGATATTGGGAAACTAAAGGTTCCGCTGGATGTCTTGCTAAAGCCGGGGAAATTAACGGAAGAGGAATATGTCTCCATCAAGGAACATGCGGAAACAGGCTTTCAAATTTTAAGAAAGGTACAAACCATTCCTCTCTTAGTTGCCCATTGTGCCTATCAGCATCACGAGCGCATCAATGGTTCGGGCTATCCTAGAGGACTAACAGGAAAAGATATTCACTTTTTTGGAAAAATCATTGCTGTTGCAGATGTATTCGATGCAGTTACTTCAAACCGTGTCTATCGAAAAGCCATGCTTCCGCATGAAGGTTTAGAAATTCTTTATGCAGGTTGTGGAACCTTATTTGAACAGGAAATAGTAGAAGCTTTTCGATTAGCGGTTGCCATTTACCCAATCGGGATAACGGTTGAGCTAAACGATGGACGAAAAGGAATTGTTACTGGGCAAAATATAGGTCTAGGGGATCGTCCGATAATTAGAATTATGGAGCATACTGGAGAACCAGTTACTCCATATGAACTAGACTTGAAAGTGGAACTGAACGTGGTCATAACAGAATGTGACACTGCCTTTTAAAGAAGCGGAAGTTTAGGGAGTTCTTTCATGAAATTATTTATTTGTTCAGTAAAAATACATATCCCTTTTAAAATAAATGGAAAACGCATGATTGTAATATTTTAGACCTTGTCACAAAAGTATTATTCTGGTATTGTAATAAACAATTGAATAAACCTTATCATATCCGATGGGGTAGAGGTGCAGAATTAAAGAGTAAGCTGTGTGAGGATGACAACAATGATCACAGTCGAAAGGGAATTTTGCCGAAGCAATCGAATGGTGTCAACCATCATTTGCTGGGGTTACTTTGAAGAAAGGTAACACTGTCATTATGAAGGATAAGCAGAAAAAACTGCTTTTATAAGCCTTCATCTTGGGGAGCTACAGGTCGTGATGGAGAATCTTATTACTTATAAGAGTAATGATAGATCATCTCTATCGTTACTCTTTTTTATTTTTTCTATCATCATCCAATTCCCTCTACAAAAAGAGGGAATCGTTCGATACGATTCCCATATAATATAAGAGGAGGACTAAAAATGGAAAATACTATTTTTTCATTAATCCCCCCTGTGTTAGCAATCGTCATGGTTATTTTGACAAGAAAAGTGTTGCTATCTTTAGGCGTGGGAATTGTATCAGCAGCACTATTGCTGGCAGATTTTAAAATAAAAGAAACTTTTCGCATTGTTTTTGATGCTGTAAAGGGAATCTTTGTGGCAGATGGTACTTTAAATACCTGGAATGTATATATAATTTTATTCTTGCTTGTACTTGGTGTGATTACAGCCTTCATTACAATTTCAGGAGGAAGCCGGGCATTTGGCGAATGGGCGATGAAGCGTGTAAAAACGAGGGCAGGTGCACAGCTTATTGGCGCATTTCTCGGCATTATTATATTTATCGACGATTACTTTAATGCACTTGCAGTAGGGCAAATATCCCGTCCAATTACAGATCGGCAAAAGGTTTCAAGGGCCAAGCTTGCCTATTTGATTGATTCTACTTCTGCACCAGTTTGTGTGGTTTCCCCTGTTTCAAGCTGGGGAGCGTATATCATTGCTTTAATTGGATCCATCCTTGCTGCTCATAACATGACAGAATACACAGCATTTTCGGCATTTATGCAAATGATTCCAATGAATTTATATGTATGGACAACATTAGCGATCGTGTTTATTGTAGCGTTAAAAAATGTAGAATTTGGTCCAATGAAGGTACATGAACTTCGTGCGATGAAAGAGGGCCTAGTTAGCGATCCTAACAAGACAGCTGCAGGGGAATTGAGGGAAGACTTACCATCAAGTACAAAGGGAACAGTAGGCGATCTTGTTTGGCCTATTATTGCTCTCATTGTTGGAACGGTAACTATGATGTTTTGGACAGGGTATGCTGCAACAGAGGGTGAAGCAAACATCCTCACTATATTTGAAAATACGGATGTGGCTAAATCCTTAATTCTTGGAGGTCTCCTCGGCTTAACCGTTACATTAGGTCTTTTTTTCCGTCAAGCATTTGTATTAAAAGGTGTGAGTAGCAATATTTTTGGCAGTGGGATATGGGCAGGGATAAAATCCATGCTCCCAGCAGTATATATACTTCTCTTTGCTTGGACAATTGCTGATTTAATTGGCCGCTTGGAAACAGGGAAATATATGGCAGGGATTGTAGAAAGCTCGAATATTAATATTTCTTACTTACCTGTTCTCCTATTTGTTATGGCAGGGATTATGGCATTTAGTACTGGAACATCGTGGGGCTCCTTTGGTATTTTGCTGCCGATTGCAGGTGATATAGTTGTTGCAACCGATGTGAATCTCTTATTGCCAGCTATGGCTGCTGTATTAGCAGGAGCTGTGTTTGGGGATCATTGTTCGCCTATTTCAGATACAACCATCCTTTCATCAACAGGAGCGGGCTGTAATCATATTGATCATGTAATAACCCAGCTGCCCTATGCATTGATCTCAGCTTTAATAACGTGTATCGGCTTTCTTATTATGGGATTTACAGAAAGTGTAATGATTTCGTTAGCTGCTGTTGCAGTATTATTAATTGTTTTTTCAATCGTGGCACCAAAAGGGATCAAAGATGCTAAGCAGATCCCTGAAAGGTAATCAGCTTTAACTAGAATGAGTTGATAGTAAAGGTCTCGTGCAGAGACCTTTTTTCTTTTAAA
The DNA here is from genome assembly GCF_032154635.1 of Cytobacillus sp. Lineage (GTDB taxonomy): Bacteria > Bacillota > Bacilli > Bacillales > Cytobacillaceae > Cytobacillus. Next base: position 14,330 of record NZ_JALDXW010000058.1, on the reverse strand, counting down.
AAAATAGTATAACTACGATTTCAGGCAAGTTGAATGGAAAATGCTCCTTCTGAGGTTGTTTAAGAATAGTAACACTATTCAAAAAATATTGTTTTGACAGAGTAATGAAAAGATATTATACTAACGTTAGATTATTAAATAATCTGAAAATAAAAAAGTTTCCAATTGTTCAATACAATTAGGAGAAAAGTCAGATTAATAGGAGGTTGAAAAGCTTATGGATAACCGTCCGCAGTGGGGAACGAGGGCAGGGTTTGTACTCGCAGCTATCGGGTCTGCCGTTGGTCTGGGGAATATATGGCGATTCCCTGCCGTTGCTTATGAAAATGGGGGGGGAGCATTTTTCCTGCCATACTTGTTTGCGTTGCTAACAGCTGGAATTCCACTTTTAATTTTGGAATTCACAATTGGGCAAAAGTACCGTGGATCTGCTCCTTTGTCTTATGCAAGGCTGAGTAAAAAGTATGAATGGTTAGGCTGGTGGCAAGTAGCCATCTCATTTGTTATTGCAACTTACTATGCAGTTATCATTGCATGGGCGATGTCATTTGCTGTGTTCTCATTCAATCTTAAATGGGGAGATGACCCTACTTCATTCTTAGTAGGCGACTACTTACAGCTAGCTGCACCAGGCGAGTTCGGAGGAATTGTTCCGGGTGTATTCATTCCGTTAGTTATTGTATGGATTATTACTTTGGGCATTTTATTTAAAGGGGTTAAAAAGGGTATTGAAATTGCAAACAAGATATTTATCCCTGCACTTGTTATTTTATTCTTAATAATTGTCATTCGTTCAATTACCCTTGATGGAGCTGTAGCTGGATTAGAAGCATTCTTTAAACCAGATTGGAGTCAGATCGCTAGTGGGAAAGTTTGGGTAGCAGCATATGGGCAAATCTTTTTTAGTTTGTCGATAGCCTTTGCGATTATGGTTACTTATTCAAGTTATCTGCCAAAGAAAACGGACCTTACAAACAATGCGTTTATTACAGGCTTTGCCAACTCGAGTGTTGAGCTATTGGCAGGTATTGGGGTATTCGCAGCTTTAGGGTTCATGGCATCTCAAGCAGGTGTCCCAGTTAGTGAAGTTGTCAAAGGTGGAGTTGGTCTCGCCTTCATGGTATTCCCGCAAATTATTAATGAAATGCCTGCTCTTAATGGATTATTTGGATCAATATTCTTTATCTGTTTAGTTTTAGCTGGTTTGTCTTCATTAATCTCAATTGTAGAAACATTTGTTGCTGGGGTAGAAGATAAATTTAAAATTTCTCGTACGAAGGCTGTTCTATACGGTGGAGGACTGTCTGCTCTTATTTCACTCGTATATGCAACACGTGGCGGTTTAAACTTCTTAGACGCTGCAGATTACTTTATTAATCAGTTTGGCGTTGCTTTGGCAGGACTAGTTGAGGTTATTATTGTAGTTTGGGTATTGAGGGAGCTTAATAACCTTCAGAATCATGCAAACAGCATGTCCGATATCCGTTTAGGTGGTTGGTGGAAGATATGTCTAGGTTTTATTACACCAATTGTCCTTGGATACATGATGATTCAAAATATTTATATTAATATTAAAGAGAACTATGAAGGATATCCAACTAGCTTCCTATTGTATTCTGGCTGGGGAGTTGCAGTTTTAGCGATTATTTTAGGATTTGTCTTTATGGCCATTAAATGGAACAAAGGAACAGAACTGGAAGTTCCTAAGGATAAGGGGGTATCTCAATAATGTCCGGTGGAGCAATTACGATGATGATCGTTGGGATGCTAATTATTTGGGGGGGGCTTGCTGCTAGCATTATGAATGCAGTAAGTAAGTCCAAGAAAACACAATAAGGTAAAGAGACTGGGACAAAACTTAATTATCCACTTCTAAATCCGAATAATATACTTTACTAAACACGTGAAAAATAACAAAAACCGAACTACTCTGAAGCTCTAAAAGAGAGTCTCAAATAATAGTTCGGTTTTTTCATTTACTGAAAACCTTTTGTCTCAGCCTCTTTAATTTTTTTTCTTTTTCATCCGTTCTTGCCTTTCCCACATACGTAAATGTGGAAAAGGGTCATAGGACCATTCTGTATAGCCATTATCTTTGTACATTCCATAATGAAGATGTGGGGGGAATTTTCCTGATGTTCCAGGCGGACCATACCCTGAATTGCCGACACCGCCAATTAGCATGCCAGGTTCGACAATTTGTCCTAGCTTTAGGTCTTTTGCAAATCCGCTTAAATGGGCAAAATAATGATAATTGTTATTTATGTCACGAATTCCTATTCTCCAGCCGCCGAATCGGTTCCAGCCTTTCATTTCTATAATACCGTAAGCCGTTGCTCGAACAGGAACACCATAACCAGCAAAAATATCTGTTCCTTCATGAGACCTTCTGCCGCCCCATCCCCTTGCTGCACCCCAAGTGTTTTTATAGCTATAATTGCTTCTCAGAGGAACAGGAAATGCATGCTCATCAAGATCTAGACGTCCGTAGTGTTTATATATTTTAGCCTTGCCAATAATAAGGCTGATTGTTTTGTCGCGTTTATAATAATCCCATAACCCCATTTTTAGGTTATCGTGATCTGTGCCATAAGATAATAAATAGTTCGCAAAAGCGAAAAGCACATCTGAATCATTAGAAAGGGCAGCTTTTCCATCTCCATCCCCATCCGCGCCAAATCCATTAAAAAATTGGATGGAGAGTGGATTTTCATCATTAGGATTAGGGTTTAACGGTCCTGCCCATATTTCAGGTTTAACATATATCCCTGTTATTCCTTCAGCTTTAGGGATATCCCTTCTAGCCTGCCTTACATTCCGTTCATATTGGTCAATCGCAGCAAGATAATACCAAGGAATATGTGTTACGGATTCCATTCTTTTGTATAATTCCATCCGCAATTCATACTCATTTTTTTGATTCTCTTGCGCGTTTCCTGTTAAATTAGACAAGAATAAAATGGATAAGGCAAAAATACTAATGAAAAAGAGTCGCACAATATTCCTCCCTTCTCTTTACTTCGTTACAGAATGAGCTGATATAACACTCCTCGAATTGGAGAATTATCTAGCTCCATCGCCTATCAAACTTTAGGTCATCCTCCTTACGATAAAGGAAGACGCATTTTGTTTGTACGGCGATGATCAAGACGCTTCTGCTTTCCTTACTTAGTTTGTGGGATATCAATCATTTCATCTATATCAATTATTGGTAATCCTCTGGACTTCGACTTGTCCTTGTCTATTCCTTATGATAAAGTGACATCAGGGAATTCATAGAAAAGTGAAGGTACCTGTCTTTATTCTAATGCTATTTTTTTCATATGATGGGGTGGGAATATGAGCAAACAAGAAGAATATTTACGTAAGCCTGAATGGCTGAAAATAAAATTAAACACGAATGAAAATTATACGGGCTTAAAGAAAATGATGCGTGAAAAAGGTCTTCATACCGTATGTGAGGAAGCAAAATGTCCAAATATTCATGAATGCTGGGCAGTTAGAAGAACAGCTACATTTATGATTCTTGGTGATACTTGTACAAGAGCATGCCGATTTTGTGCAGTTAAAACGGGATTGCCAACAGAGCTTGACCTGCAAGAGCCAGAAAGAGTGGCAGATTCTGTTGCATTAATGAATTTAAAGCATGCGGTTGTTACTGCTGTTGCAAGAGATGATTTAAAGGATGGCGGAGCTGCTGTTTTTGCTGAAACTGTTAGGGCGATTCGCAGAAAAAGTCCATTTACAACCATTGAGGTTCTTCCTTCAGATATGGGTGGGGTACTAGAAAATCTAAAAATCCTGATGGATGCACGCCCAGATATTCTAAACCATAATATTGAAACGGTTGAAAGACTGACTCCTAGAGTGAGAGCACGTGCGAAATATGACCGCTCGTTAGAATTTTTACGCCGTGCAAAGGAGCTGCAACCAGATATTCCTACTAAGTCGAGCTTAATGATTGGACTTGGAGAAACGAAGGAAGAAATTATCGAAACAATGGATGCACTTCGCGCAAATAATGTTGACATTATGACAATTGGTCAGTATTTGCAGCCATCAAAGAAGCATTTAAAGGTGCAAAAGTATTATCATCCGGATGAATTTAATGAGTTTAAGGAAATTGCCTTAAGCAAAGGCTTCAGTCATTGTGAAGCAGGTCCGCTTGTTCGCTCTTCTTACCATGCAGATGAGCAAGTTAATGCGGCAGCCCAGAGAAAACAGGCATTAGGAGAACTGGATGCAAAAGAGGCATAAAAATCGGAAAGAGTTCAGCTAATTATCAGCTGAACTCTTTTTAAACTCCCTGCGATAAGTCAACATCGGTTCGCTAACGCTCCCCGTGTTTCCTTTATCTCAGTAGGAGTCCTTCTGCGTTTGTACGGCGATGTTCCAGGCGCTTGTGCATTTCTATTTTCCTTGGGGAGATTTTTTCATTTGGTTAATGATTTTATCAATCCCGTGGTGAGCAGTTCGGCTATCTGAATCCAGGGTTGCATAGCTTTCAACGGTTTGTCTTAAAGCTGTGTCATCACTTACATAGATTTTATACCAGCTTGGTACGACGGACATTGCCATTTTCTTTACTTGATCTGCTGTAGCGTTTCGATCATTGGTATCAGTGGCATAGACAATCAAAACTTCTTGATCAGTAACAAGAGTAGAGACATCATCTACATTAGGCACCTCTGTGCAAAATTTTGAAATGGTATCGGCCGTTTTTTCACGGTCAATTATTTCATAATGATCATAGGATACATTCTCTCCAAGAACTGGACTTCTTTGATGTCTTACATAGCCAAAATCTTCACTTTTATTGGTTGATCCATTATTTCTGTTATAAATATCTGCTCGCTGATCATTTACATTGATGGTATTGCCGCTTTTTTCATAAAGGCGATCCTGTGCCATTTGATTTCCATTATTTTGGCAGGCGGTCAAAGCAGCAAGGGCGAAAATACCTGTAATAACTAGTTTCTTTTTAATGTGAAACACCTCCTCCATTATAGAATTACCAAGCAATTATTTTTTTCTCTTAGTAATTGATGGGGAATCAGTTATAATTTAATTAATGATGGATCACTTATGCTTTTTGAACGGGGTGAATTTCGTGATTTGTATTAACAATGTTTGTTATGAAGTAATAGAAGACAATCGAAATGGATTTAATGAAGAGGCGTTTCGTGGAAGATATAGTGAGATTTTGACGAGATACGATTATATCGTAGGTGATTGGGGATATGGTCAGCTAAGGCTAAGAGGCTTTTTTGATGATCAAAATCAGAAAGCAACCTTTGATACGAAAATTAGTACATTGACGGAATATTTATATGAATTTTGCAACTTCGGCTGTGCTTATTTTGTGGCAAGGAAAATCGAGAAGTAAAGATTTATGAGGGCAAAGGCAACCATAGTTGCCCTTGCCTTCTTTTATTTTTGATAATCTGTGTATGGCTGCTGCATACTTTTGTCAGGATCATCATGAGGCGTGTGTGCCCCATCCATCTGTCGGGGCATACCTTCATGCAATGTTTTATTTTCGAAATTATAGGCGCTATATTTCCGCTGTTCTGGAAGCCAAGGGGTGCTTTTATTTTCAACCGGTTCATATTTATTGATCGGTGAACCATAAGGACCTTCAGGGTATTCTTCAGCAGTCAGGAAATTTCTCTGGGTTTCCACATTTGAAAAGTCCGTATAGATTCTTTGCTTTTTTTCATCCATGGAAAAATCACCTCAGATTCGAAGAATTTGATAAAAAATATTGTTGGCGCATAAATTGCCTTTGGTATTTGCTCATTACGTTATTCATTTGAATAAAACCCATTCTCAAATATACTAAAGGCTCATAGTAAAAAATAAAGAAGAACCTTTTTGAAGGTTCTCCTTTATTATTTCTGTTACTCATTGGATTGATTCAAAAGTCTATACTAACTCCATTAGGAAGGATCGCAGTTCTTCTGCATCTTCTTCATTGAGGTTAAATGCATATTCTAAATACCCTTCTTCCTTTAAATCGTCGTCACCAATGATTGCAAATCGATTTCCTTGAATATCAAGTACAATTTGTTTTCCATAATAGCGATCAGATTGAATGATTGCCAGATCAAAGCGTTGATTTTCCCCCATAAAGCTGACAAATCTTGTTTTGGTATCTACAATATCATCATATAAAAAAAAGCGCTCAGACATAGATAAGTTCTCCTTTTTTCCTATATTCTATTACTAATAGTAACCTACCTTCCTTTTGGAATAAAGGATATTTCCCATTACTAATTTTATTTCCATAAATCTTTCTAGTTACGGAAAAATAAACTACTTTTATGATAAAATAAAAACATGTAGAATACAGCACCGAAAGAGGAATGAAGCGAATGGTCCATCGATGCAATGAAAAGATAACTAGCTTTGGCAAATGGATGAAAATTCTCCTTCCATTACATAAGATGCGTGATTATCCTCCGCAGTTTATTATTCGAGACCCGATTACGAGCGGGGTAAAAAGAGCATTTAAAAGTGGCAATGAAGTGGCAATTGTTGTTTTTAATATTAAAAATCTAAGGGAGCTTCCAAATCAGCTTGGCCAACAAGGATATATGAAGTTTATTTCTTGTTTGAAGAATACCTTTTGGGAAGTTATTAAACAGGAAATAGACGAAGAGGATATCATTGCCCTTCATGATTACTCTAGCGATGGACTGACATTATTTTTATCGATTGATCATAACCGCTATAGTGTAACTGAAATTGACAAAAGAATGAAAAAAATCTTGCGGGAATCTGAAAAAAATTTGTATGCAGAAATGCCAGCCGCAAAACCAGCTTTTGACACAGGTTACATGTTTATAGAAAAGAAGCACTATTCTATTCAGGAAGCGATTTTAAAGGCTCAGCAGCAGGCACTGGCAATGGCTGAGAAAAGAGTACGTTCTGAATTTAATGATATGCTGTATTCAGTTAATAAAATTATTGCTCAAAAGAATATTCGAATGCTTGCACAGCCCATTATTAATGTAGCAACAGGTGAAGTGAAAGCATGGGAAATGCTTACAAGAGGACCAAAGGGGACTGGATTAGAAAGTCCACTTCAGCTATTTTCCGTTGCCAGACAAACCGGATTACTCTATGATCTTGAAATGATCGTATTTGAGAAAATTTTAGCCCAAATTAATGCAACTGGATGTACACAGGATATTTTTATTAACTTCACACCGATTACTTTAGGAAATGATCGGTTTATTAGAGATATTAAAAAGATGCTAGCAAAAAATATAAATATCCCTCCTAGACAGCTTACTTTGGAAATTACAGAGCGGGACTCGATTGATGGGATGGAGAACTTCTTATACAATATAAAGGTATTAAGAACATTAGGTTTTCGGATTGCTGTAGATGATACGGGTGCAGGATATGCAAGTCTTCATTCCATTAGTGAAATTATGCCAGATATTATTAAAATTGATCGTTCGGTGATACAGGATATTGATAAAAATTCAGTTAAGGAATCCATGCTTCAAGGACTGCTCTTAATTGCACGAGAGGCAGGGTCACTCGTTGTGGCTGAAGGGATTGAAAATAAAGAAGAGGCTTCGGTCTTATCAAGAAATAATGTTGATTTAGCGCAAGGGTATTATTATTCTCGCCCGACTGCACTTACTCAAGGCCTCAAATCATCATAATCGAAGAAGGGTGAAAAATATGTATTTTGTGGACAGGGAAAAGATTGAAACAACACTTGAATTTTTAGAACAGCAATTTTTCCTTTTCGAGCAAATAAAAAATTTGGATTCACCGATTGAAAAAGCTGCAATGGAGCGAGTATGCCATTTAATGATTGAAGCCATTCTTGATGTAGGAAATTCAATGATTGATGGATTTATCATGCGAGATCCTGGAAGCTACGAAGATATTGTTGATATTTTAGATGATGAAAAAGTCATACATAAGGAATTAAGCGGTAGCTGCAAACAAATCATTAAGTATAGAAAAATGCTCGTACAGGACTATATAAAAATTAATCATAGAGAATTTGTTGAAGTATTTGTGGAACAATTACCTGTTATCAAGCAATTCCCAGCAAATGTAAGGGAATACTTATTGAATGAACTAGGACCCGTTTCCGCATTTCGTAATTAAAATAGGAACGAAAAAGGTCGGATTCTCACCGGCCTTTTTCAAATTTATACCTTTGGGAGTAGAAGAATTCTTAATGATTGATTGTTATACTTGTAGGTGATGATAATGTCAGGAGTGATGGAAATGCAACAAAAATATAAAGGGTACTTAATTGATTTGGATGGTACGATGTATCGGGGAACGGAGCTAATTAAGGAAGCAGCAGATTTTGTAAATGAACTAATCAAGCTGGATTTGCCTTATCTTTTTGTCACGAATAATTCTTCAAGGACACCAGAGCAGGTCGCAGAAAAGCTTCGTTCATTCTCGATCCCAGCTGCAGCAACACAAGTATTTACAACGAGTATGGCAACGGCAAATTACATTTATGAACAAAAGAATGAGGCATCAGTCTATGTAATTGGGGAGGAAGGCATACGAACAGCATTGGCAGACAAAGGATTAGCGTTTGCAGAAGAGAATGCTGATTATGTTGTCGTAGGCATTGATCGCTCCATAAGCTATGAAAAGCTTGCCACTGCCTGTTTAGCAGTTCAGAATGGGGCCACCTTTATTTCAACGAATGGAGATATTGCTATTCCGACAGAAAGAGGTCTTCTGCCAGGGAATGGTTCATTAACATCCGTTATCACTGTATCGACACAGACGAAACCGATATTTATCGGAAAACCTGAATCGATTATTATGGAACAGGCCTTACAAGTACTTGGTACAAAAAAATCAGAAACACTGATGGTTGGCGACAATTACGATACAGACATACTAGCAGGAATGAATGCGGGGATGGACACACTCCTTGTACATACAGGTGTTACAACAAAGGAGTTGCTTTCAGGCTACGAGAAAAAGCCGACATATGTGGTCGATTCACTTGATCATTGGAAATTTTTATAGTTAGAAAAGGATGGAGAATGATCTCTCCATCCTTTATTTTGTCCCTTGTGCACGATGCGCTAAGCGGCTGGAGGCTGCTGCGGCGATGGCACCAACAATATCATCTAAGAAAGTATGACACCTACCTGAGCTTTTATCATTCAAATCTTTTAATATTCCAGGCTTTAATTTGTCAATATAGCCAAAGTTTGTAAATCCGATCGAACCATACACATTCACAATAGATAAAGCTAAGACTTCGTCCACCCCATATAGTCCTTCATCAATTTCAATGACATGCTGCAATGGCTCCATTAATTTCTTTTCCTCTGCAAGCATATCGAGCTGAATGCCAGTTAGAACGGCATTTTGCACTTCTCTTTTTGAAAGGACACGTTCAACATTCTCGATGCAAACATCCATATGCAAATCCGGATGATACTTCTCTTGTAAAAAGTAGACTAATTCGGCAATATCTCGAATTTCTACCCCGCGGTCATGCAGCCATTTTCGCGCTTTTTGTTCTATTTGATCAATTGATTTTTCTTCATTCATCGGCTCCACCTATTTTCTGTTATATTTTCCTTAAATATATACGATCCCGCAAGGAATTATGCCATTACAGGCACTTGCAAATATCTACCCATTTATCATATCCGAGTCATTCCATATTAATCAAGAAAAGATCAAGTTTTGCTTTCGGCATTCATATATATGACCTAAGGTGCCTGAAAAAAGAGGTGGAGAGATGTTAAAACAAATACTTGAAAAACAATATGGAATACAGTTTGATGAAGAAATTCGGGTGGGCAAATATCATGCCTGCAGAAAACAGGGTCAAATCTATTTAATAGTCCCTGTAGAGGGGTATGAAGCGGATGAATTAACCGAGTTAGAGATGTTAGCCGATCATCTTGCCAAAAATGGTGAAAAATATTGCAGCACTTTTTTAAAAACAATGGAAGGCCAGCGAATTAGCGAGTGGGAGAACCGGAAATATTGCGTATTAAAAAACGAGCATATTCAGAATCGCAAGGTTAATCGGTATGGGAGAAAGTTAGCAAAATTCCATTACCGGGGGAGGTCAGTTGCTTTTTCAGTCAATAAATTAAGTCGAATTGGCCAATGGAAGCAATTATGGGAAACCAGGCTGGATCAAATGGAAAAGGTATGGAATGATATGCTCTTTCAGCAGCCTGATAATGAATTTGAACGGATGTTTTTAGAATCATTTCCCTACTATATGGGCATTGCAGAAAATTCTATACAATACTTGGTAGATACAGAGCTGGATGATGAGCCTTCATTCATGGATAGCGGTACAGTCTGCCATAACCGTTTTACTGATGATACGTGGGGGAATTCCTATTATATCAAGAACCCTTTTGATTGGGTTTTTGACCATTCCTCAAGAGATCTTGCTGAGTGGACGAGAGGAAAGTATTTTCAAAACATCAAAACATATGAGCCAGAGATGCGCAAGTTTATTACTGATTATCAAAGTATTGCTCCTTTATCTTCGTTTTCATGGCGGCTTTATTATGCGCGTATCCTATTTCCGCTCCATTATTTTTCCTGTATTGAAGCGTATTATGGAACAGAGTCAGAACAAGAGAAAAAGCTCCTAGAGGAAAGTCTTCACAAGTACCTGCAGCAATCGGATGACCATGAGCGCTTTCTAGCCCGTTTTTATGAGTTTGCAGAGGTGCCTGTCCAAAAGTGGAAAATCCCTTTAATCGATTGGCTAAAAAAGTAATTAGAAGTTTATCAGCACCTTTTATATAAGGTGTTTTTTTCTACCTATAATTAGGGTAAAGTGCCTTTCATCAGAATAATGAGAAAAAACTATTGTAATAACATGGAATCAGCACTATAATGTCTACTATACAAATACAAATGTACATACAGAGAGAACAACGATGATTGAACGAGAGGGGAATATAAAAGTGGAAGAAATATCAATCGGTTTATTAGGTCTAGGAACTGTCGGATCGGGTGTTGTGAAAATTATTGAGAATCATCAAGATAAGCTGATTCACCAAGTAGGCTGTCCTGTTAAGGTAAAGAAGATCCTTGTGAAGGATTTAAATAAAGAGCGGGCCGTTCAAGTTGAAAAGGCACGTTTAACAACGAATCCTGATGAAGTTTTAAATGATCCAGATATTGATGTCATAATTGAAGTCATGGGCGGGATTGATGAAACAAAAAAACACTTAAAACAAGCATTGCTTAATCGGAAAAATATTGTTACAGCCAATAAGGATTTGATGGCTTTACATGGCGCTGAGCTTCTCACAATTGCTTCGGAAAATGGCTGTGATCTGTTCTATGAGGCGAGTGTTGCAGGAGGAATTCCCATTTTAAGAAGCCTTGTAGATGGCCTAGCCTCTGACCGAATTACAAAAATGATGGGGATTGTGAATGGAACAACTAACTTTATTTTAACAAAGATGTCTAAATTTGGCAGTGCATATGAAGAAGTGCTTAAAGAAGCACAGGAACTTGGTTATGCGGAAGCGGATCCTACAGCTGATGTTGAGGGGCTGGATGCAGCTAGGAAAATGGCAATTCTATCTACACTTGGATTCTCGATGAAAATTGACTTAGATGATGTTAAGGTGAAAGGAATTACAGGAATTACAAAAAATGATTTAGAATATGCGAAGCAGCTTGGCTATACAATGAAGCTGATCGGCATTGCTCATAGGGAAGGGGAAAAAGTTGAAATTAGTGTTCAGCCTACTTTATTAGCGGAAACACATCCATTGGCATCCGTTCAAGATGAATTTAATGCTGTTTATGTTTATGGGGAAGCTGTTGGGGAAACGATGTTTTACGGACCTGGAGCAGGCAGCTTGCCAACTGCAACAGCTGTTGTATCTGACCTTGTAGGTGTAATGAAGAATATGCGTTTAGGTGTAACTGGGAAAAGCGCCGTTACTCCTCAATATAAAAAACTGCTTAAGGAACCAGGAGAAATTTATTCGAAATACTTTTTACGCTTGCATGTGAAAGACGAGGTCGGTGTGTTTGCTGATATTACATCTATTTTTTCTGAACATGGGGTTAGCTTTGAAAAGATTCTTCAGCTTCCATTAAAAAAACAGGAACTTGCAGAAATTGTTCTAGTTACCCATCAAGCTTCATTACAGGATTACGAAGATAGCCTAGTGAAATTAAGAGATTTGCATGCCGTACAAACAATTGAAAGTTCATACCGAGTAGAAGGGGTGGCAAATGTATGAGATGGGAAGGCCTATTACGAGCATATAAAGAGTATTTGCCAGTGAATGAGCATACGCCATTACTTACATTAAATGAAGGAAATACGCCTCTCATTAGGTTAAATAAGCTGTCCGATGAATGGGGTATAGACCTGTATGTCAAAACGGAAGGTGCCAATCCAACGGGATCCTTTAAGGATAGAGGAATGGTAATGGCTGTTGCAAAGGCAAAGGAAGAGGGAAGTGACACGATTATTTGTGCGTCCACTGGCAATACATCCGCAGCGGCAGCGGCTTACGCAGCAAGGGCGGGTTTACGATGTATCATCGTTATCCCAGAGGGGAAAATAGCGATGGGAAAGCTTGCACAGGCTGTTATTTATGGAGCTGAAATTATTTCGATAGAAGGAAACTTTGATGAAGCATTGTCTATGGTTAGAAGAATTAGTGAAGTTGAACCTATTACTCTAGTAAATTCAGTCAATCCTTATCGTTTAGAGGGGCAAAAAACAGCTGCATTTGAGATTTGCGATCAATTAGGGCAAGCGCCGGATATTCTGGCACTTCCTGTTGGCAATGCGGGAAATATAAGTGCTTACTGGAAAGGATTTAAAGAATACCATGCAGAAAAAGGCACAGGCTTGCCACGCATGCATGGGTTTGAGGCTGAAGGTGCAGCAGCGATTGTACATAATCGAGTCTTTGAAAATCCAGAAACAGTTGCAACAGCGATCCGAATTGGAAATCCTGCAAGCTGGCATTTAGCAACGGCTGCATTAAGTGAATCGGATGGCAAAATTGATGAGGTGAGTGATGAAGAGATTCTTTGCATGTATAGAAAATTAGCCTCATCTGAAGGAATCTTTGCCGAGCCCGCTTCCTGTGCCTCGCTTGCTGGTATCTATAAACAGCTGCGTCACGGGGAAATTCCGCATAAGTCAAGAGTTGTGGCTATTTTGACGGGAAATGGCCTTAAAGATCCGAATGTGGCGATGGAATGCAGTCCTGTCAAACCTGTTTGCCTGCCGAATGATGAGTTTGCAGTTGCCGAGCATATTAAGGGAGTTGTTCATGTATGAGCGATGGTGAAATGCTCATTATTAAAGTTCCTGGAAGCTCAGCAAATTTAGGACCAGGCTTTGATTCAATTGGCTTGGCATTGGATGTGTATTTAACATTAGAAGTAGAAATGGCGAAAGAATGGGAGGTTGTTCCTCTTTCAGAAGAGTTGAACGTTTTTCCGAAGGATGAAACAAATTATATTCTTCAAATTGCCAAAGAAACTGCGGAAAAATACAATCGAAGGCTGCCTGCTTGCCGAATGAAAGTAAAAAGTGATATTCCCCTTGCAAGGGGGCTAGGGTCTAGTGCGGCAGCTATCGTCGCAGGAATCGAGTTAGCGAATAGCTTATGTAAACTTCATCTTACTAAACAAGAAAAATTGGAATGGGCTTCAAAGATAGAAGGACATCCAGATAATGTTGGTGCTAGTCTATTAGGCGGGTTGGTTGTAGGGTGTCAGCTTGAGGATGAAGTGAGTGTTGAATCTTTTCATCACCTTGAAATGGATATAGTTGCAGTGATTCCGAGGGAAGAACTTTTAACAAAGAATTCAAGGGGAGTGTTGCCAAAAACCTTCTCATATGAAAATGCTGTGCAAGCTGGGGCGATTGGGAATGTAATGATAGCCGCATTACTTAACGGCCATTATATGCAGGTTGGTAAGATGATGAAGCAAGACCGATATCACCATCCTTATCGAAAAAAAATAGTGCCTCATTTGCAGGTCATAGAAGAGCTTGCGTCAGATTTTGGTGCATTTGGAGTGGCTTTAAGCGGAGCGGGGCCGACGGTAGTATGCTTAACAGAAAAGGGGGCAGGCATAGATTTAGCTAAGAGCCTTGCCGATAGGTTTCCAGAAATGGAGTGCCGTTCTTTAAACATTGAACAAGCCGGAAGCAGCGTGTATTTTACAAGGCAAATTTGCAAAAATATATGAAGTTTTTAGCAGAGAAGATATGGGTGGAAATAAATGCAAAAATAAAAGAGGCTGGGACATAACTAGCTTCAAATAAAGAGAAAGGTGAATTTGAGGGT
>NZ_JALDXW010000057.1:0-19250 GCF_032154635.1 Cytobacillus sp. | reverse complement strand
TTAAGGAATGATCTGAGAGGGATTTGAACCCCCGACCCCTACCCTGTCAAGGTAGTGTTCTCCCGCTGAACTATCAGATCGTTTTATTAGATACAAATTTAATTATATAAAAATAAAAAAAAAAGTCAATAATAATTAGAATAAAAGAAGACTCCCATTATAGGAGCCTCCTATACTATTAGGCAGTTTGTGGCTTCACCGTATCCTTACTCTTAAAAATATATTGCAGAACGATTAATCCAATGAAAATAACTAAGCCAATGATATCGGATAATCCTTCAGGATAAATAAGTAATAATCCGCCAACTATGCCCAGAATTCTCTCGAACCAATGTAGCTTGCGCATCCAGAAGCCGATGACTCCAGCTCCAATTGCCATCATTCCGGCTATAGCTGTAAATACTACCCAAATTAAATAATACCAAGTTGTATCAATCATTAATAGTTCAGGAGAGAGTACAAACATATATGGAATGATAAATGCCCCAATAGCCAATTTGGATGCATTTACCCCTGTTTTGATAGGATCCCCACCCGAAACGCCAGCTGCAGCAAATGCCGCAAGTGCTACCGGTGGTGTGATATCAGCAATTATCCCAAAGTAGAATACAAATAAATGGGCAGATAAATCAGGTACCCCCAGTAAAATAATTGCAGGTGCTGCAATTGTTGAAGTAATAACATAGTTAGCTGTTGTTGGCGAGCCCATCCCAAGGATAATTGCTGCAACCATTGTTAGCATCAATGTTGGTATCAAGTATCCTCCAGAAAAGTCAAGTAGACCATTTGCCATCTTTAACCCCAGACCCGTTTTAACAACAACCCCAACAATAATACCAGCTGCTGCTGTTGCAGCTGCTACACCTAGTGCAGTTCGTGCACCATCAACAAGTGCATCAATGAAATCCTTAAAATTAATGCGTGTATCTTTTCGAATTGCACTTACTACAATCGTCACAACAATGGACCATAAAGCTGCTCTGATGACACTCATCCCGCTCATTAATAAGACGATAACCGCAAGAATCGGCAGAAGCAGATAAATTTTCTTTAATACTTCCTTACGGTTCGGCAGCTCTTCCTCTTTTAACCCTCTAAGCCCTAAACGCTTCGCTTCAAAATGCGTCATAATCCATACACCCGTAAAATATAAAAGTGCAGGTATGGCTGCTGCTTTAGCTATTTCCCAATATGTTATGCCCCCGCCAATAAATTCAACCATCAGAAATGCTGCTGCACCCATGATTGGAGGCATAATTTGACCACCAGTGGATGCCGTTGCTTCTACAGCACCAGCAAATTCCTTTTTATAGCCGAGCTTTTTCATCATTGGAATCGTAAACGACCCAGAGGTAACAACATTTGCAACAGAACTTCCGCTGATCGTACCTTGCAGTGCACTTGAGAAGATAGCAACCTTAGCTGGGCCACCTATTCTTTTCCCTGCAATCGTTACAGCTAAGTCATTAAAGTATTGACCTACACCTGTTTTGACCAAGAATGATCCAAACAGCAAAAACAGAAAGATGAAGGTTGCAGATACACCTAATGGAGTACCTAATATCCCCTCTGTTGTAAAGAACATGGTTTGGATGAGTCTCTCAAGATCTAATCCGCGATGTGCAAGGAAACCGGGCATGTATGGACCGAAAATGGCATAGCCCAAAAATACAATGGCTATAATTGTAATTGGCAGTCCAACCGCACGGCGAGTAGCTTCAAGAACAAGCAGGACCGCTAATAGACCGACATAGAAGTCAATCTCTGTTAAACGTCCCGCTCTCATAACAATTTCATCAATAAACAATGGCCAATACGCACCGACTGCTACACTTAAGATAGCAAGAATAACATCATACCAGGCAACTTTATGCTTCTTCCCTTTATCTTTTTTTCTTGCAGGAAATAATAAGAAAATAAGTGCCAGCGCAAATCCTAAATGAACTGAACGCTGAAGCTGTGCCGTTAACATCCCGAATACACCTGTATATAAATGGAACAATGAGAACGAAAGTAGACCAATAAAAACAATCCACCCTAAAATGCCTTTTAGCTTTCTTGTTCCAGCCTCAGGATCATATTTTTCTAATATCTTCTGCTGTTCTTCTAATGATAATGTTTCCTCATGATTGCTCAAGGATGTTCACTCCTCTCAATTGCTGTATTAGATTAATTTTTTCAGCTTTTATTCTTACCCACGTACCAGGTTCGATGAAATGGGAAAGCGGGTATTCTTTTTCTCTAAATAAAACCGTATGATTCGCCCGTACTTTGCCCGTTCGAAGGTCAAAATAAGGAAAAATGCGGTTCATATTTTTAATATAGTATTTGCCATTCTTTTGCTCAAAAATTTCTCCATCAGAGGCATTTTCAGGCATACCTATCGCAAAATCTTCGTACATAAGTTCATACTGCTTAATTTCCTCATCCTCGGTAATGACATAACTTTCAACAACATCGGAAAGATGGATAGAATGAGTATATTTTATCTTAAAATGATCTTCTTTAGAAAATGGGATATAGGCAAGCATTTTACCAGTGTTTTGATACTGAAAAACCAATGCTTCCTTCATGGGAATGAAAATGATT
The DNA here is from genome assembly GCF_032154635.1 of Cytobacillus sp. Classification (GTDB taxonomy): domain Bacteria; phylum Bacillota; class Bacilli; order Bacillales; family Cytobacillaceae; genus Cytobacillus. The sequence continues at coordinate 16,661 of NZ_JALDXW010000057.1, read as the reverse complement.
ATTGCGATGGTTACGATAATTAGAGGAACCAGGACTAGTAATTTAATGCCTGGTTTTTCAATTTTCATTTTAACCCCACCTAATCAATAAGGGATAAGTTACTGCTTTACTATTTCGCAAAAGGTCCTAAAAGATAACTTGACCGGTGTAAAAACCTATCGTAGGTTTTACAGCCGGTCAAATCTTCATTTCTTTGAATTGTATTCTAGCAGACTACTCAGCTTTTATGCCTTTTTCATCATAATATTTCTGTGCGCCTGGGTGAATCTCAATTCCAACACCTTTTACTGCATTTTCTGCACTGATTAGTTTTCCTTTAGCATGTGTAACTTTATCAAGATTTTCAAATATAGCCTTCGTTACATCATAAACAACATCTTCTGACAAATCGTTTGATACTACAAGCATCGCCTGAACCGCAACTGTTGACACTGCATCTTTTAATTTATATGTGCCCGCAGGTACTTCATCTTGAATGTAGTATGGATATTTCTCAATTAACGCATCGATTTTGTCTTGTGCGATTGGCACAATAACGATATCTTCTGTTGCAGAAAGTCCTTCAACTGCACCTGTAGGTGTTCCAGCTGTTACGAATGCTGCATCAATTGTACCGTCTTGAATACCAGCAGTAGATTCATCAAAAGAAAGATCCTGCTTTTGGATATCATCAAATGTCATGCCATGAATTTCAAGGATTTGCTCAGCATTTGGATTTGTACCAGAACCAGGTGCTCCGACAGAAACCTTTTTGCCTTTTAAATCCTCAACAGATTTAATGCCTGATTTTGCTGTTGTGACAATTTGGATCGTTTCAGGGTAAAGTGTTCCGATTGCGCTTACATTGTCAACCGCAGCGCCTTCGAACATTAATTTACCATCCTTCGCATATGATGCAATATCAGTTTGAGAGAAAGCAATTTCTGCAGCTCCATCTTTTAGAGCATTCATGTTCTCCGCAGAGGCGCCAGATACTTCAGCATTTGTTTGGATGCCAGTAGCATCTGAAATAATCTCAGCAAATGCACCACCTAACGGATAATATGTACCACCAGTACCGCCGGTAACTAGGCTCATGAATTTTGGCTTCTCTCCACCCTTATCTCCAGAATCTCCATTGTCTTTCTTTTCAGATCCCTCGTCAGAACCGCCGCCACATGCTGCAAGAAACATAGAAAGCGCTAACAGTAAAACGGTTACGAGAAGAAAACTTTTCTTCTTCATACATATGCCCCCTTTGATAGTTTTACAGATTCTCAGTCTATATATTAACATAAATATTATCATAATTGTCAATAAATACTCATTTTATCCATTAATCAATTTAATGAAAAAGTCTGAGTTATTCCTTCCATTCATGCTTTAAGACTCAAAAATATGCAAGATTTATGCAAAAAGTTTGAATAGGAGAATTTTGATTTCATAAGCATGATTTTCGAAAAATCATCCATATTATAACAGACCTGTTTCTTTCTGGTCACTTTTTGTAAATATCACTTATTTTTAGACTCTAAAAAAAGCATTTCCACTTATATTATGTTAAAATATCATGCAAAGCTTTACATATCATCAAATGGAGGAATCATCAATGGAAAATTCAAAAGGATCAATCAGAGATGTAACATTTTCTAGTAAAGAGCTGGGGGAAGACGTTGAGCTTCTCATTTACTTGCCAGCTACCTTTACTCCTTTATATAAGTATTCAATTATTATTGCACCTGATGGCAAGGATTACTTTCAACTAGGAAGAATTGGCAGGACTGCTGATGAATTATTAAAAAACAGAGAAATTGAAAACATTATTGTTGTTGGCATCCCGTACAAAAATGTAGAGGATCGCTGGAAAAAGTATCATCCAAATGGAGAACAGAACAAAGCATTTATCCGTTTCTTGGCGCATGAGCTAGTGCCATATATTGATCAGGAATTCCCTACTTATCAAATGGGAATGGGACGTGCTTTAATTGGTGATTCACTTGCTGCAACTGTTTCATTAATGGCAGCTTTAGAATATCCGCATACCTTTGGGAAAGTTATGCTTCAATCACCAATGGTTGATGAAAATGTCTTAAATGCTGTTAAAGAAGCAGCACAGCCACATTTAACAAGTATTTATCATGTCATTGGGAAACAAGAAACAGCGGTGCAAACGACTAAAAAGGAAGAAAAGGATTTCCTTACTCCAAATAGAGAGCTATCGAAACTGTTTAGTGAAAAAGGCTTCCCCTATTTCTACGATGAATTTGACGGGGACCATACATGGACATATTGGCAGCCTGATTTAAAACGCGCATTAAAGAAAATGTTTTCTTAATATAATTTTAAACGAGCATTTTTGGCTATTTATTGAGGAAAGAGCGAAGCCTCGCATTAAGGCGGGCTTCGCTCTTTTTCTAAACTTTTTCATATGATCCTTCATTCCTTTCTTGAAAATTAAGCATTCCTATACTTTATATTTGGAAAATTTGTTATAATGGGCGTATACAATCTTTTCTTATTGATTGCGATAGCTTGCAAATATGAAGTTTATTAAATCTATTTATGGAGGTTATGTTATGAAGTTAGGTATCGTTATTTTCCCTTCAAAAAAACTGCAGGATGAAGCCAACTCGTATCGAAAACGATACGATCCAAATTACTCATTAATCCCTCCGCATTTAACGCTCAAACCAAGTTTTCACGCTTCCGAAGATCAAATTGAACAGTTTACGATGATTTTAGATGAAATATCAAAAAAATTTGAGCCTTTTCAAATTAAAACTATAAAATTCAGTTCATTTAAACCAGTGAATAATGTCATTTATTATAAAATTGAAGCTTCAAAAATGCTAGAAGAACTTCAGAAAACAATTAATGATAAAATTTCTGCTGATACGCCAGAATATGCTTTTGTGCCACACATTACAATTGGGCAGCAATTATCCAATGACGAGCATTCAGACGTATATGGCTCATTACGAATGAACCAATTTAATTATGAGGAAACAGTCGATCGTTTCCATCTATTATATCAGCTTGAAAATGGCTCATGGACAGTATATGAAACATTTCGACTTGGAAAGGAATAAAGAATGATGGAAGTAAAAATTGTATCAAATGACAATCAACTGCAAGATGCTTTTTCTATTCGTAAAAAGGTCTTTGTTGACGAGCAGCATGTACCTTTAGAGGAAGAGATTGATCAATTTGAAGAGGAGGCCGTTCATTTCCTTCTATACGATAAGAACTTGCCCATCGGTGCTGGCAGATTCCGTTCCGTTGATGGCATCGGAAAAGTTGAAAGAATTTGTGTTTTGGAACATCATCGCAAATCCGGCTCGGGAAAAGCCATCATGGATAAAATCGAAGAATACGGAAAAAAAGAAGGATTTAAAAAACTAAAGCTAAATGCTCAAACACAGGCGATTCCCTTTTATAGCAAACTCGGTTATGAAATTATCTCTGAGGAATTTTTAGATGCGGGAATCCCACATCGTACAATGATTAAACAAATATAAAAAACTTCTGTCCAATGGACAGAAGTTTTTTCATTCAAGAAACGAGATTTAAACGGACTCATTATAAAAAATACCCTTTCCAGTTAATAGACTTTGCAGCTTTTCTATTCTAGCTTTTCTATCCGAGCTTCTATTATCCAATTTTTCTTGAACGCTTTTTGATTTTTTTATTGCTAATGTCTGACCTTCTAGTGTCGGCTGATTATATTCTCGAGGATTAGTTAAGGGTTTAATTCTATTGATAGGTACAAATCGATAAGGATTATACCCTTTATTCACTACTCTCTCTGCATACTGGCTATATTGATAATTTGTAACAGGTGCGATATACCCCATTAATCATCCCTCCCGTTATATAGATATACGAACCAATAGTTGATTTTATGTTCCCTTTTACGAATTAGTTTAATTTTGTTATGATAGGGATTGTCTTTGTTTTACTGAAAAAGGTTGAAAAAGAGGAAATAAAATGAAAACAGCCATGCTGCATAATAAAATAATAAATCTTAATAGAGTGAGCAGAGAAATCTTTCAGTCCCTGTATGACAATGGGAAAAAAGGAAATCTTCAATGCCCAGTTTGTAAGGAAAAAGTTCGATTTTATATAGGAATAAATCTGGAGCCTCATTTCTATCATATTCCTGAGCATAACCATTCGTGTGAAGATCCAAGTGTTTCCCCCTCTTTATCTCAAGAAAAAGGAGAGTATGAAGAGCGGAATGGATTTAGAATACCTGTATCACGTAGCATTACATCCGTTCACGAGCCAGAACATAAAATTAAAAAAGCTCAAACAGTGAAGAATATACCTCCCTTTATTCCAGACAGTATGACCAATAAGGAGTACCCCTATAATTATTTACATACTTTAACCCAGTCTGGAGTCATTCTTGATAGTGAGCAAGCGGATGCAGTATCACGAACAGATGGCCCGCTTCTCGTATTAGCAGGTGCAGGCAGCGGAAAAACAAGGGTCTTAACAACACGTACAGCTTTCATGATTCAAGAAAAAGGAATTAATCCTTCATCCATTATGCTAGTTACTTTTACTGCAAAAGCTGCTGCCGAAATGAAAGAAAGACTTTCCCGCTACCCCAAGATGGGAAGCCAGGAAATCCGGCAAATTGTTTCTGGCACCTTTCATAGTATTTTTTTCCGGATCTTATCCTTTCATGCCCCTGAGAAATGGTCATCTAAAAAATTATTAAGCAAAGGCTGGCAGCGTGAGCAAATGATTAAGCAAGCTGGGAGGGAATTAAACTTAGATGAAAAAGAATTTGCCTATGATCTTGCTCTTCAACAAATAGGACTGTGGAAGAATACACTTATTTCACCTGAAAAAGTTAAACCAGCATCGTCATGGGAGGAAAGTACTGCAAATCTGTATAACAAGTACGAACAAGCGAAAAGAAAAGAAGGTCTTTTCGATTTCGATGACATGCTGACAGGATGTTTTGATCTCTTTCTCCAAAACCCTACTATTCTCGAAAACTACCAAAATCGTTTTCAATACTTCTTAATTGACGAGTTTCAAGATATTAACAAGGTACAGTATGAATTAATAAAAATGCTTTCAGCAAAGTCTAAAAATGTTTGTGCTGTAGGAGATGATGACCAATCTATCTATGCATTTCGCGGCAGTGACCCTGATTACCTGCTAGATTTTGAAAAAGATTTTCCTGGGGCAGAAGTTATTTCTTTAAAACAAAATTATCGCTCCACCCATGAAATTGTTTCAACGGCGAATCAAGTGATTTTAAAAAACAAAAAAAGACGAGCAAAAAAAATGAAAGCTCAATATTCTTCAGAAAAATTCCCTTGCCTGTTTTATCCTTATGATGAGGAGGAAGAAGCCACATCTATAGTCACTGATATTCAGGAGAAAATTGAAAAAGGCTTCGAACCTAGAGACTTCGCTATCCTGTTTCGGACCAATACAGAAAGCCGTGCTATTTTTGAACGGCTTGCGAATTCTAGCCTTCCGTTCAGAATTGATCAAGACGCTGAATCCTTTTATGACCGGTTCATTGTGAGAAGCATGCTTTCCTTTTTGCAATTAGCTTTAAATGAAGATGATAAAGGAGCAATACAAAATATTCTTCCTGCTCTTTTTATCAAACAAACGGTTATTAAGGACATGATGGCAGAAAGCATTTTAAATGACTGCTCTCTTCTAGAATGCTTAAAACAGGTAAAGACAGGTTTTGCTTTTCAAGAAAATAAATTAAAAAAAGTAATCCCTGTTATTCGCTCCATTACGCGCCTTTCTCCTCTTATGGCAATTGAAACAATTGAAAAAGAACTAGGATTTCAAGACTTCATTAAAAAGCGCGGCAATGAAGGAAATAAAATGGAAAAGGGCTCAGATGATCTTAAGGATTTAAAGGTAGCGGCAAAAAGCTTTACTTCCATTCATGAATTTTTAGAACATACAAATCATATGAAGGCAATGAGCAAAGAAATAAAGGAACTCAGCAGAAAATATCATAACGCGATTACATTAAGTACCATTCATCGTGCCAAAGGGCTAGAATATAAGGTCGTTTATATTATAGGTGCTGTGGATGGCAGCCTTCCGCATGACCATGCACTTGAAGCCTATAGAAATGGAGATTTTTCCCCGATTGAGGAAGAAAGACGACTGATGTATGTTGCCATTACACGGGCAATGGAGCACTTATATATTTCAGTACCAGAAAAAAGACGCGGTAAGAAGGCCTACCCTTCTAGATTCTTGTCACCGGTTACCAGAGAGAAAAAATAAAAATAAGAATGGACCTGGTACATTTTCCAGGCCCATCCCTTTACTTATTATTAATCATTTTTGAAATTGTACCAAAATCAAGCTGTTTTCCATCAGTAACAATCGATTTTACAATCTTATCTTCTGTTTCTTTAGAGACTGGTTTGTTTGCAATTTGTGAAACTCTTCTTATTACGCCTCTAACTGTTTTTTCATCTTTAAAATTAGCATTTTGCAATGAATTGGCTAATTCAAATACATCATTCATATTAACGCCTGTTTTCTTTTCCAGGTTTTTAAAGAAGTTATTATCCATGTAAAGATCACGCTCCTTATAGTAGGCTACTTTATATAGTATGAAGGAGCGTGAAAAGTGTGAGTGGCAACGGTTATTCATACTAATAAATAACCAACCATACTCTCGGGTTAATTATAGAAACTTGCACCAACTATAATTAGAAGAATAAACAATACGACAATTAGCACAAATGTAGATCCCGTGTAGCCACCGCCATATCCATAGCCGCCGTAGCCGTAGCCGCCGCATCCTCCAAAGCCAAAGCCCATACCTATCACCTCACTTTTTCAAGTCTTTACAACATATGTAAAACAACAAAAGGTGTATAGGCAAGCCCCTAAACCATATATTTCTTTATTCCAGTTTAAGATTCCATTTTTATCCCTTTGGCTTAAAAATCAGTGCGCCGATAAACCCAAAAACAATTGCTGCAGATATACCTGAGCTTGTAACTTCAAACATTCCCGATAAGACCCCGACTAGCCCGTGCTTTTCTGCCTCAGCCATCGCCCCATGGACAAGGGAGTTTCCAAAGCTTGTTATCGGAATCGTTGCTCCAGCACCTGCAAAATCAATTAACGGCTCATATAATCCGACCCCATCTAGGACTGCACCAATAACCACAAGTAAGCTTAAAGTATGCCCTGGCGTTAATTTTGCCACATCAAATAATAATTGACCGATCACACAGAATAGCCCACCAACAACAAATGCCCAAAAGAACATTGCAAACATCTTTTTCCCTCCTTCTTAATCCATCTCAATAGAAACCGCATGAGCGATGCAAGGGATGGTTTCGTTTTGCTGAAAAGTTAACGGAGAAAGAAGCGCACCCGTTGCCACAACAAGTATCTTTTTATAGATTCCTTCCTTCATTTGGTTCAATAAGTGCCCATAAAGAACAGTAGCTGAGCATCCCGCACCACTCCCTCCTGCATTGACAGGCTGCTCTTCTTTATAAAGGAGTAATCCGCAATCCTGAAATTTGCTTCTTTCAATTTTTAAACCGGCATTTTTTAATAATTCATAGGTTGTATTTTGGCCGATCTCCCCTAAATCCCCAGTTACAATAAGATCATAATAAGAAGGATCGATTTGTAAGTCCTTAAAATGAGCCATTATCGTATCTGCTGCTGCTGGAGCCATTGCTCCCCCCATATTAAACGGATCAGTCAACCCCATATCAACGACTTTGCCTATTGTCGCTGATGTTGTAACAGGCATATTTTGAGCACCTTCATTTGCTGCTAAAATAGCCATACCTGCACCTGTAATTGTCCACTGGGCGGTTGGCGGTTTTTGCCCTCCATATTCAGTAGGGTATCTGAATTGTTTTTCAACAGCCGCATTATGGCTAGAAGCACCAGTTAAAATATGCTTTGCGCCCTGATAGTTAATCATAAACGAACCGAGAGCAAGTCCTTCCATTGAAGTCGAACAGGCGCCAAATATACCGAAATATGGAATTTGATTTGTCCGTGCACTCATACTCGATGGAGTAATTTGGTTGATTAAATCTCCCGCGATAAAGAAATGGATATCTTCCTCCTGTAAGTTTGCTCTTTGAAGCGCAACCTGACTGGCTTCCTCAATTAACACACGGTGTGCCTTTTCATAAGAGTCCTGCCCCATCCATAAATCGTCATGAAGAATATCAAAATCACTGGCAAGCTTCCCATTCGCTTCAAATGGACCTCCTGACACTCCAGTCGCAATGATCACTGGGCGATTGTTAAAAATCCAGGATTGTTTTCCTTTCAGCATTACAAAACCCCCCATTGAATGAGTACAGTTTTGATCAGAGCAACGACAAAAGCAGAAAATACACCAAAAAGAATAACAGAACCAGCAAGTTTAAACATATTCCCGCCAACGCCAAGAACAAAACCTTCCGTACGATGTTCAATTGCAGCTGAAATAACGGCATTTCCAAAGCCCGTAACCGGTACAGCACTTCCCGCACCTGCATATTGCCCTAGATGATCATAGACCCCAAAACCAGTTAAAAGCATGGAGAAAAATACCATAGTAGCTACTGTAGGGTTGCCAGCCGTTTGTTCAGTGAAATTAAAAAAATAAATATAAAAATATGTAACCGCTTGGCCAATTGTACAAATTAACCCGCCCACCCAGAACGCTCTAAGACAATTTTTAAAGATAGGCCGTTTCAATTCATGTTTTTGTTGAAGGCCTTGATATTTTTGTTGAGCAGGTGTCATATTTTTCTTTTTTTTATCCGCCATTGCCAATTCTCCCTTCTATGCCATTTCCTTTTTCAATTTAATAATTTCCTTTAATCTTTTGTTTGCCTCTTCTTCAGAATAATCAGGTTTTTCCATCTTTTCTTTTAACTTAATAGCCTCTAAAAAAATCTTATAATCGCTTGATACTGTAAATTTTTCATCTGGAAATTTCTTTTCAAGCATCCCCTTTATTTTCTTCTCAATTTTCTTCATATGAAACCGTTGAAGATGTTTTACCTTATACACAACAAGTGTATCCTCTGTCCCTTTCACAACCGCTACATCATATAACTCCTTATACGATGTGATTTCCTTTTTAATGTCAGCCGCTACATCTACGTTTCCTTTTGTTTTTTTATCAATTAAAACGGGTTTAGGATCCGTTTTTTTGATTAGGGCCATTTCGCTATCATTTGATTCATTTTGGCTGCATCCAGCTAATACAAGCAAAAGATAAAGAACGATAAACACATATTTTTTTCTCATGACTAACCCTTCCCATTCAGAATTCATTTATGATTATTGTCCACGAAAGAATGTGAAATTATGAATCAATTCCCATAGGCTCTTATTTCCAATTACAAAAAAATCAGCCGGCACGTACCGGCTGATTTTTAGCTCGTTTTTTTCTTTCCGCATCCACACCCTTTTTTCTTCTTTTTTACTGGCTGCGGCTTTATTTCGACTGGTTGACCGTATTTAGATAACAACACTTTCGCCTCCCCTTATTCCTGTTTAGCTATGACCATTCAGATTAGATAAGTATTCGAGATATAATATGAGAAATTGCCGTTCCTTGTGTAACACAGATGCCTATGGAAACTAGTATTTGTAATAAGCGGGCTACTCTTCCATCCATTTCTGTACAGCTGTTTCAATTAATGCTGCCAGGCCTGCAACAGCTAATACAAGGAGAATAGGCAATGTATAAGGCGTATTGTATAAATACAATACACATAAAAAGATAGATACCCACACACCTGTACACCAGTAACAGCTAAGCAGATTACCAAAGAATCCGCGGATACTCCCTTTTTTAGGAACCAAATATATTTCTATTTCTCCGTCCTTATTTGTCTCTTCTAGTTCTTCAAAAAACGGCCGTCTAATAAATTCAGTTATTTTATCATAGACGAGAAGCCTTGTCAGGCGGAAGCTAGCTAATGCTAATATAAGCAATTCCATTAATGAAATAGACATATTCAATTCCTCCAGCACTTATTTATTTCGAAAAAAAAGCCTATTTTTCCATAAAACAAGGCGTTTGTCCGTTACCCATTGGGTAGTTCGGCAATATGTTAATAGTGTAGTATCACAAGAATCAAACAAGGAGGAAATAAAATGGGTTGTGGAAAAAAAGGCGACTTCAAAGGCAACAGCTGTGTGTGCGAAGTAGTTCGTGCAATAAAAGATATTCAAGATAATGCAGAAGATGTATGTGAATGTCCTTCCAACTGTTTCTTAGAGCCGTTAGGGCATATCTCACCTGGAAAAAAGAAACATAGACATCCAGATACTCGTGTTTTTGTTTTAAAAACTGCTGACGGATCACCGTTTCATGCATTTTTCACTGGTAACGAATGTGCATGTGTTTCTATCTTTTTCCGCGTAGAAGATATCTTTGATAACTGCTGCGCAGTGCTTCGTGTGCTTGAACCGGTAAATAGAATTCCGGGACCAGATAACGATCGAACAGTTGACCTAACAAAAAATTGCTGCATTGACCTAGAAAAAGTGTGTAAAGTTGACTACTTCCGGGCTACAGATAGCTGTATTACTGTAGATCTAAGCTGCTTCTGCGCAGTTCAATGTATTGATGACGTTTTTCTTGGCATTTGCGAAGATTAAACTTCCATCAAAATGCAGCCAGTCGTTAATAGACGACTGGCTTTTTTAATCAATCATCTTCGTAAACCAATCATTTTTATGTCCTTTAGCTCACCTAACGAAATCTTCTTCATTTCCCCATTAAGCAGTTTAATTTCTATAAAGTCATTTAAATGGCTGTTTAGAAACCCCTTAACTGTATTTTCATTTGTAATAAATAAACACGGAACTGGTGGCAGCTGCTTTGGAAACTCCATTAAATATTGCAGCCTTTCCATCATGCTCATTTCTTTAAAGCTTTTTACTCTTTGAAATGAAGGCTTACGGTCTGTACGCATTGAAAAAGCAGTATTTTCCTCTACTTTTCTGCGATCTGTTTCAAACTCTTCTAGTGCATCCTGAACCTTTTCCTGTTGATATAGATTCGTCTTTTTCATTTTTTCTTCTTGGTCTGCTTTTGGAAGCTTCGTGTTAGAAGCCTTTTCCTCTCCTACTTCTTGTTTTTGATTCATCTCTATCGATTCGCTTATTTGAGCTGTTTTAAGTGATTCAGCTCTTTTGCTGGAGTACGTTTCCTGCATTTTTATAGTAGGAAATTGAAAAGTTGGCTGTTGAATGTAAAACAATGGTTCCTTCTCTTTCCTTTTTGTCATCTTCATCCACCTCCAAGACAAATGTGTTCACCCTATATGTATGCAAAATGACTAATGACGTTGCTTGAGGAATTAAAAAAACCTGCTTCACTTATGTGAGCAGGTCGTTTTAATGCTTATTGTATTAGACAATATGGAAACCAGAATCAACGTGAATATTTTCTCCTGTTATTCCTCGCGATAATTCACTGAAAAGGAATACAGCTGTATCGCCTACCTCTTCAGGTGTAGTTGTTCTGCGAAGTGGTGAACGCTCTTCAATTTCTTTCAAGATTGAATTAAAATCACTTACACCCTTTGCAGATAATGTACGGATAGGTCCAGCCGAAATGGAATTCACTCTAATCCCTTCTTTACCTAAGTCAGCTGCTAAATATTTCACACTTGCATCAAGAGAGGCTTTAGCTACTCCCATAACATTGTAGTTTTTAATCGCACGCTCACCGCCAAGATACGTTAACGTCACGATACTTCCGCCTTCAGTCATCAACTTCTTCGCTTCTTTCGCAACAGCTGTTAATGAATAAGAGCTAATATTATGAGCAAGCAAGAAGCCATCACGAGTTGTATTCATGTAATCGCCTTGAAGTTCTTCCTTATTTGCAAATGCGATACAGTGAGCAACTCCGTGGATTGTACCAGCCTTCTCTTTAATATCCTCAAAGCACTTAGCAATTTCTTCATCGACTGTTACATCACATGGTAGGACTAATGATTGCCCATCCCCAAGGGATTCCGCCAGTTCTCGAACACCTTTTTCCATTCTTTCACCTGCATATGTGAAAATTAAACGAGCACCAGCTGTATGCAGTGATCTAGCAATTCCCCATGCAATACTGCGTTTATTGGCAACACCCATAACAACAAATGTTTTTCCATTTAATGAAAGTGTCATTTTGAATCCTCCTGATTTATTACAAGTTATTAGTACCTAGTGCTAATTTTACTATACATTTGATAAAAAGAAAAGGAATCTTATTGAAAAAAGGCAGTAAAAAAGCTAGTCTGCATTTTTCTTGCAGACTAGCTAATAACTTTAACACCACTCGCAAAATTCCAGTTCCCGTTTGAGCTCATCAACATATTCCTTCGTACCTGTTACAATTAATCGGTCATTTAATTGAAGCTCTGTATCCCCATGCGGAACAATGGAGTCATGCCCACGGAATATCCGTACGAAAATAACATCGCCAGTGAACGGGAATGCTCTTAATGACATCCCTTCAAACTGGTTATTTAACAGCTTAATTTCATACAAAGCCGTTTCCTGATTCGTTAAAATATTCATTACACTTGGTGATTCTATCAATGCTCTAAGCAATGTTTTTTGCGACATTAATACTGAAAATACTTCAATATCATGTTCCCACAAGCTTTCTTGCAAGTCAGGACTTTCAAGACGGCAAATCACCCGATCGACTCCATACTCTTTAAAAGCAATAGCGAGGGTCGCATTTGTTTCTTCTTCTCCTGTGGAAATAACAACGATATCAGAATTTGCCGCTTCTGTTTCTTCAAGCGATTGAAGGGAATAATCCTCTAATTCATTAATTTCAAATAAAGAATCAGATATAGTTTTATCTGCCTTTTCTAGTTTTTTATGATATAGAGTCGGCTCATATAATCCCGTTTTCAGCTCGCTATAAACGGGCAGTGTTAACTGATTTGCACCAATAAAGGTCACCTTTAGTTTCTTTTCGGTATTATTCTCCTTAGGGAATAGCTTCTTAAAAACAATTGGTGTAAAAATACTCGTAATGACCGCTACAAGAATTAATGTTCCGCTCATTTCGGAGGTTATCACGCCAATCCTTTCACCAATCGTTGCAGCTGCAATGACTAACGATAAGGTTGACGTTAATAAAAATGCAGAAGCGATCACTGTATTTTTGTCATACCACCGTTTTAATAAATAGACTGGAAGAATTTTTGATACTAGCAGCCCAATTAATAAAAGCGGAATTAACATCAGCATTTTCTTATCGCTTAATAAGGACCATACATTTAAATCTACACCAACCATCACAAAGAATATCGGGATCAAGAAACCATAACCAAATGAATCCAACTTATGGACAAGCTCTTGGTTAGGTGCCAATAAAGACACAAGTACGCCTGCAAGGAACGCACCTAGAATATTTTCAGCGCCAACTGTTTCGGAAAGTGCAACAAGAAAAATAATTAGTGCAAATACAGCCCTTGTTCCGATTTGCACAGTCCCAGTAGCCATTACCTCAACAAATTTGCGATTTTTAAACCTTCTACCGATGAAATACAACAATATTCCAACAGCAAAGAGAATCAGCAATAACCATGTATTCCCTTCTCCCCCACCATATAAAGAAACGAATACGGCTAATAAGATCATCGTTACTAGATCAGCAATAACCGCTATTAACAAAATAATTTGGCCAATTGTTGTTTTCATTAAATGCGCTTCCTTTAAAGTCGGAACGACAACACCTAATGAAATCGTAGAAATAATTAAGGTCATTAAGAAAACATTATCAATAAAGCCCATCAGGACAAACAGATAGGACAAACCTAATGAAACAACAAAAATGCCTATAAAAATAAGTGTTGAAACTAAAAAGGCATTTGGTTCTAATTTACCGCTCGGAAGCTTTTCTCTCTTTTTTTTCCCGGAGAAAGCGGTAAAGTCTATTTCTAAGCCACTAAGGAACATAAGAAAAATAAATCCAAGCGTTGATAATGTTTCAAGCCACATATCGGGATGGACAAGATTAAATCCACTTTTCCCAATGACTAAGCCCATTAAAATTTCTGCTACAACGACTGGCAGAAAATTCATCTTCAGCCGATGCAGCAGAATGGGAGTTAGAAATGCAACAATAATAACAATTACTAAGGATGCAACCGATGCGCCATGTTCTTCCATCGAATCTCCCCTTTCGAAAAAATAATAAAAATGTCCACTCTAGAAAAACAAACAGCCTAACTTTGTCCATGAGTGGTGCCAGGCACCCTAAAGCAGATAGCTCATGAATAATGTAGCCATGCCAAAATAAATTAATATACTGATTAAATCATTGATTGTTGTTATGAATGGTCCTGAAGCAACAGCTGGATCAATCTTAAACTTATGCATAATCAGTGGGATAAGAGCGCCTGCTAAAGTAGCTACAATTAATGTACATAGAATGGAAATACCTACTAGTATACCTAAAAAAATATTTCCTTTCCAAATAAAAATGATCATTGCTACAAGTACACCGCAAATGGCACCAGTTATCAACCCGGTACCGGCTTCCCTAATAATCAACTTCCATTTACTTTCCTTTTCTAAATCACCGGTGGCAATCCCGCGGACAGCAACTGCAAGTGCCTGGGTTCCCGTATTCCCTGCCATGCCGGCAATTAACGGGATAAAAACAGCTAAAATAGCTACTTTATTTAAAGTTTCCTCAAATCGCCCAATTAAGCTTGCAGTCATCATTCCAAGAAACAATAAGATAATCAGCCATGGCAGCCGCTTACGTGCAGCTGAGATTGGATTTCGGTCAATTGTATCCATATCAGATACTGCAGCAAGCTTGGAGTAGTCATCCGATGCTTCTTCTTCCATGACATCCATTACATCATCAACCGTTATGATTCCTAATAAATGATTTTGAAAATCAACAACTGGCAGGGCTAGGAAATTATAATCCTTTATTTTTCGGGCAACCTCTTCCTGGTCATCACCTACCGAAACGGAAACAATCCGGTCATTCGTAATATCTGCAATCATTGTGTCATCATCATTTACAATTAAGTCCCTTAAAGAAATAACACCTAATAATCGTTTTTGTTCATCTAATACATAGATATAGTAAATCGTTTCCGCTTTTGGAGCCTCATTCTTTAAAATATACATCGCTGATCGTACCGTTTGATTAGCTGAAATCGATACAAAATCAGTTGTCATGATACTTCCAGCTGTATACTCTTCATAATGCAGAAGATCCTTAATTTCCTGTGCCGCTTCCTCATCCATAATAGTTAAGTAGCTGACTACCTGGTCTTTTTCAAGCTCATTTAATACGTCAACTGCATCATCGACATACATCTTTGAGATCATGTCTGCAGCGTAATTCGGATTCATTTCTGCAAGGACATCTTTATATTCATCATCATCTATTTCTAGGTTTTCAAATAGAGTTGCCATTTCCTCAGGAGAGAGGTAATGATAAATTTTCTCACGATGCTCCTCATCCAATTCCTTAAAAAATGAAGCCTGGTCATAAGGATGCAATTCTAAAAATTCTGCACGGAATCCTTCAATATCTTCATTTTTTAAAGAATCGATTAATAAATCCTTATTCATATGATGGACTGCATGCTCTTCTTTTACTTCTTCCACCTGCATTCCCTCCTTTCTTCTCTTCTTCAATACCTCATAATACTAGCAAATCTTCACTTTTTTGTCGCTTACTATTAATTAATTTCATTTTTTTTATTTACTTTCCCCTGAAAAAGGCATTTAAATCACGGGTGGATTCAGGTTTAGTCTAATGATTGGATAGAACAAATGTAGAAATGAAATGATAAAATGGACTACATAAGAATGGCTAAGGTAGGTGTATGGGATGGAAGTAGATATTATTGGAGATATACATGGGTGCTATCAAGAATTTTGGGAGCTGACAAAAAAGCTTGGATATGAGTGGAATTCTGAAGGGATTCCTATTCATAAAAATGGAAGAAAGTTAGCTTTTGTCGGTGACTTGACGGATCGCGGACCCCACTCTCTTAAAGTTGCTGAAACAGTGTCTTCCCTTGTAAACAAGGGATTAGGTTACTATGTTCCAGGGAATCACTGCAATAAGCTATATCGATTTTTTCTAGGCAATAAGGTGCAGCACACACATGGTCTTGAAACAACAGTTGCCGAATATGAAGGCCTCGATAAAAAAAAGAAGGAGAAGATTCGTGAGAAGTTTATTCAGCTATATGAAAATGCCCCCTTACATATGATCCTCGATAATGGGAAGCTTGTTATTGCCCATGCAGGCATCCGGGAAGATCTAATCGGGAAAGACTCAAATAAAGTCAAAACCTTTGTTTTGTATGGGGATATAACTGGCGAAAAACATCCGGATGGTTCTCCTGTCAGGCGTGACTGGGCAAAACAATATGAAGGTGATGCTGTCATCGTTTACGGACATACCCCCGTTAAAGAAGCTCGTATTGTAAACAATACATACAATATAGATACAGGCGCAGTCTTCGGCAATAAATTGACAGCACTTAAATACCCTGAGATGCAAATCGTTTCCGTGCCATCTAGCATGCCTCTAGTTGAGGAGAAGTTTTGAAAGATGTAGCCTGGAGGGAATATATTTATGAATCCATAAAAAATTTCGTGATCCCGGATATTCTTGAGTCGAAAATATTTTA
>NZ_JALDXW010000056.1:0-19456 GCF_032154635.1 Cytobacillus sp. | reverse complement strand
AGCCCTGCTAAAACAATTCTTTTTATGAAAGAATTGTTTTAAGGTTAATGTAAGGTTTACATTAATATCGTGTAAGGTTGGGTACTTATACTATTTTATAAATATGACAGTTAAAGGAGTACAAAAGTATGAATCCATCCATTAAACAAAAGGAAAGAATCATTTCCTTAGATATTATCCGTGGTTTTGCCTTGTTTGGGATTTTGTTTATTAATGTCGGAGCATTTAAGATGATGACCGAAGGCATGCAGCTGCCAGATGAGAACGGCTTGAATGGAATCATTGCCACGCTAATCGATATTTTTATAGAAAAAAAATTCTTTTCTATTTTTTCCTTTCTATTTGGGGCAGGTTTTTATATTTTTGCCTCACGTGCTGAAAGTCGCGGTGATAAACCACGCTGGCGTTTTACGAGGCGCTTATTAGCACTGCTATTACTTGGTATTATTCACTTTTTCTTTTTTTGGGGTTCCATTTTATGGACATATGCCATTATTGGCTTCTTGCTGATTCCCTTTTATCGTGCAAAGGTGTCAACGATTTGCAAGTGGCTTGGCGGCATCATAACCGTTCATATTGTCAGTCTTTTAATAGGCGCTTTTGCTAAAGATATGGGGATAATCTCAAAGGTTTCTGCCTTTTTGGGGAATGATGCCATTGCTATCTTCATTATGTTTTTAACCGGTTTTCTAGCGGCTAAAGCAAATTGGATTAGAAGAATCAGTGATTTATCAATGCAAATAAAATGGATTCAAATAGTCACACTGCCTATCTTTATTGGATTCTCTTTTTGGATCTGGAATATACCAACTGGAGATTATCAGCGGGTGCAATCCATCATTGCGTTAGGTCTAATCCCAACAACCTATTTTTACCTTTCAACATTCTTTTTAATCCTGGAAAACAAACACATCGCAAAACTACTGCAGCCGGTTGCCCGTGTTGGTCAAATGGCTTTTACGAATTATTGGGCACAAAGCTTCATTGGATTGGCTATCATCTCGCTAATGGGTCTCGAAGTCGTATCGCCGATCAACATTGTTATCATTTCCACCATCATTTTTGCGATCCAAATAGTTTATAGTGTCATTTGGTTTAAGTTCTTTAAGATGGGTCCATTAGAAAAAGTATGGCGATTTATGACGTATGGCAGAGGAATAGCTTCAAACGGGAAATAAAGAGAGCAAATACAATCAAGCTGTCGAATATGTCCATTAAAGGCTGAATCTTACCTAAACAACTGACCCAAGAGTGTTGATAAAACAGCATTCTTGGGTTTTTTTATAATTTTAAGCACAAAAAAGTATTTTTTTGATGATGCCTGGCATTTTTAAGGTTAATGTAAGGTTTAGATTAAAACGATGTAAGGTTGGATCAATATAATCTGAATGGTAGTCATTAAAGGAGGACGTTTCAATGAAAACCATCTTACGTGCAAAAAACGTACAAAAAGTATACGGATCAAAAGGAAATCATTATAAAGCATTGGAAGATATAGATTTAGAAATAAAAGAAGGTGAATTTATCGGCATTATGGGACCTTCTGGTGCTGGTAAATCCACATTACTCAATATATTATCGACCATTGATACGCCAACATCAGGAGAAATTATTATCGCTGATCAAAATATTTTCACGATGAAGGAAGAGCAATTATCAGATTTTCGCCGGAATAACCTCGGCTTTATTTTTCAAGATTATAATCTGCTCGATACATTAACAGTTAAGGAAAATATCTTGCTGCCACTCGCATTATCCAAAGTGCCGGCAAAAGAAATAGAAAACCGTGTCGAGATAATCGCAGATACGTTTGGAATTCAAGGCATACTTGATAAATATCCGTATCATATTTCTGGGGGACAGAAGCAAAGAACAGCTGCTTCAAGGGCGATGGTGACAAAACCGAGCCTTATATTAGCAGACGAGCCTACAGGAGCTTTGGATTCAAAATCGGCTGCTGATTTACTAGAAAGCTTAACAGCGCTTAATGAGCAAAATCACTCAACGATTATGATGGTCACTCATGATGCGTTCGCAGCAAGCTTCTGTAAGCGAATCTTATTTATTAAAGATGGCGGAATCTATGCAGAAATTCAAAAAATGCACAATTCCCGTCAGGAATTTTTTCAAAAAATACTAGATGTCCTTGCTTCACTTGGAGGTGGGCATTAAATGACGTTATTTAGCATCGCCAGAAAAAATATCAAAAAAAACTTTAAGAATTATTTTTTATATATCGGCTCAATGATTTTCAGTATTATCATATACTTTACCTTCGTTTCTTTAAAATATGATCAAACCATACTGGAAACAACAGATTCGTCCACCAAAATTAGCTCGGTCTTTAATGGTGCATCCGTCGTGCTCATGATTTTTGTAGCTGTATTCATTTGGTATTCCAATTCATTTTTTACAAAGAAACGCAAAAAAGAAGTCGGACTCTACTCTTTACTTGGCGTTCGCAAAAAACAGATTGGCCGGATGTTATTTTATGAAAACTTTCTCATGGGCATTATCGCTTTATTGATTGGAATCATTCTTGGATCCATTTTGTCAAAGTTTTTTGTCACTGTATTGATGAAGGTCATGGGGTATGATGCGCTTGGAAACTTTGCTATTTCCCCGCAGGCAATTGTAAATACGATTATCGTATTCACGCTAATGACTGCGATTACTTCGATCCACGGATATCGCTTAATTTACCGCTTTAAGTTAATTGAGCTATTCAAAGCCGAGCAAGAAGGGGAAAAGGAACCAAAAGCTTCTGTTATCACTGCGATGATCTCGGTTCTCTTAGTTGGAGTTGGATACTGGCTTGCACTGCAAAATATGCTGGAATCAGAAGTGTGGAGAAAAATAGGATTTTTGATAACCCCGTTGGTCATCTTAGTCACAGTCATTCTTGGTACGTATTTATTATTTAGTACATTAACGGTTTATTTATTAAAGCTATTACGAAAAAATAAATCTCATTTTTGGAATGGAATTAATTTAATCAGTACGTCCCAGCTTCTCTACCGAATAAAAGGAAATGCACGTACATTAACGATTATTGCTGTTCTTAGCGCCACTACTTTAACTGCAGTAGGAGCGGCTTATAGCTTTTACTATAACAACAGAAGTAATGTGGAACTAGCAAATCCGAATAGCATGATGTTTATTGCAAAAGACAAAAATGTATCTAACCAGATCAAAGAGCGGATATCGCTGGATAAAGATCATAAAATGATCTATCACATGAGCGTCCCGACAATGCTGGTGGATGTCGATATTTCAAATCTGCACAGCAAGATTTATCTAGATGAAATGGAATATAGCATGATCGACAATAAAACCTTTAACCAATTAGCTAAACGGCAAAATAGAGAAGAAACCTTATCGTTAAAAGGCAATGAGGCAGCCGTTCTCGAAGCTGGCTATTCAAAAGATTTCTCACCGAAGTATGTTGGAGCAACGATTTCGCTGAAAGTGAATGACCGCAGCGAGAATATTACCTTTAAAGAATTGAAGAAATATAATGTTCTCAATCTCCAAACAGCGGGTATGACAGTTGTTATTAGTGATGAGTTATTTTCTAAATTTGCAAGCGGAACAGAGCTTGTCAACATGGAAGTTTTTAAACTGAAGAATGAAGAGGATGCAAAAATAGTAACGAAAGAGGTCCAAACTTTGTTGCCGGAGGAAGCAAGGTTCTCAAGCTTTTATGCCGATTATTCCCACGGAATGGAGTCAACAGGTTTACTCATTTTTATTGGCGGCTTTTTAGGATTAGTTTTCCTAGCTGCAACAGGAAGCATTATTTATTTTAAGCAGCTGACAGAGGCAACTATGGATAAAGACCGTTATGGGATCTTATACAAAATTGGTGTAAATAAGAAGGAAGTAAAAAAATCTATTTCAAAACAGATCTTATTTATTTTTTCCTTGCCATTACTAGCCGGTATTGCCCATTCAATTGTGGCCTTAACCGCGTTATCTAAATTAATGCAAACGAATTTAATGACTCCTGTCATCATCTGTATCGGCATTTATACTTGTATTTACATTGCCTATTACTTCTTAACGGTAAGGAACTACTACAAAATAATTATCAAATAGAAAAGAGGAGAAAATAGTGAAAAAAATTATCGGATCGATTGCAGCTATTGCAGTAATTCTAGTAGGCGGATTGGTTATCCTTCAAAATGTAAACTTTAATAGGTTAGGAGCAGAACAATATTATACTCAGATAATTGGTCAAGGAAAGATGCTGGAAGATAAAGATGATCGAGGAGGAAAGTATATAAGCTATGAATATAAACTCCCGGCATATGATAAGGATGGCCGACAAAAGACATTGACATTTACTGCTCATAAGCAGCTTCAGGAACATGCATATTTATCTTTATTTGTAAAAGATAATAAAGGGGTTACCTCCTATCAGGAAGTGAAAAAATCGGAGCTTCCTAAAAAAGTAAGTGAGAGGTTATCGAAGTAATATTCTAAGAATAATGAAGGAATCCTTTTGAAGGGGATTCCTTTTTACTATAATGGAATAGGAAAGCAAGGAGGGAAGTATTTTGTCAACAAACAAGAAGGTTTTAATTATAGATGATGAAGAAGATATTTTACGGTTGATTAAAACGGTGTTAAAAAAAGAAGGAATCGATCATGTGGCTACTGCAGCTACAGCTAAAGATGGATTTCATCAATTTCAAATCTATCATCCAGACATTGTGCTGCTAGATATTATGCTGCCGGATGGGGAAGGCTATGATGTCTGTAAACAAATCAGAAATATCTCCAAGGTGCCTATTTTATTTTTATCGGCAAAAAACGAGGAAATCGATAAGATATTGGGCTTTGCGATCGGCGGCGATGATTACATTACGAAGCCATTTAGTCCTAAAGAGGTCGCTTATCGAGTAAAAGCTCATTTGCGCCGGGCAGAATACATGCAGTCTGAAACGGTGAAGGAGACAAAAATTCAGGCAGGTCCGTTTGAATTAAACGAGGAAATGGCCCAGTTAACAAAGAATGGGCAAGAAATTCAGTTGAAGCCAAAGGAGCTTGGACTAATGAAGGTTTTTCTCCAAAACAAGAACAAGGTAATTAGCAAAGAACAGCTATACGATTCAGTCTGGGGAGAAGACTTCTTCGGCATGGATAATACAGTCATGGTTCATATCCGCCGACTTCGCGAAAGAATCGAAGTCCAGCCTTCTCATCCGCAATATTTGGTTACCGTAAAAGGCTTAGGGTATAAGCTCGTTATAGAGGATGCATAGGAATGAAGTGGAGGCTGACGGGAAGGTATTTATTATCTGTTGTCTTGGTTGTTATTCTGATTATTTTCATCAATTTTATCCTAGGGTTAGCGCTGCTTACGGCACAACTCACTTTTGATGTTCCAATTTTTCAAGACCGGGAAATATCTCCAGAACAATTCACGAGAAATTTTCAACAAGAAATTATCACATTGGATCAAAATGTAGCCATTTCTGAAATAGGACAAAACAAGTTAGCGAAAAAGAATGCCTGGATCCAAATTTTGGATGAAAATGGGAACGAGGTATATAGCTTCAGGGAACCAAAAGAAATCAAAAAGAAATACATCCCTGCAGAAATTATTCAAATGTATAAGTATAAAGAAGTTGATGAAAAGACGGTTGTTTATGTTGGGGAAAAGGCACAAAACGGCCATCGGTACAGTTATTTGATTGGTATTGAAAATCGGAATTTAGATCGGCAATTTATCTCCTACAATAATCAGGATATTATTAGAGTGTTTAAAATAGGCATGGTTATTTTACTAATAGACATCTTAATCGCACTCTTGATTGGTTACCTTTTTAGCAAAAGGCTTACCCAGCCATTACATACGTTAATTAATGGCATCAAAAAATTGGCCAATCATGAATTTAATCACCATACGGAATCAAGTGGCTTATATAAAAATGTATTCTATAATTTAAATCATTTAGCTGATCAATTAAAGCTCAGTGAAAAAGAACGGAAAAAGTTAGATTTGATGAGGGAGGAATGGATTGCCAACATTTCTCACGACATTAAAACCCCGCTGTCCTCGATTCAAGGATATGCAGAAATGATCAAAGATCCGGAATATGATTTTTCTTCGGAAGAAATAAGGGAATATGCAGGAGTTATTGAAGCAAAGTCCGTTTATATCAAAGAAGTCATGGAAGATTTAAATTTATCTACCAGATTAAAAAATAAAGAACTATCGTTAAATAAAAAAGAAGTAAATATTGTCGCTTTGCTTCGTAAGATTGTGATTGATCTATTAAACGACCCTAAATATACCAACCGTGATATTCAATTCCATGTTAACGAGGAGAATATCATGGCAGAAGTGGATGAAATTCTTTTCCGGCGGGCAATTAATAATTTGATTCTTAATGCGATTGTTCATAATAATGAGGATGTAATGGTGGGCATAAGCATTGAAAGGAAAGAACATACACATATTTTGATCAAAGATAATGGGAAGGGAATTAATGGAAAGGAACTTGAAAGGATCTTTGATCGGTATTATCGTGGGACAAATACGGGGGCTGCACATAAAGGATCTGGACTTGGCATGGCTATAGCACATGACATTATAAAAGCCCATGACGGTCAAATCACCATTGATAGTGAAAGTGGCCGTGGAACAGAAATTGAAATACACATATGACGCTCTTCACTACACAAGAGTTGGAATAAAAAACGGGGCTGTCCATTTTTTGAACAGCTCCGTTTTGGGAATCACAACTAACACGTCAGGTGTGAAACGCTCCGTTCCTAACAAATTACCTCATGATCTTTTCCCATGTAATATTAAAAGCTTGTTTCCAAAGAGTGGCCAAACAAATGATGGCAATCACTAGGTATAGGTAGATGCCATAAGAGAACAAAGTGCTTACATAATGTATGCCAGCAAACAATGCAACAAACAGCATTAAACCGAATACAATGGCACCGTTGCTGTTTTGATTGTACTGATCAATAGACTCTGAGAAGGGAATAGACTTTTTGAGAATCATAAAACAAATGACAGCATAAATGCAGGCATTTAAAAATACTATTATCAGATCGGGTAATACTCTCACGCCAAATACGACAATAAACACTGCACTTAAAAGCAAGTAAACGGGTAAATATAATTTAAAGATAAACGCCTTTATCGTTCCGCTAAATATCGGTTTTAGCTGTTTGATAGGAGTGACCCGGTAAATCCATGCACCCTTATATTTTCCTGAAAACTTTAGGAGGATCATGATGGTCGGGATAATGATTAAGCTAAAATAAATAGTTAAATATGATTTGCTAGTAGATAGATCATTAAAATTAGTATTATATCCGTTCATGATAAAAATAAAAGGAATTACGATGGAAAAACCCAAAGATGGATAAACCTTCAATTTAAAATCCCGTTCATTTTTCATCATGGAACTGGCAAATCGAAAATAGGCTCTTTCTTCATTTGAGTGGCAAATTCCTTTAAGGAACAACTGCCGGAGCTTGCTTTGCTTATTTTCTTTTGATTTTCCGTGATATGTGAGCTTTTGAAGGTTTTGTTCAAAAACATGATTATATTTCATATAAATCCATATGGACAGCAGAGGAATCAGGATACCTAATGCTGTAAAGAGAAGGTATAACAACTGAAAGGAACCATTCATGATCATTTCCATATTTGCCCCGAACCACATCGGGAAGATAAATATTTGCCACCATTGCGGTTCAAGAGAAACGGTTAAGTCAATAAACTGAAAAGAGCGAATAAGCAATTGATACCCAACCATAATCATAAGTGACAATCCAATTTGAACATAATTAATAATATCTTTTAATTTTTCCCCATCAAAAAATCGTAAAATAAATAAGTAGATAAGGGCAGTTACCCCAATGATCAATAGGTCAATCAGGACGATATTTAAGATTGAAACCAGGAAAAACAATACTCCATTTTTGACAAGCCCTACAATTAAAGGGATACTGACAAGCGCTATCGTAAGGAATGATAGATAAATGGCAACATGCACCATTTTGGATGTACTAACCGTTTTTCGATCAACTGGCTTTGGAAACAGGATGTTTCGATCACGTATGTCTAGTAAAACAGAAGAAAAATCGGCAATCATTGACGTCATGACAAAAAAGGTGAATATCCCAAAGAAGAGACTCATTTGAAAAAGATAATTTTCACCCATAAGGACAAATGGAATCAAAAACAGACCAAAAACCACGTAAATCCATAAGGATTTTATATACTGATTGTTCGTTTCTTGGTCTTTATTTTTCACATTTTGTGAGAAAATGGTTGGCACACGCCTGCCATCCATCGTTAACTTAACTTGTAAAATTTTTCTCATAATCTTGTAATCTACGCCAAAGCGGCTAAAAACGTACTCAAAACGATCCAATAGTTTCAGTGTGCGAAAGTCTTGCATTTTTACATCTCCTTTACAACCGATACAAATCTTTCACCAAGTTCTCTATGTTCATTAAATCCTGTAAGCTGGTTAAAAATTTGTTCAAGTGATCCCTTGGTATTTTGCTGTTTTAATTCTTCAAATGTACCATCTGCAGCAATTTTACCGTCATGCAGGAGAATGATCCGGCTGCTAATTTTTTCGACAACATCCATAATATGAGAAGAGTAGAAAATCGTTTTTCCTTGTGCAGCAAGTTGTGTCATGATTTCTTTAAATATCATCACGCTATTTGCATCCAGCCCATTGATCGGTTCATCAAAAAATAACAGCTCAGGATTATGCAATAAGCTTGAGATAATTAAAAGCTTTTGTCGCATACCTTTTGAGTAAGATGCAATTCGAGAATGATAAACTTCACCAATTCCGAATAGTTCCATGAGGCTTTTTGCCTTATAATTAGCAAGATCAAGATCGAGTCCATACAATTCGCCAATAAAGGTTAAATATTCTTGGCCGGTTAAATTGTCGTAAACTTCGGCGATTTCCGGTACATAACCAATCTTCCTTTTATACTCGATATTTCCATCAGAAATATCATGACCAAAGATATTGATTTTTCCGGAATAATTATCTTCAATTCCAAGGATGATTTTTACAGTAGTACTTTTTCCAGCTCCATTCGGACCAATATATCCAATGATTTCTCCTTTTTTTACTTGAAGAGAAACACCATTTAAGACGGACTTTGAACCATAATTCTTTTTCAAATCAGCAATTTCTAAAATAACTTCTTCCATCATCTTAATTCTCATCCCCTATGACTGGATTATATATCCATTTAATCTATTACTAGTTTAACACTAACTCCTTCTGTAGCTAAAGGAAGAATAGTAAAAGGGCTCAAATCCTTTTCTGTTTTACATCTTACAGCATATCAGATTGAAGAAGACAAAAAATCTTCACTCCAGCAACTATAAGCTTCTTGTAGATTTATAAGGTATATTAATATAGACAACATATGAAATAACTGGTAATAGATAAAAAAGCTGTTTAAGTGAAGGGAGTGTTGGAATATAAATCACAAAAATGATTTGAAGCCCATTTTTG
The DNA here is from genome assembly GCF_032154635.1 of Cytobacillus sp. Lineage (GTDB taxonomy): Bacteria > Bacillota > Bacilli > Bacillales > Cytobacillaceae > Cytobacillus. Next base: position 9,929 of record NZ_JALDXW010000056.1, on the reverse strand, counting down.
TAAACTGGAATGGAAATAATGTTAAGCTAACTTGGCATTCCCGTATGAAAATAACGAAATCTACAAAAGTAACAAGTGTTCATGCTGTATACTTTAAAGACGGGAATATTTTATTAGTTCTTATTAAAAATAGAGGTTTTAATTATCCGGGTGGACATATATACGCTGGGGAAAAATTAGAGGAAGCATTGTGCCGGGAAGTATATGAGGAGGGATATGTAAAGGGGCATATTCAATACATAGGTGCAATAGAAGTAAGTCACAAAGAAAATCCTTTATTTGATCCAAATGGCAAATATCCTTTAATAGCTTATCAAGTTTTTTATCGAATGGATGTCACAGAATGCTTACCTTTTCTTCGTGAAAATGAATCGATTGCCAGAATTTGGGTTGAACCAGCTGAAGTTTCATTTGTAATGAATGATCATGAACTTTCAAAAATTATCTTACAGGAAGCCCTTACATTAAGTTCTTATTAAATAATTTGAGATTGGTATTTACTAATATTACATAGAAGGAAATAAAATTGGACAATTAGTCATAAATCAGACCCCTGTTTATCACAGGGGTTCCCAATTCAAATTTTTTCACTTGTATTTTATATCTAACGCAATGCGGTTTTGTCAGTGAAAGCAGGGATAATATGTTCTTTTATCATCGTCCACCGATCACGAGCATTAATCATGAATTCTGATGCAATGGCTACTACGAGATCTTTCTCTGGTATGCAGCAAATCACATTCCCTCCATCGCCTAGTGCAGAGTAGGCAAAAAATTCATTTTCTTTGTGTAACCACCATAAATACCCGTAATGATTGGAGTTCATCGCGGTTGATTCGAGGATCCATTTCTTGGAGATGATCTGTTTATTATCCCAAATGCCATGATTCAAATATAGGAAACCAAAGCGTGCCATATCACGTGGATGTAGCGTCAGGCCCCATCCTCCAGTAGAAATACCCTTTGGATCTTTAACCCATCCTTTAACCTTTTTGCCGAATAAATCATCAAATCCAAACGCTTCCATTTTATTATCAGGGATTTCTCTCATGCCGAGTGGTTTAAATAAATGTATGTTGGCAAATTCACGTGCACTTTTTCCGGTGCTTCGAGTGATGATGGCAGAAAGCAGATGTGCCCCCGCAGTAGAATACTTGAAGCTTCCAATATTCCCTTTCTCTCCTAGTAAATCCAGTGTAAAATTCACCCAGTCAGACTGCATACACATCTTATCTAGTGGTTCATTCCAGTCCTCGAATGAGTAAGGAGCTGTCATCATGAGCAGCTGTCGGATGGTGATTTCTCGTTTATTGTTATCGGCATATTTCGAGAAATATTCTGGGAAGAAATCCAGCACCCTCTGATCTACATTCATAATAGATCCAGTATCTATGGCAATCCCAATAAGGGCAGAGAGAGGATGCTTTTCGTTACAGATGCCACATGATGCACATCATATGGACCATATCCGTTAAAATAGCGTTCATATGTGATCAAGCCGTTTTTCACAACAACTATTCCGTTCATATTGCTGTACTCAGCATTGATGATAGTTTCTAGTTTTGCTAGCTTTTCAGTGTCCATTCCAAAGGCTTCTGGATCAGCAGTCCGCCAATCCTTCGTTGGCCAGTAGTTTCTTTGCATTAAAATGCCTCCCTATAAGATGTTTTGGTTGTTTAGAAAGTGTTAAGCCAGGTGCTTTTTCTTAACAGGAAAATAAACCTCTGTAATAAAATCTTCAGGATCATTCGTCTGATAGGGGTCGGTTACATATACCTCATACGGTGATTTCACTAATTCATATCCTTCATTTTCTGCCCATTCCCTCAGCTTTGCATATACCGATGTCAATTCTGAATAGGAACCTTTTAAAACAGATTTTGCACATAGGCATCCGGGAAAGTCTCTCGTTCCTTTTATTGCTTCCATTATGGGGATCGCAAATTCTGTATCATTGCTGGCAGGATTGTATTCCTGGCTATGATAAATCGTCATGGGGGTGCCAAGTAAGGTTAGCTGTTCTGAAGCTATTTTTTCATATAATCTGTTAAAATATTTGCCATATCCTTCCTCATAGTCGCCGCTATTCAGCATCTGACGTATATAGAGAAGATTCATTGGCTGTGTTTCAACAAGCTGTACCTCTAAATAGTCAATATGTGACATTATAGAAATACCCTTCTCTAAATTTAAAATATCGATATTCATTTGGTTTAGGGTATTTTCAAATGCCTTTAGCTTATTTTGTATTTCTCTTTTTTTGCGATTAAGAGCAGAATAAAGCCTCTCTTCTGATTGATCCCTTTCTATTTCTAAAATGCCTTTGATTTCTTCGAGTGAAAAATGATAAGATTTCAGGCGATTAATAAATAGCATTTTTTTTAGCTGGCGGATGGAATAATACCTATAACCGTTTTCAGGATTAATCTCATCGGGAGTAATTAAACCAATTTCATCATAATATCGAAGTGTTTTTGTAGATACTTTGCATATCTTTGAGAATTCACCAATCGTTAGCAAGATGTCACCTCCATTTTTCCTAATTTTTCTTGCGGCATTCAAATAAAAATTCTTTGTTCTATTCCTTTATACACTTTCCCCTAAGGGCAAAGTCAACAGGGACGACGCCTCAATAATTCATACTGCCTTTTTCGTCCGCACAGTTAATGATTCCGTAAATAATGGGCAAAGCTATGAATACTAACTTCTTTATGTATGTGAAAAGTCTATCATGGAGGTTTATATGAAAGCGACAGATGTTCTTGTTCAATGTTTAGAAAATGAAGGTGTGGAATATGTATTTGGAATGATGGGAAAAGAAACATTGGATCTAGTCGATTCCCTTTCCAGATCCAAGCAAATTCAATTTGTGAATACGAGGCATGAGCAAGGAGCTGCATTTATGGCTGAAGTTTATGGAAGGCTGTCTCGTAAGGCGGGTGTTTGCTTGGCAACTTTGGGGCCAGGGGCAACAAATTTATTAACGGGGATTGCTAGTGCCACTCTTGATTTCTCGCCGGTCGTGGCGTTTATCGGACAGGCAGGCTTTGAGAGACAGCATAGGGAATCCCATCAATATTTAGATTTAGTAAAAATATTTGCGCCAGCAACGAAGTGGAGCATTCAAATTAAAGATTCCTTGACGCTCACTGAGGTAGTACATAATGCCTTCCGGAAAGCAAAAATGGAAAAGCCAGGCGCTGTTATCGTAGAATTACCGGAAAATCTAGCAGCACAAGAGATTAATGAAGATGCTATAACGATTAAACCGGTCCCGACACCCATGTCCGCAAAAGACGAAATTATCGCTGCAATTGCCCATATTAATAATAGTCAAAAACCATTTATCATCATTGGGAACGGGGTTATTAGAGCGGAGGCAGTGACAGAGGTGCAGGCATTCATTGATTACCTGCAAGCACCAGTAACCTACAGCATGAAGGCAAAAGGAATTCTTCCGAAAGATCATCCTTCCAATTATTTTACGTTTGGCTTTAGCCAGCAGGATGAGGTGTTGCAAGGAATAGAGAAGGCTGATCTGCTTATTGTTATTGGCTATGATTTTGTGGAGCGCCTTCCTAAGGAATGGAATAAAAAGAAGGTTCCGGTTATTCATATAAATGCTATTTCGGCTGAAGCGGATGAATATTATCCCCTTCAAAGCGAACTTGTTGGAGATGTAAAGCGGGTTATGCAAGCGATGATTGAACTTGAAATTATGCCTAAGCCATGGGAGCCATCTGGAAATTTAAGAGAGCAAATAAAACAGGTCTATCAATTGAATGAGAGATCCTATTCATCATTATCGATCACGTCTATCCTTAAAGCGATTGAAAGACATACGAATGAAAATACGATTGTTCTATCAGATGTAGGTTCTCATAAAATTTCTATAGCCCGTACTTATCAGCCCAAAAAGCCAAATAAGGTCATTATATCAAATGGATTAGCCTCAATGGGGATAGCCATTCCTGGTGCAATTGGCGCGAAATTGGCATGTCCGGCTGATCCAGTTATTTGCATTACTGGTGATGGAGGAGCACTGATAAACCTTGCAGAAATCGAAACAGCTGTAAGGCTAGGGTTATCCTTTGTGATGATTGTTCTTAATGATTCAAAGCTTAAATTAGAAGAACAAATGATGCTGCAAAAATTGGGAAATGACTATGGTACAGCTTTTGGAAACCCTGATTTTGTAAAGCTTGCAGAAAGTTTTGGCATAAGAGGAGAGCGGCCAACCTCAATGATTGAATTTGAAGATATGCTAGATAAAGCATTGGCCCAAAATGAATGTACTTTGATTGAGATTAAATTAGAGGGGTAACTCCATTTGTTGGTTCTTCTAATTTTCCATCAACTAAATAGGAACAACTTTTGTAAAACTTTTTAAAACTCACTATTTATTGGATAGGTGAGGTTGAATGAAAAATCAATAAAAGAAATGGGAGAAGGGGATCGTTTCCGAAGAATTAAAAAAACAGTTGCTTCAAACACAAACCATGCAATTGCTGATAGAACACGAAGCAAAGAACAGTGGAGATATCAGCAATGGCTTGGTTCTTTAACAATCGGGGCTAACCCTAGCAGCCAATACGTTCTTCCTAAATGTTAGGTGTTTACGCTTAAAATACATTACAATCTATTAAATGAAGCAATTGAGATGTACAATTAGCTCTCTTTTAAACTAGCAAACCCCCGTGCAAACTATAACGGGGGCAAAAAATTAATGTATATCTCGATATACGCCAATTACCTTACCTAAAATAGACACATTACGGAGAATAATCGGTTCCATCGTTGAATTTTCTGGCTGTAGTCTAATCCAATCCTTCTCTTTAAAAAATCTCTTAACAGTCGCTTCGTCGTCCTCTGTCATTGCAACGATGATATCCCCGTTATTAGCGGTGTTTTGCTGTCTGACAACTACGTAATCTCCATCTAAAATTCCAGCTTCAATCATGCTCTCTCCCATGATTTCAAGCATAAAAACTTGCTCATCTGCAGGTGCAAGCCTTTCTGGCAACGGAAAATATTCCTCCACATTTTCTACTGCTGTTATTGGCATACCAGCGGTTACTTTTCCGACTATCGGTACATTCACAACTTTATAGTTGATTGCTTCGGCCGTTTCATTTAAATCAAGTATCTCAATTGCACGCGGTTTCGTAGGGTCTCTGCGGATTAGCCCTTTTGTTTCTAATCTTGCTAAATGCCCATGAACTGTTGAACTAGAAGCAAGTCCAACTGCTTCGCCAATTTCACGTACAGATGGCGGGTATCCTTTAAGCTTTACCTCTTCCTTAATAAAATTCAATATATCTTGTTGCCGCTTCGATAATTTCACCATCATAATACCTCACTTATGATTTCTTTTCCCAATTATAGCATCTATTAGTAAAAAGTACAAACATAAGTTCGAACAATTGTTGACACGAAACAAATGTTCGGTATATAATTTATTCATAAAACGAACATATATTCTTATCGAGGTGTAATTATCATGAAAAAATTGTGGAATCAATATTCTTACGCTATTATTCTAGTCGTTTTAAGCTTGCTGACTTCATTTATTTTTATGGTTCACAATGGAGTGTCAGGAGAAGATGGTCTATTGAAAATTACTGTAAATGAAGGAGATTCGCTTTGGCAGCTGGCAGAAGAATTTTCAGATGAACACATGCTTTCATCAAAGGAATTTGTTCAATGGGTTGAAAGAAATAATGGAATAACAGGGGATAGAATTTATCCTGGTGATGAACTAATTCTTCCAATTGCATTAGAAAAAGGAAATGGAACAGAAGTAGCAAGTTCGCAAAGTAAATAGATTTAGGAGAAAGGGAATTATATGAATGCAGTCATCTATTGCAGGGTCAGCACCACGAAAGAAACGCAGGAAACGTCGCTCAGAAGACAAGAAGAGGAGCTTACAAAACTTGCAAATGAAAAAGGATTCAAAATAGTTAAGGTTATTAGAGAACAGGCTAGCGGCTATGACTTGGATCGGGAAGGAATCCTCGAACTTCTATCTATAATAAAAGGTGATCAGGCCGATGTAATCTTAATACAGGATGAAACAAGGCTGGGAAGAGGCAATGCCAAGATTGCTATTCTACATTGCATATTAAAAGAAGGAATTAAATTATTCAGCATTTCTCATAGCGGGGAATTGCAGCTTTCCGAATCTGACTCTATGGTTTTAAATATTGTCGGAATGGTTGAGGAATATCAAAGAAAACTGCACAATATTAAGATTAAACGAGGGATGAAAAGAGCAGTTAAAAATGGTTTTAGGCCTGAAAAGAACTTATCAAATATGGGTGCGCATGCTGGAAGGGAGCGAATAGAAGTTCCGATTGAAGAAATAGTTAGGCTTCGAAGGAATGATTTAACTTTTTCGGAAATTGCCGCTACACTGAGAGGCTTTGGCTATGATATCTCAAAAGCAACTGTACACAGAAGGTATAAGGAATATATAGATTCTGCATCTTCTGAGTGAACTTCTTGTCAAAAGGAGGCATTTTTAGTATTATGGCAGTTGAGTTTAATGATAAATATAAAGGAGCCTAACTATGCTGCCTAAAGAAAAGCTTGATCGTATTAATGTGCTAGCAAAGAAATCAAAAGAAGCAGGTTTAACTGAACAAGAAGCAAAGGAGCAATCTTCCCTTCGGAGGGAGTATTTAGAGACGTTTCGTTCTTCTATGTTTAATACATTAAAAGGTGTAACAATTGTTGATCCAAATGGGAACGATGTCACACCTAAAAAGCTTAAAGAAGTTCAAAATAAGAATCTTCATTAATTCAAGGAATACATTTGATTTGTATTCCTTCTTTACATATGGTCAAACAAATGTGACAAAATATAATAAATCAGCTTTTTTACTAGGTTTAGATACAATTTATTGAATATAGACGAAGCTGTCTATATTATTATAAGAGTAATGACTACTCGTAGAGAGGATGTATTAAATGTTTGATCAAAATGATGCTTTATCTATAAGCTCGATTCGTACTTTATCTATTGATGCGATTGAAAAGGCTAATTCTGGACATCCAGGAATGCCAATGGGAGCCGCGCCAATGGCATATACTTTATGGACTCGGTATATGAACCATAATCCCAAAAATCCTAATTGGTTTAATCGGGACCGGTTTGTGCTATCAGCAGGACATGGATCTATGCTTTTATATAGCCTTCTTCACCTTTCTGGTTATGATGTATCAATGGAGGATATTAAAGGGTTTAGACAATGGGGAAGCAAGACCCCAGGTCATCCTGAATTTGGTCATACACCTGGTGTAGATGCAACTACGGGTCCTCTAGGTCAAGGAATCGCCATGTCTGTCGGTATGGCAATGGCGGAAAGACATTTGGCAGCGGTTTATAACAAAGACCAAATGAATATTGTCGATCACTATACATACAGTATTTGCGGAGATGGAGACTTAATGGAAGGTGTTTCCGCTGAAGCTGCTTCACTAGCAGGACATTTAAAGCTTGGACGATTAGTTGTCCTTTATGATTCAAATGATATTTCACTTGATGGGGACTTAGATAAATCTTTCTCGGAAAGTGTTGCTCAGCGTTTCACTTCATATGGCTGGCAGTATTTAAAAGTAGAAGATGGAAATGATCTTTCAGAAATTGCAAAGGCAATCGAAGAAGCAAAACAGGATGAAACCCGTCCAACACTAATCGAAGTAAAGACAATAATTGGCTACGGATCCCCGAATAAATCTGGTAAATCAGATGTTCACGGTGCTCCACTTGGTGCTGAAGAATTGAAACTAACGAAAGAAGCCTATAAATGGACTTTTGAGGAAGATTTCCATATTCCTGAGGAAGTTTATGCGCATTTTAGAAAGCAAGTGCTAGAACAAGGTGAAAAGAAAGAGCAAGAATGGAATGCCATGTTTGCACAATATAAAAAACAGTACCCTGAATTAGGTGCGCAGCTTGAACAAGCAATTAAGGGTGAACTTCCAGAGGGATGGGATAAAGATATTCCTGTGTATGAAGAAGGAAAAAGCCTTGCTAGCCGTGCTTCATCAGGAGATGCATTGAATGGCATTGCCAAAAACTTGCCTTCCTTTATTGGGGGTTCGGCTGATCTTGCAGGATCAAACAAAACGATGATTAAAGGCGAAAAAGACTTTACACCTGAATCATTTGACGGAAGAAATATTTGGTTTGGCGTACGGGAATTTGCGATGGGTGCTGCATTAAATGGAATGGCATTACATGGTGGACTAAATGTATTTGGAGGAACGTTCTTCGTATTCTCAGATTATCTCCGCCCGGCAATTCGTCTTGCGGCATTAATGAAGCTTCCTGTTACTTATGTATTTACTCACGATAGTATTGCAGTTGGTGAAGACGGCCCTACACATGAGCCAATCGAACAATTAGCCGCATTACGGGCAATGCCAAACTTATCTGTTATTCGTCCTGCAGATGGGAATGAAACAGCGGCAGCATGGAAGTTAGCAGTAGAATCAACAGATAAACCAACAGCATTAGTGCTATCACGTCAAGACCTGCCAACATTAAAAGGAACAAACAACAAAGCTTATCATGGCGTTTCGAAAGGTGGATATATTGTTTCACCTGCTGGCAAAGAGAAAGCTGATGTATTATTAATCGCAGCCGGTTCAGAAGTGAATTTTGCTATTGAAGCACAAAAAGCTTTAGAGCTTGAGGATATATATGCTTCTGTAATTAGTTTACCTGCGTGGGATCGCTTCGAAGCTCAGTCGAAAGAGTATAAAGAAAGTGTTATCCCGAAAGATGTGAAGAAGAGATTAGCAATTGAAATGGGTTCTTCGCTTGGATGGCATCGATATGCTGGGGATGAAGGTGAAGTTCTTGCCATCGATCAATTTGGCGCATCCGCTCCTGGCGAAAAAGTAATGGAGGAGTATGGCTTCTCTGTTAGCAACGTTGTTTCACGAGTAAAAACTTTATTACAAAATTAATAGCTGGAAAAGAAGAGCGATTCATGCTCTTCTTTTTTTATCGTAACAAAAATGCTTCACTTATGAGATAGTCATGCTTTTCTATTGTCTATGGAGGGTATTGTGAATAACTGATTTTCGACAAAACAAGAGGAAATTTTCGCCGCCAAAAGACAGGATGTTTTGTGAATATTCATTATAATAAGAAGAAAGGGGGTTGTCCCGGAAGGAGAGGTTTGGATGAGAGCCTATCAATTGTATTTAATTGAAGAGGAATTTGCTTCCCATTACTTTGGCAGGGAAAAGATGTTTTTTCAGTTATTTCAGGAGTACGAGGAATCATCCGGTGCATTGAAATCGATCTTAGCAAAGCAGATTCAATATATTACAAAACCGATACCGGGACTAAAACTCCATCAATACGTCAATCAACAATTGTATAGGAAGAATGATTTTCTTGTAAAAAAAGGTGCATACTATATAAAAATGGGAAAAAGAAGCAATGCAAAGCTGGAAGTCAATGATCAATCTTTAGTATTAGAAGCAAGCGGGAACTATGATGCTGAAACAATTTTTTTTGAAGTGTTAAGAAAAAGTGAGTCTTCATTTCTCGCTATTGATCTTGAACACCACCGTTATGGTTGGCTAAAACCAATCAAAGAAAGAAAATTCGTCTAAAAATAGAAGAAAATATGAAGCAAATATTGTATAATAACCTTTGGTTTAGTACACTGTATGGTAGACAACACGAAGGAGGAAATTTTTATATGTGGTATTATATTCTAGTCGGTGTTCTAGCTCTTCTTGCTGGAATAGCACTAGGATTTTTCATTGCTCGAAAGTATATGATGAGCTATTTAAAGAAAAATCCGCCAATCAATGAACAAATGCTAAAAATGATGATGATGCAAATGGGCCAAAAGCCTTCACAAAAGAAAATCAATCAAATGATGAACGCCATGAACAAGCAAACA
>NZ_JALDXW010000055.1:0-20072 GCF_032154635.1 Cytobacillus sp. | reverse complement strand
GATTGTTGGTTCTCTTTATCGAGTAATTTACAGGATTTATCGTGTACCTTTCTTCATTTATCTAGCATTTCGATTAGGTTATCTAGCATCTTTTTTATTTTATCGTGCATTTTCAATTGGTTGTTCTCTTTATCGAGCAACATTCTAATTTCATCTAGTATTCACAAACAAAAACCGGCTTTTATTCAGCCGGTTTCGGTTCGTGTCTTTTTTCTAGGACTTTTAAAATTTCATTCAATGGCAGGTCCTGCTCTCTTAGTAAAACGAGCAAATGATAAATTAAGTCGGCAGCTTCCCATTTGAGCTCTTCTTTGTCTCGATTTTTTGCGGCGATAATGACTTCGGCGGATTCTTCTCCTACTTTTTTCAGGATTTTATCGAGGCCTTTTTCAAATAAGTAGGTTGTGTAGGCACCTTCTGGCCGATTCTTTTCGCGATCTTTAATGACTTGTTCAAGCTTGAAGAGAATCATTGGATCGGAAAAACAGCTCGTTTCCCCTGTGTGACAAGCTGGTCCGGCTGGTTCGACCAGTACAACAATCGCATCTTGATCACAATCCACTTTCATTTCTATGATTTTCTGGGTATTGCCGCTTGTTGCTCCTTTATGCCAGAGTTCCTGCCGCGAACGGCTGAAGAACCATGTTTCTCCTGTTTCTACTGACTTTTTAAGCGACTCTTCATTCATATAGGCTAGGGTCAGCACTTCTTTCGTACGTGCATCCTGAACAATCGCCGGTACGAGCCCCTTTTCATCAAACTGGACATTCATCGGACAAGCACCCCTTTTTCATTTAAAAATGTCTTCACTTCTGCAACGGATGTTTCTTTATAATGGAAAATGGATGCGGCAAGGGCTGCGTCTGCTCTTCCTTCTGTAAAAACTTCGGCAAAATGTTCAGCACTCCCTGCACCGCCAGACGCAATCACAGGGATGGATACTGCCTCACTTACAGCTCGTACTAGCTCGATATTAAAACCCTGTTTCTCCCCATCCGAGTCCATGCTTGTAAGGAGAATCTCTCCCGCGCCAAGATCAGCGGATTTCCTTGCCCACTCGATTACATCGAGTTCAGTTGATGTTCGCCCTCCATGGGTATATACACGCCATGATTCCATTTCGGAATCATACTTCGCGTCAATCGCAACAACGATGCATTGGGAACCGAAGAAATTTGCCCCCTCTGAAATTAAACTTGGATTTTTCACGGCAGCGGTATTTAATGAAACTTTATCCGCACCCGCTCTTAATATCCCCTTCATATCCTCCAATGAATTGATTCCGCCCCCAACGGTAAAGGGAATAGCCAATTCAGCGGCGACCGCTTGAACAACCTCAATCATTGTATTTCTGCCTTCAACAGAAGCAGAAATATCTAGAAAGACAAGCTCATCCGCACCCTGTTCATCATAAAAGCGAGCCAATTCTACAGGGTCGCCAGCATCTTTCAGCTCAACAAATTGAACACCCTTCACGACTCGTCCATCCTTTACATCAAGACATGGAATGATCCGCTTTGTCAGCATGAAACATTCACCTCGCTTAATGCTTCCGAAACAGAGAAGCGCCCTTCATAAATTGCCTTTCCGACAATAGCCCCAATGACGCCATCATAATAGAATTCTTGCAGTTTATTTAAATCTGTAAGACTGCTGACTCCGCCTGAAGCAATCACATTTTTTCCCGTTTCTTTTGCCAGCTGCTTGACCGCTTCCACATTTGGTCCTGAAAGCATGCCATCTGTGGCAATATCTGTAAATATAAAGGTTTCTGCACCTGCGTCCGCAAAGCGTTTGCCAAGCTCGACTGCCTGCACCTGCGATGTTTGAAGCCACCCTTCCGTTGCGACATAGCCATTTTTCGCATCAAGCCCAATCGCAAGCTGGTCCCCGTATTTTCGAATCATTTCAATTGCAAAGGCAGGATCAGAGACAGCAACACTGCCAAGTATAACGCGAGCAATCCCATTTTCTAAATAATGAGCGATATCCGCCTCCGATCGGATACCCCCGCCAATCTGGATATTGGCTGCTAATTCTTTTGCAGCTTTCACTGCAAAAGAATCATTTATCCTTTTTCCATCCTTCGCTCCGTCAAGGTCGACCATGTGAATCCAGCTTGCTCCTTCGTCCACAAAACACTTTGCCATTTCAAGCGGGGAGTCTCCATACACGGTTTCCTGATTATAGTCTCCCTGGAGCAGACGAACACACTTCCCGCTTCTCATATCAATCGCTGGAAAAATAGTAAAGCTCATCCTGTTGTCACCCTTTCTCTTGTGAGTTCCGTAAAATTCCGCAAAAGCGTCATGCCAAGTCTGCCGCTCTTCTCCGGATGGAATTGCATGCCAAATAGCTTTCCTCTTCCAACAACCGCGGGGACTTCTACATCATACCTGCACTTTGCTAGTAAAACATCCTGATCCATACGGTCAACATAATAGGAGTGTACAAAATAAGCATAATCCTCTTCCACTTGTCGCAAAATCGAAGAAGCTTGCGTCCATTCCAATTGATTCCACCCCATGTGCGGTACTTTATATCGTCCGCCATCCGCGGTTATTCCGGGGAATTTTTCAACATAGCCAGTAAGCAGACCTAAGCCAATTGTCTCCCCGTTTTCTTTGCTTCCTTCAAACAAAAGCTGCATCCCTAAACAGATGCCAAGGAAGGGCTGTCCCATCTCCACAAATTCTTTTATCATAGCTGATAAGCCAGTCTGATTTAACCGCTCCATGGCATCTTTAAAGGAGCCTACTCCTGGCAGAATTAATCCATCGGCCTTCATCAGCTCTTCTGCTTTTTCAGAAATAAAATAAGGCACATTTAGTCTTTCTAGCGCCTTGCTCACACTAAACAAGTTGCCCATGCCATAATCAATGATGCCGATCATTTTATAACATCCCTTTCGTAGACGGAACTCCTTTAATTCTTGGGTCAATGGTTGTCGCCTCATCTAACGCCCTTGCGAGTGCTTTAAAAATCGCTTCTATTATATGATGCGTGTTCTTTCCGTAATGAACGATCACATGCAAATTCATCCTTGCTTCTAGTGCAAGCTTCCATAAGAATTCATGAACAAGCTCCGTATCGAATGTTCCTACCTTTACACTTGGAAGATCTGCACGAAATTCTAAATGCGGGCGATTGCTTAAATCAACCACTACCTGGGCAAGTGCCTCATCCATTGGAACAAATGCATTTCCATAGCGTTTGATGCCCATTTTATCTCCAAGTGCTTCCTTCAGTACCTGTCCAAGACAAATGCCGATATCCTCTGTGGTATGGTGATCATCCACCTCTGTATCGCCATTCGCTTGAACAGTTAAATCAAACTGCCCGTGTTTAGCAAATAAATCAAGCATATGGGTTAAGAACGGGACGCCTGTTTCAAGCGTGCTTGTGCCTTCCCCATCTATATTGAATGAGAGCTTTATTTCTGTTTCATTTGTAATTCTCTTAATCTCAGAAACTCTAGACATGATTTCACCCCTTTAATCTTGTTTCAATTGCACGTGCATGGGCTTCGAGTCCCTCAAGGCGGGCAAATGCAGCAATTTTTTCGCCATTTTCTTTCAATGCCTTTTCACTGTAAAAAACAATGCTTGATTTCTTTTGAAAATCTTCTACACTTAGCGGGCTGGAAAATCGAGCCGTTCCATTCGTTGGCAGTACATGATTCGGTCCGGCAAAATAGTCGCCAACTGGTTCGGGACTATATCGGCCGATGAAAATTGCACCGGCATGCCGGATCTGCCCTACTAGCGACATCGCGTTTTCCGCTAGAATTTCTAAATGCTCGGGTGCAAGAAGATTAACTGTTTGTACAGCTTTCTCCATTGATTCTGTAACGTAGATTGCTCCATAGTTTTCAATTGACTGTCTAGCGATTTCCTGGCGCGGGAGTGCAGTCAATTGGTTTTTAACTTCACTGGCAACCGCAGCAGCTAGAGTGTCTGAAGGTGTAACGAGCACACTGCACGATAATCGATCGTGCTCTGCTTGAGACAATAGATCTGCTGCTACCTCATTCGGTATGGCTGTATCATCAGCTAAGATAGCTATTTCACTCGGTCCCGCGATCATATCAATATCGACATCGCCGAACACTTCTCTTTTCGCTAGAGCAACATAAATATTCCCTGGACCTGTAATTTTATCAACAGGAGCAATCGTCTCTGTTCCGTATGCAAGAGCTGCGATCGCTTGTGCCCCGCCAACTTTATATATTTCCTCTGCGCCTGCTTCTTGGGCCGCTACAAGAACGGAGGATGGCAGCTTCCCTGTTTTTTTATCAGGAGGAGTAGCAATGACCATTCGCCTGACGCCAGCTACCTTCGCAGGAATCACATTCATTAAGACGGAGGATGGATAGGCTGCTGTCCCCCCTGGGACGTACAATCCCACCGAATCAAGTGGTGTCACCTTTTGTCCAAGGATTGTGCCATTTTCATCAGTGGTCATCCAAGAATTCTGCAGCTGCTTTTCATGAAATTGCCGGATATTAGCTGCAGCCTCTCTTATGACAGCGAGGATGTTATCATCCATTTCCTTGTATGCTTCCCTTTTTTCTTCCTCCGTCACGGCAAAATTCTTTAGTGATAGCCCATCGAATTCTAAAGAATAGGCTTTTAACGCTTGATCTCCGTCCTTACGAACAGCTTCAATAATTGCTTTGACAGCCGCTCGCTGTTCTTCTGTCCCAGTATCAACTGACCTTTTAATCGAAGGCTGATCACTTACTTTTAAAATTCTCATGCACGTTCCCTCCATTCTTTATCACCAGGTTAGCGGGCAGTAACTCCCGCTGATGATTAGTTTCACTTTATCTTGCTTAGCCGTTCGACAAGCTCGTTGATTCGCTCATCCTTCAATCGGAAGCTGACTGGATTCACAATCAATCTGGAGGTGATATCCACTATCTGCTCATACTCGACCAATCCATTTTCCTTTAACGTTCTTCCAGTTGAAACGATATCTACGATTCGATCGGCGAGCCCAATGAGGGGTGCCAGTTCAATGGATCCATTTAGCTTAATGATTTCAACCTGCTCCCCCTGCTCTCGAAAATATGCAGCTGCAACATGTGGATATTTCGTTGCTATCTTTGGCGCTACATCATTGATTTTTGCATCAGGCAAGCCGGCGACAGCTAGATAACAAGCACTTATTTTTAAATCGAGCAATTCATATACATCCCGTTCTTCCTCAAGCATGACATCTTTCCCCGCAATTCCAAGGTCAGCCACCCCATGCTCTACATATGTTGGAACGTCCATCGGCTTGGCTAAAATAAAGCGGAACTTTTCTTCTGGCACTTCAATGATCAGTTTCCGCGAATCATCGAATTCTGGCGGTAATTGAAAGCCTGCCTGTCTAAGCAATTGGACCGCATCCTCAAATATCCTGCCTTTTGGCATGGCGATCGTTAAAACATCCTTCATTTTAGCACCGCCTCCGTTCCCAATTTTCCGACTAGAAAGGTAATATCTGCGTATCGGCTTGTGCAGGCATCGATATCCTTGACTCCGCTTATATCCTGCAGAACGACTTTAATTCCTACCTGCCTTTGCTTTTGTGCATATTCAAAAGCTTCCCGCCGCCGTTCTGGACTAAATAACACACAGGAGGCGCATTCAAATTCTTCCCCATCGGCGTCTAGCGCTTCTAAAAGCCGATCCATTCGAATGGCAAATCCAGTCGCACCTGCCTGCTTTCCAAATTTCTGCAGCAATAAATCATACCTGCCTCCGTTGCCAATTGGAAAACCGACGTTTCCTGCAAATACCTCAAAGACGATTCCTGTATAGTAGCTCATATGGCTCACTAATGTGAGGTCGAACGACACTTTTGTTTCAAGCCCAAAATCAGAAATGATTTCCCACAGCTGCTGCAGCTCAGTTATCGCTCTTTTTCCAATGTCGTTCTCAAGCAGGTCAAATGCCTTTTCAATGATTTGGCTCCTGCCTCTAAGGTTTAAAAGGTCTAGTAATCTTTGTTTATCTATGGATGATAGAGCTAATTCTTTTACATGCTCCTGATAGCCTACATAGTTTTTTTCATATAAATATCTTGTTAATGCTTCTACTCTGTCTTCCGTACCTAAAATCTGCAAAAACAATGTCTGCACAAATCCAATATGCCCAATAGAAAGGCGGAAGTCTTCAAGTCCAGCTGCTTGTAATGAGTGGATCATTAAAGCAATTCCTTCCCCATCCGCACTAATGGTGGAATCTCCGATACATTCCACGCCTATTTGTTCAAATTCAGCTGGGCGTCCGCCTTCCCTCTGTTGGGCACGAAAAACATTTGCGGAATATGCCAAACGAATCGGAAGATCATTTTTTAAAAGCTTTGATGCAGCAACACGTGCAATCGGTGCTGTCATATCCGGACGCATGACAAGTGTTTGTCCCTGCTGATCAAGAAGCTTGAATAGCTGCTGATCTAGTGTGGCGGATGCGGCACCGACTGTTTCATAATATTCGAGTGTTGGCGTCTCCATAAACTGATAACCCCAACTTTTCATCTCTTTTTCTATGGATAATCTAATCTTTTGTTTTCGTTCATATACAACTGGTAAGGTATCTCTCATCCCTAGCGGTTTTTCAAACATAAATAAGCGGGTCAATGACATTCACCTCAAAATCCTTTAGTTCGCTAATATGGTAGTAAATTAAAGATATATGTATTTTACCGCCCTCGTTTATTTACGTCAACAAATAATTCTGAAAAAGGGATCTCGAATTCAAGAATAGGAAGAAATGCTAGATAACTTGTCATACTGCTAGATCATTTTTATAATTTGCTAGATATATCATAAAAGTTGCTAGATAACGTAATTAGGACTCAAAAATTTTACGGTCTGCTTAATTTTTCACATAAAAAAGAGCCCTGCAGGATACAGGACTCTTACATATTTTCCTTGCCGTAGATGGGATCGTCTTCCCATCTTTTCGCCATTTCTTCTTTTGTATAAATTACCCGCATTGGATTTCCGCCAACAAAAGAGCCGGGCGGGACATCTTTATGCACGAGCGTGCCGGCTGATACGATGGCGCCGTCCCCAATCGACACACCTGGCAAAATCGTAGAATTGGCACCAATCATCACTTCACTGCCAATTTCAACATTCCCGAGGCGATACTCTTTAATTAAATATTCATGTGCCAGAATGGTCGTGTTGTAGCCAATTACCGTATTTCTGCCAACACTTATTTTTTCTGGAAACATGACGTCGAGCATGACCATAAGAGCAAAAGACGTATGTTCCCCAACCTTCATTCTTAGAAAGGACCGGTACAGCCAATTTTTCATCCCTAAAAAGGGGGTATATCTTGCGAGCTGAATCACAACAAAGTTCTTGACCACTTTCCAAAAAGGGACCGTCTTATATACATGCCAAAGAGAATTGGCACCCTCTACCGGAAATCTTTCGGTCTTCCTCATTTCTCTCCAACCTCAAGGATCTCAAGTAAATCCGCCATGTTTTCGAGCATATAATCCGGATTAAATTGAAGTAAGAATTCCTTCCCTTTCGCACTCCAGGCAACCCCAGCTGTTTTCGTGCCAGCATTTTTCCCGCCGAGAATATCATGGGAATTGTCTCCAACCATGATTGCCTCTTCCGGTTTTGACCCTAAAAGCTCGAGCGCCTTTAAAATTGGCTCTGGATCTGGCTTTGGCTTTTTCACATGATCCAATGCGACAATCACATCAAAGAACTGGTCCAGCTTAGTTAGCTTTAAGCCCTTTTCAACGACCATGAATACTTTGGTTGTAACGATCCCAATTTTTATGCCTGCTTCCTTCAATGAACGAATCGTTTCAAATACCCCATCAAATTCATTTACAAGCAGGTCATGATTACCGATATTAAACTCTCTGTATACACGTATCATTTCCTCTACCTTATCCGGAGCAATTGACTCAAACGTTTCTGTAAGGGTCGGTCCAAGAAAAGGAAGAACGTCCTCCCGATTGTAACGGTCCGGATAATATTTTCCTAACGTATGCAAAAAAGAAGAGATGATTAATTCATTTGTATCAATTAATGTTCCATCTAAATCGAATAACACAGTATTAACTTGTGTGCTCATATGTTGCTTCCTTTCTTTTAGCCATATCTGTGCGGTTCCATATAAATGCGACAATCAGCGTTAAGAGAATCGCCACACCTAAGCGGATGAATAATAGCGGCAAAACCGGAATGCCTAACGGAACAAAGATCAGCGTATCCTCGACAACCGCATGGCAGGCAACTAGAAAGACAAAGGCGATCGTTACATCCTTCTTGCTGACTCCGTCCTCTTTCACTGCCTGGATCATAACTCCTGCCCCATATGCAAGACCGAACAGCAAACCAGCGGCAAGGGTTGTTGATGTATTTTCTTTCATGCCTAACATTCTTGTTACCGGTGCCATCCATTTTGAAAAAACAGCAAGCCACTTTAAATCCTTTAATATTTGAATAACGATCATGAGTGGAATGACAATGATGGCTAATTGGAAAATCCCTAGACCCGCCTTCTGCAATGCATCCATTAAAATAGCGAGCCAGCCTGTTACCTCTTCTTCTTTTGCCGGAATCATTCCGTACTTAGCTATTTCTGATCCGCCCTGCCATACAAGATTAATCACAATCGCAGAAATGAGTGCCAGCCCCATTCTTACCGCGACACCGATCCAAAGCTTCACACCCACTTTAACGGCGACGCTCGATTCAATAAGCATATTATGTGAAAAGGAAAGCATGACAGCAACGATAAATACTTCTTTTACCGTTAAATCTAGCGTCAGGATCGCCCCGATTGCCGCATAAAGATTCAAAAAGTTTCCTAAAACAAGCGGAATGGCTGTATCCCCTGACAAGCCAATTAGATTCATAAGCGGTGTGATTAGCTTGATTACCCATGGCAGTACTGGCGTATGCTGCAGCAAAGCAACGATTAAGGTAACGGGAAAGATGATCTTTCCTAACGTCCAAGTCGTATTTAAGCCAACCACGATCCCCTTTTTGGACGATTCGACCAGCATGTCTCTTCCCCTCTCCTATCTAGTTTTGTTACACACTTTTATCTAAATAGCGGGCATCTGCATACCCTTTCATTCTTCTTAAAATCAAAAGTATGATCGCGCCGATCACCAAGACAATAGAAATGGTTTGTGCCATTCTTAACTGCCCTTCTATTAGCCATAAACTGTCCGTTCGCATTCCTTCAATAAAGAAACGCCCAATTGAATACCAGATTACGTACGTGAGGAAAAGCTCCCCGCGGCGTAAATTAACTCTTCTTAGCAGAATGAGAATAACAAAACCAAGAATATTCCAAACCGATTCATATAAAAAAGTAGGGTGATAGTAAGTACCGTTAATGTACATTTGATTAATGATAAACTCTGGTAGATGCAGGTTTTCTAGAAATGCCCGTGTCACTTCTTCTCCATGGGCTTCCTGATTCATAAAGTTTCCCCATCGGCCGATTGCCTGGCCTAAAATAATGCTTGGCGCTGCAATATCAGCAATTTTCCAGAAGGAAACGCCTCTCTTTTTCGTAAAGACAACCGCTGTTATAACAGCACCGATCAATGCTCCATGGATGGCGATGCCGCCTTCCCAAATTTTAATAATCTCGCCAGGATTCTGGGAATAGTACTCCCACTGAAAGATCACATAATAGATGCGTGCTGAAATAATGGCAATCGGAATAGCCCAAAGCATTAAATCAGCAATTAATTCTTTTTTAATCCCTCTTCTTTCCCCTTCTCGCATAACAAGCATAAGCGCTAAGGCGATCCCGATGCCGATAATAAGCCCATACCAGCGAATATCGATAGGCCCAAGGGATATGGCTATCGGGTCAAGCGGTTGAATTGTCGATTCCATAATCACTGCTCCTTTTAATCTTTCATTTTTCTATTTTAACGTAATAAAACAAAAATACATATATGATTCATAAAACTGTCCACCCAGAAAATACAAATTAGCTCAAATTGTCCACGAACGGTGCCAGGCACCGGTTATTCGCTGTCTTCGATGACGTCGGCAAGACGGTTGGAAAATTGTTCGGCTGCATTGACACCCATTCTTTTCAAACGGAAATTCATGGCTGCTACCTCAATGATGACAGCTAGATTTCGGCCAGGGCGAACAGGGATTGTCAGCTTCGGTAACTCCATATCAATAATTTTCATTTTTTCCTCATCCAGTCCAAGCCGATCATATTGTTTATTTTGATCCCACAGCTCTAAATCCATCACAACTGAAATTCGTTTATAGCTTCTAACAGCACCAGCGCCAAACAATGTCATAACATTAATAATTCCGAGACCGCGAATTTCCAGTAAATGTTCAATCAGCTCTGGAGATGTACCAACAAGCGTATTTTCATCTTCCTGCCTAATTTCCACACAATCATCAGCAACTAAACGATGGCCCCGTTTTACAAGCTCCAGCGCTGTTTCACTTTTACCTACACCACTTTTTCCCGTTATGAGCACACCCACCCCATACACATCAACGAGCACACCATGGACGGCTGTTGTTGGAGCCAATTTACTCTCAAGGTAGTTTGTTAGTAAGCTCGAAAAACGGGTCGTTTTTTGCTTCGTTCTTAAAAGTGGAACAGACTCTCTTACCGATGCTTCCACTAAATCATTCGGCACTTCCATCCCCCTTGAGATAATAATTGCGGGAGTAATATCAGTACATAGACGTTCGAAGCGGTCTTGCCTATCCATATCATGCAATCTTTCAGTAAATGTTAGCTCTGTTTTACCAATCAGCTGAATTCTTTCAGCTGGATAAAAATTAAAGTATCCAGCCAATTCAATACCAGGCCTGGATAAGTCACTAGTGACAATTGGGCGATTAATTCCTTCTTCCCCGCTTATAAGTTCGAGTTCAAATTTTTCAATAATATCTTTTGTATATACTTTAGCCACTTTATTTACTCCTTTGCCAGGAAATTAACATCTAGTTGCTTTCATTTTATTATGGCAGTTTCAATTCATTTTAGCACTTTTTGCCTCAGAACCAAATGAATCAATTTATAAATATGCTTATTTCTTTATTATGCCTGTCCATTTCCAAGCTGAATTCATATGTTAAGAATGACTTGTTTTATATTCACCATTTCTATTGGAAGGAGTGAGAAAATGAAAATTATGCTAGATGCAGGCCATGGGTATACAACAGCAGGAAAGCGGACTCCCGATGGCATGCAGGAATATGAATTTAATCGGGCGACAGCTAATTATGCCAAAAGTCTTCTTGAAAACTACCAAAATGTGGCCGTTTATTTTGCCCATTCAGACAAACAGGATATTCCGCTTAAAGTACGGACAAATCAGGCGAATCAGCTACAAGTTGACTGCTATATATCTATTCATGCAAACGCCCATGGCTCTGACTGGAATGATGCAAATGGAATCGAATCATATGTCCATCCAGTTAGACCGAAAAAAACAACTGAGCTGGCTCAACACATCCATAGAAATTTAATTATTTCTACAGGATTAAAGGACCGGGGAATTAAAGAGGCTGATTTCCATGTACTAAGAGAAACAACGATGTCAGCCGTTTTAGTAGAATGCGGTTTTATGACAAATCGTAAGGAAGCTAAGCTATTGCGTACAGATACGTTTCAAAAAACCTGCGCTAAGGCAATTGTAAAAGGAGTTGCAGATCATTTCCATTTGAAGATGAAGGAGAAATCTGGGGCAAAACTCTCGGAAGCTCACACTGCCTCTCCACTTAAGAATAGTCTATACAAGTAGGAGCTAGTTAAATTAATCGTGCACATGGCGCCACGTCCTGCGGCTCATCGTGTCCGTCGTCGCATTTACGGGCTTTTGATATTTTATTCCCACTTCTTCTTGCAATGGGGGTCATACAGCCCGTTAGTCTGCAATAAATTAGTTACCCTCGGTTATTCTGCCAATGTACTTTTCGAATAGAAAGAAGCCAGCACATATGAACGTGCTGGCTTTTTGTCGATTGCCTTATTTGCTGAACAGCTATTCCTTATTTATCCTTTGCCGGCTCAAAAACAACTTTTTGAATGATTATATTTGCAATTGCCATGATAACCGCTACAAGCAGGGCTGTGCCAAAGCTAGCAATTTCGAAGGAACTGCCCATAATATTATCCGTAATTTGCAATGTGATCGCATTAATGACAAATAGAAATAATCCAAGTGTTACTAAAGTGACTGGGAGCGTTAGGATAATTAATATCGGACGAACAAGAATATTTAATATTGAAAGAATAAAGTTTGCTCCAATTGCTGCTCCAAAGCCCGATACATAAAAGGATTCTTCCGAAAAGCCTGCAATCGCTACAAATAGAATGGCATTTATTAAGATGCCGATCAACCATCTCATTTACTTTACACCTCTGTTCCGGCGGTGTGAATAAAGGGATCATCACAAGTTGATTCCTTTTTCTAGTTAATAGTCTTAACCATTTCTAGCAAAGTACTCATTTTGTTCGTTTTCACTTTTTAATATTAGAATACTACTGATTTTGCCTTTTTCACATGAATGGATCCTGTTTTTGTTTCTGCCACAATCCTCAGTGCCTGTTCAGGATTATTGAGTGATTTAAAGCGCATTACTTTTTGGATCACATCGCTTTTTTCTTCCACAACTTGAATCCCTTCAAGATTCACATTAAAACCGCCAAGATTCGTTTTCAGTTCTCCTTCTACCGCTGATGCTTGATTCGGAATTTGCAGTTCGATGCCACCGGTTGCCGCTTTAGCCTCTATAAATTCACAGACATTGCCTGTGAATGCACAGAAGATATCTCCGTTGAAGGATTGTAAGTCTACTTTTCGATATTCGCCATCGAGAGTAATTGCCCCATTTAGCGTCTCTGCTTCAAAATCACCAATGATACTCCTTTGAACTAAAATTTGCCCGTTTGAAGTCTCTGCTTCCGCATAGTTCCCCTTTATATCGCTAAGAGTGATCTTTCCGTTTGCCGTTTTGGCTTTATAACTCGCTGCTGTTAAATGTTCACTTTCAATCGAGCCATTGAACATGCGAATTTTTATATTTTCATACTCTGTTTGCGGAATATAAATAACTGCTTCAATCTTCATCCATTTTTGCTGAGTTGAAAACCGCAGTTTTTGACCGTCAATTATAAAGTTAACTTCATGTAGGAACTTTCTCCTTGCCTCATCCTGAGTCTCTGCCCGATAAACCTTTGCTTGACAATCAATGCGAACATTATTTTGCTCCCATGGAAGCACCTTAACCATCCCATTGGCAAGATCAATATCTATCTCCTTCAAATCAACGTTTGCCTGCTCAAAGACATGCGAAATATCAATTGCTTTTCCAAAATTAAAATCAAGATCAAAATCCTTAATTTTTTTATAAGCTTGATCAACAAAGTCGATAATCTTATCTTTTGCAGACTGAAATTTGTAATTAAATGGATCTTCCTTTTTCGCTTCCTCAAATTTAACTGTTGAAAGCTCTGGGAATAGGTCATCCTGTTTCTCTTTCTCCTTTTTATTTGATTGATCAAGACCTTCCAATAATAATAACGCTTCCTCAACTGTCAGCTTGCCGTCTTCAATCATCTTAAGGATTCTTAAACGTTCCTCTTGCATACCAATCTCCTCCAGCTGTTTTTCTTTTATATACGAAATTTGTTAAGGAATGGTTTCAAATTTTTAGATAAATTTTGTTAGTAAAGCGCAAGTGCCATGGCTATCGCTGTATAAACGCAGAAGGACCGGTTCCTTTGATAAAGGGAGACACAATGAGTGGAGCGAATGGAAGTCGACTTATCGCAGGAAGAGGACCTGAAGTTTGATAACCAATCGGACACTTGCACGAGACAATTCTCTAATTCCAACGTTTTGTTAGACAAAAAGCAGTACTCATCGTACTGCTTTCTTAACCTTACACATTTGTTATACTTGCTTCTTTTTCTTCAATTTGTTTTTTCATTCTTAAGCGGTCACGTTCTAAAATTGGCTTTAAATACCTTCCTGTATAGGATTCAGGTATTTCGGCAATTTTTTCCGGTGTTCCGGTTGCAATGATTGTTCCGCCTTTATTCCCGCCTTCTGGGCCAAGATCCACTATATAGTCCGCCGTCTTAATAACATCGAGATTATGTTCAATTACAAGGACGGTGTCGCCGTTTTCTACAAGTCGCTGAAGAACAATGAGCAATCTGGAGATATCATCAACATGCAAACCTGTTGTTGGCTCATCCAGAATATAAAATGATTTGCCGTTTGAGCGTCGATGCAGCTCGGAAGCAAGCTTTACACGCTGAGCCTCTCCTCCTGAAAGAGTTGTAGCAGGCTGGCCCAGCTTTATATATCCCAGACCTACATCATAAATCGTCTGAAGCTTCCGGCTGATTTTTGGAACGTTTTCGAAAAATCCCACTGCATCCTCTACAGTCATATCTAAAATCTCTGCAATGCTTTTGCCTTTGTACTTCACTTCAAGCGTCTCTCTGTTGTAGCGTTTTCCATGGCATACTTCACATGGCACATATACATCAGGCAAGAAATGCATTTCGATTTTTATAATTCCATCGCCACGGCATGCTTCACAGCGTCCGCCTTTCACATTAAAGCTGAAGCGGCCCTTTTTATATCCCCGAACCTTCGCCTCATTTGTTGTTGAAAAAAGATCACGAATATCATCAAACACACCTGTATATGTAGCTGGATTTGAACGCGGTGTTCTTCCAATCGGTGACTGGTCAATGTCGATGACCTTTTCTAATTGCTCAATTCCCTTAATCTCCTTATGCTCACCAGGCTTGCTCTTTGCTCTATTGAGCTTTTGTGCCAGCGACTTATGCAAAATTTCATTAATAAGCGTACTTTTTCCTGAACCAGATACCCCAGTGACAGCAATAAATGTACCTAATGGAAATTTTACGTTTACATTTTTAAGATTATTCTCTTTGGCCCCTTTTATTTCTATAAATCGCCCATCATCTTTACGGCGTTCAATAGGAAGCGGGATATATTTCTTTCCTGCAAGGTATTGGCCAGTTAATGATTTTGGGTCTTCCATCACTTGCTGTGGCGTTCCAGCTGAAATAATTTCCCCGCCATGAACTCCAGCACCTGGACCAATATCAATTAAATAGTCTGCTGCAAGCATCGTATCTTCGTCATGCTCAACAACAATTAATGTATTGCCGATATCACGCATATTTTTAAGTGTCTCGATTAAGCGATCATTATCCCGCTGATGGAGACCAATGGAAGGTTCATCAAGAATATAAAGGACACCCGTTAGTCTTGAGCCAATCTGTGTTGCCAACCGGATGCGCTGGGCTTCTCCGCCTGAAAGTGTGCCTGCTGCACGGCTTAGTGTTAAATAATCAAGTCCGACATTTACTAAGAAGCCGAGGCGTTCCTTAATTTCACGGAAAATAAGATTTGCTATTTTCATCTCTTTATCTGTCAATGATAAATTATCAAAAAATTGATGTGCATCTGCAATTGATAATTCTGTAACTTTTCCGATATGCTGACCTGAAATGAGGACAGCAAGTGTTTCCTTTTTCAGGCGGTATCCCTTACATGTTGGACAATCATGTTGACCCATGTATTTCTCCATTTGCTCCCGAATATAGTCTGAGCTTGTTTCTTTATACCTGCGCTCAACATTTCGAATAACACCTTCAAATTCAATCATTGTTTCCCTGACTTGACCAAAGTCATTTTCATAATGGAAGAAGATTTTTTCTCCGTTTGAGCCGTATAGAATTTTATCAAAGAGATGGCTAGGAATATCTTTAACAGGAATATCCATGTCGATTCCATAGTGTGTGCAAACAGCTTCAAGAAGCTGTGGATAATATTGGGAGCTTGTTGGCTCCCATGGAGCAATGGCATGCTGTTTTAATGAAAGGTCTCGATTCGGAATGACGAGATCTACATCGACTTCAAGCTTCGAGCCCAGTCCATCACACTCAGGACATGCTCCGAACGGACTATTGAAGGAGAACATGCGCGGCTCAAGCTCCCCAATGGAAAAATCGCAATGTGGACAAGCATGGTTTTCACTGAATAATAGCTCTTCTTCGCCAATGACATCGATCAGTACTTTTCCGTCCCCAAGCTTTAGTGCTGTTTCCATTGAGTCGGCAAGACGTGGTGCAATGCCTTCTTTAACTACAATTCGGTCTATAACTACTTCAATGGAATGCTTTTTATTTTTCTCCAGTTCAATTTCTTCGCCAAGGTCGTGCATTTCCCCATCAATACGCACCCGGACAAATCCTTGCTTTTTGACATCCTCAAGAATTTTCACATGTGCCCCTTTTCGTCCAGATACAAGCGGAGCAAGAATTTGTAGCTTCGTCCGTTCAGGATATTCAAGAATTCGGTCAACCATTTGCTCGATTGTTTGTGACGAAATCTCAATATGGTGAATCGGACATGTCGGACGGCCGACTCTTGCATATAACAACCGTAAATAATCATATATTTCTGTCACTGTTCCAACTGTAGAACGTGGATTTCTGCTTGTCGTTTTTTGATCAATTGATATCGCCGGAGATAACCCTTCGATTGCATCCACATCCGGCTTGTCCATTTGGCCAAGAAATTGGCGCGCATAGGCGGATAGTGATTCCACATATCTGCGCTGTCCTTCCGCATAGATTGTATCGAAAGCAAGAGAGGACTTTCCAGAACCGGAAAGCCCCGTTAATACAACAAGCTTATCTCTCGGAATGGTGACATCAATATTTTTTAAATTATGGGCCCTGGCGCCTTTTACGATTAATTTTTCCATCGCCATTTGTACGTCATCCTTCCGCTTTCAACTCTAATAGTAAATCACGAAGCTCGGCAGCGCGTTCGAAATTGAGCGCTTTCGCCGCTTCCTTCATTTCTTTTTCCATATTTGCAATTAATTTCTCTCGTTCTTTCTTATTTAGCTTGCCAATTTGTGATGAAGCTTTATACTCCTCTTGTTCCTCGGCTGCATGAGTGGCACGAATGACATCGCGAATATCCTTTTGGATCGTCTGCGGTGTAATTCCGTGTTTCTGATTGTGTTCTTCCTGCAGTGTACGGCGCCGCTTCGTCTCGCTGATAGCCAATTCCATTGAATTAGTGATTTTATCCGCATACATGATGACATGCCCATTTGCATTTCGGGCAGCACGGCCAATCGTCTGAATAAGGGAACGCTCCGAACGAAGGAACCCTTCCTTGTCCGCATCTAAAATTGCTACCAGCGAAACTTCCGGAATGTCAAGCCCTTCCCTTAAAAGATTAATCCCGACGAGAACATCGTACGTTCCGAGGCGAAGCTCACGGATGATTTCAATTCGTTCCAGTGTTTTTACCTCAGAATGCAAGTATTGAACTTTAATGCCGATTTCTTTTAAATAGTCAGTCAGGTCTTCAGACATTTTCTTCGTCAAGGTAGTAATCAGCACACGCTCGTTGCGCTTCATTCGATCTTGGATTTCACCAATCAGGTCATCGATTTGTCCTTCTATCGGTCGGACATCGATCGTTGGATCAAGCAGCCCGGTTGGACGGATAATTTGCTCAATCATTTCAGGTGTATGTTCAAGTTCGTATGGTCCAGGTGTTGCAGAGACATAGACAATTTGATCAATATGTTTCTCAAACTCATGAAACATTAGCGGCCGGTTATCGAGTGCCGATGGCAGACGGAAGCCATGTTCGACTAGGACTGATTTCCGTGCCTGATCCCCATTGTACATTCCGCGAATTTGCGGCAGCGTTACATGGGACTCATCAATGACGATGAGCAAATCCTCTGGAAAATAGTCCAGCAGTGTATACGGGGTAGAACCTGGTGGTCTTAATGTCAAATGCCTGGAATAATTCTCAATCCCTGAACAAAAACCCATTTCTCTCATCATTTCAAGATCATAACGGGTTCTCTGCTCCAGGCGCTGAGCTTCAAGCAACTTATTATTTTCACGCAATTCCGTTAAACGCTCTTCTAATTCCTTCTCGATATTCTGAATCGCCACAAGCATTTTTTCCTCACGGGTAACGAAGTGAGAGGCTGGGAAAATGGCAACATGATCTCTTTCTCCAATAATTTCACCTGTCAGTGCATCGACCTCACGTATCCGCTCAATCTCATCCCCGAAAAATTCCACACGCAAACAGTGCTCATCCTTCGAGGCAGGGAATATTTCCACCACATCGCCCCGAACACGAAATGCTCCACGCTGAAAGTTCATGTCATTTCGGTCATATTGAATATCTACCAGTTTCCGCAGCAATTGATTTCTTTCAATTTCCATTCCTGTACGAAGAGAAAGGACAAGTTCCCTATACTCTTCCGGTGATCCCAAACCGTAGATACAGGAAACACTGGCAATAATGATGACATCTCGGCGTTCAAATAATGCAGATGTCGCAGAGTGACGCAGTTTATCAATTTCATCATTTATACTTGAGTCCTTTTCTATGAACGTATCAGTGGATGGTACATACGCCTCCGGCTGAAAATAATCATAATAACTAACAAAGTATTCTACCGCATTATCAGGAAAAAACTCTTTAAATTCACTGTAAAGCTGACCAGCCAATGTTTTATTGTGAGCAATAATCAACGTCGGCCGATTGACTTCTTTAATCACGTTTGAAATGGTAAAAGTCTTTCCTGTTCCTGTCGCCCCTAAAAGCGTCTGATGTCGTTTTCCCGCTTGAATTCCTTCAACAATTTTTCTAATTGCTTCAGGCTGATCGCCTTGAGGGGAATACTTCGAGACTAGTTTAAATTGGTCCTTCACTAAAAAGCCTCCAGTTCATTTATACTTTTCTCTATAATCAATCAGCTTGAATGCATGAGGACTGGCTGTTGGCTGATTTGTCATTTTTTAACTTTTATTCTTATATAAACATTTTACCACAAAACAGGTAATGCAAACCAGCAATATGCGAACGAATATTCGATTTATTTTTCTGTCAGTTAATCTTTCGATAGAAACTATTGTCGAAAAAAAGTTTATATTGCCGAAATTTTATTAATCAAACGATTGAATAGTTTGGCAGCAAGCACGCAATGATGTTCTTCGATCATTTTCCAAGAAAAAAACCTGTCGACTAGATGTCAACAGGTCTACAATATGTTTTATTTAGGATTTTTTCGAAAATTCTTTTTCATCCGCTGTGAGTACCAAAATCCAACAGTCAATGAAAACGCATCAACGACAATTAGCCAAAATGAATCTGTATAGCCTTTATAAACAGAAGCTGCAATTAATGCTACCGTCAAGACAAGACCAATCACACGATTATATGTCACTCTTGTAAACAGCACCACAAGCAAACCCGGAATCAACAGCGCCGATAAAAATTTTAATCCCAATCATTACACCTTCTTTTACTAATTTCACCTATCAATAGAATATCGTATTTTGGCAACATACACCACCGATTGAGACGAATGATTCTGTGCTTGTCACCACATGATAATCGTATAACATTCAGGGAGGCTTTCGTACGATGGCAAGAAGAAAACGGCGTCCACTCGTTCCAGAATCACGTGAAGCATTGGATCAGTTAAAAAACCAAGTAATGAAAAACAAAGGTTACCCGATCAATCAGGATAATCCCGATCAGGTGAAATATGAGGTAGCAAATGAAGTTGGGGTTCCTCTTCAAAAAGGTTATAACGGCAGTCTAACTTCAAAAGAAGCAGGAAAAGTCGGTGGGGAAATTGGCGGCAACATGGTGAAAGAGCTTGTGCGTATGGCACAAGAGCAGATGCGGAGATAACTTTCAAATAAAACTTTGGGAGTGTAAACTCTCCAATAACCATCCCCTGGTATAAATTTAAGTATTAAAGAAAGGTGTCACCTATTTACAATTTGGGGACACCTTTGATTTTCTGTTTCTTTAGGATTTATTAATTGAGCCCTTCATTGAGACTATTGCTTTGGCTTTTTCATCGATTCTGTTCAATCGAAGGAATCCTTGCGTTCTTGGAATTTTTGGGAGAGTTTTTGTTCCATTTATGTGACCTTTTTTTCCTGTTTATTGAATATTCAGGTTCCATTCTCTTTTTACGTGAC
>NZ_JALDXW010000088.1:0-3731 GCF_032154635.1 Cytobacillus sp. | reverse complement strand
AAGTGACAAGAATTATCCATTTATATATGAAGTAAGAAGATTTACAAACTGTTTAGATTCAACCCTTGCGGCGATATATGGAGGAAGCGCTCTTTTATTTGCTTCAACCGGAAGACCAAGCCAAGTCAATTGATTATCAATAATAATAAACGGAAAAGGGAATAGCTCTGTTGCTTGGTTTACTCCACGGAGCCCAGGTGCACTCTCCTCTGCCAGAAAAGTCAGCATAACCCCTTTTCCTCTTCTATTTAATAGCTCTATCCATTCATCCGATAAACCGCTGCCCTTAGGCAGTCCAACTGTGATTGTTTTTATTGCTTCATCAATGTCTGCTTTCACTCGTTCTAGCTTTCTTGCATGCATCCATTGCAGGCTTGGGTGTTGATTTTTTATCCAAGTACCAATTTCATTTGGACCTATTGCTTTTCCACTAGTCCGCTGATGTTCAGCAAGCTTTCGCCAAGTTTTATTTTGATATACATGATTTCGCACAAACCCATAGTCACATAGGTGCACAAACTTCCCTTTAGTCCTTGTGATCGCCACATTCAGGAGCCTTTCACTTTCTTTTCCTACTAAGAGCATCCCAGCACGCTCCTGTGGATAGCTATCGACTGTATCAAAAATCATCATGTCCCGCTCACTGCCTTGAAAGCGATGAACAGTTGCTGCAATAATGTCAGCATCCTCTAGCCTATCTCTTAACATTTCATCTAGCAGCTGTTCAATTAGCATTGCCTGTGCGCGATAAGGTGTAACATACCCAATCGATCTTATTCCTCCTAAATAAGCCTCATGAATTAACTGAACTGATAGAAGCAAATGCCATACATTTATACGTGAATTAGAAGCTCTGTCTTTCACGCAAAAACTCCCAGCCCCTGATGTATCTAAAAGGATAGAAGCACTGTTTTCAAATGGCATTTTCTCTGAAATTTCTAACCTAGCCTTCAAAACACTTCGATGATCACCGACAAGCGAATGGTAAATAAATCGGTTAGTAAACGAAGAAATATCCGGGTGCATTCTCCTCTGTTCCTTTAAGAGAAATAAATGAGGATGCAGCTTCCCCTCTTCCACCCATTCAGACACACCGGATTGATAGAAAATATTTTCTCTTAGCCATTCATTTACGAGCGGATGACGCGCTGCTGCAATGGGAGGAAGCTGCTTAAAATCCCCGCAAATGATCGCACGCTTAGCAAGTGATACTGCAAAAGCAGCCTGCGGAACATAGGCCATACTTGCCTCATCCAAGACAACAAGATCAAAGTCCTTTTCATAAATAGCTGGATCACTGGCTGCCTTCGCTAAAGTTGTGCCAACAATTTTTGCCTCCTTTAGAAACTCCAGTTCTTTTTGACGAATCTTCTCAAGCACAGATGTTAACTTTTTTTCTATATGAAGAAGACGATCTGAGTCCCTTTTGCTAAAGGATTTAGACAAGTCCTGTTTAATGAACCGGCGTTCCTCTAATAAAGCTTCCTTATTTTCTGCCAAGTTTGTATAATGCTTTTCTATAAGATGGCTGGCTGTTAAAAACGGCCGATCTTGAATCGCTTCTCCAGCTTGTGATCCATATCTAAGCATATCTCCTTCACGTAAATGCCCTTTATTTTCAACAAATAGAGAAACTTCCGCCATGAGTACATCAACAGCCTGATTGCTATGAGAAAGAACAAGGACCCGCTGCTCTTTTATATATTTATTGGCGACCACTCTAGCAAGTGTGTAAGTTTTCCCTGTTCCAGGAGGACCCCATACGAAAGTGACTGGATTATATTTTGAACGAAGTATAAGTTCATGAACATTTGATTTTATATTAGCGATCGGGTGTTTCGCAGGCATCGATGGATCCATTAGCCTTTTAATTCTACCTCTTTTTCGTTTGCTTTCCTTCATATCCTCCAGACGCTGAAAAAGCTGATCAAGCAGTTCCCATGGATCATATAGCAGAAAACTCTCAGATAAAACGGAGCCTAAATTTTCCTTTAATTCAACGATGATGCTATATCCTTCAGATGAGAGTATTCTCCCATCAGCTACCTTTTTCCCCCATTCTATTCTCACGGTAGAACCGACTGGTACTTTTATAAAAGAGGGGGTGTCAAAAAAATAGATATAGGTATTCCCTTTTGAAAATAATCTTCCTTTCAATAGCCGATACTTTGTGCTGCCCTCTTTTTTTAAATGCTGGATCTCAGCTTTTAATGCTTTTTGCCAAACCTTTATGTACGTCAACGTTGTTGTCATTACTAACTCCCTTTATCAAAATATGGATTAATCTTTATGATCTATTCTGCTATTATTGTAGTCTTTATTATATTTATTAAAAAGAAAAGATGCCTACATAGTAAACAATATAATTAAAGGCCTTCCTGCAAAATTCTAAATTTCATTTTAATAAGTTCCTTTTTCATCCATTAAGATTCTAGTTCGACAGGTAAGCGGTTAACAAAAAGTTTTATTACCAATATACCCCACATGTAACCGTTTAAAAATGTTATAATAATCAAAAAATTATATTTGAGGGAGATTAAGGGTGAACACATTATTTGATAAGCTAGAGAAAAATTATGAAGAAATGGTTTCAATTAGAAGACATTTACACCAGCATCCAGAGCTATCCTTCAAAGAAGAAAAAACAGCTAAGTATATTCAAACATATTATGAAACGTTAGGAATCGAAGTAAGAAGTCAAGTAGGAGGAAATGGCGTAGTTGCAAAGATCTATGGAGAGAAACCTGGAAAAACCATTGCCTTACGGGCAGATTTTGATGCCTTGCCGATCCAGGATGAAAAAGATGTACCTTACAAGTCTCTCGTTCCCGGCGTCATGCATGCATGCGGACATGATGGACATACCGCAACCTTACTTGTGCTTGCAAAAGTACTCCATGAAATACGAGAGGAGCTAGAAGGAAACTATGTAATTATCCACCAGCATGCAGAAGAATATGCCCCAGGGGGTGCCATTTCAATGATCAAGGATGGATGCTTAGATGGGGTAGATGTGATTTTCGGAACCCATTTGTGGGCATCCGAACCGACAGGTACGATTCAATACCGTGTCGGGCCAGTTATGGCTGCTGCTGACCGTTTTGAAATTACAATACAAGGAAAAGGCGGACATGGGGCACAGCCGCATCGGACAAAGGATGCGATTGTAACTGCTTCACAATTGGTCATCAATCTGCAGCAAATAGTCAGCCGAAAAGTAAATCCCATTGATTCAGCTGTTGTGACTGTAGGTTCCTTTGTCTCAGGCAATGCCTTTAATGTCATCGCTGACAAAGCTAAACTTATCGGCACGGTCCGAACATTTAATGAAGAGGTTCGATCATTTATTGAAGAAGAGATGGAGCGGATCGTAAAAGGAACTTGCTATACAGCAAATAGTACATATGATTATTTGTATTCAAGAGGCTATCCAGCAGTCGTTAACCATAAGGATGAAACAGATTACTTAGTAAAATGTGCACAGCAAATAGATAGTGTAACGAATATTGAGGAAACCGAACCGCATATGGGCGGAGAAGATTTTGCTTATTATCTTCAGCATGTGAAGGGAACCTTTTTCTTTACTGGTGCAAAGCCGGTTTATACAAATGAAAACTACCCTCATCATCATCCTAAGTTTGATATCGATGAAAAAGCGATGCTAATCGCTGCTAAAACCCTTGGTGCTGCCGCCATTCAATATCATTCTTATAAAAGTACAGGCGCATGAA
>NZ_JALDXW010000054.1:0-20579 GCF_032154635.1 Cytobacillus sp. | reverse complement strand
CGATCAATTAAATTCGAGCTGGATTTATTTAAACCAGATAGTTGAACTGCAACTCCATGATTTCTCAGCTTTAATACGATTTTATCAATCGCTGCAACCCCTGAGTCGTCCCAAATATGCGCGTGGGTAAAATCGATCTCTACTTCTTTTACCTCTCCGTTAAAATCGATTGCCTTGACAAGTTCATCTACTGAAGCAAAAAATACTTGTCCTGTTACTGCATAAATCTTCTTACCGCCTGTCATTTGAGCGGTTACATGCACCTTAGAGATTTTTGCCACAAAGAAAATCGCACTTAAAATGATCCCTGCAAATACCCCTTTAGAAAGATCATGGGTGAACACAGTGGTTACCGTTGTCGTGATCATAACAATTGAATCAGTTACAGGCGTCTTGGCTAGCCCTTTAATTGAAGCCCAGTTAAACGTCCCAATTGAAACCATAATCATTACACCAACTAATGCAGCCATCGGTATTTGGACAACGATATCTCCAAGCACCAAAATCAGAAACATCAAAAATATTCCAGCAACAAGCGTAGACAGCCTTCCTCTTCCACCAGATTTTACATTGATAACAGATTGACCAATCATTGCACAGCCAGCCATTCCGCCAAATAAACCAGCAACAATGTTTGCTACTCCCTGACCCCGGGTTTCACGATTTTTGTCACTTTCTGTGTCCGTCATATCATCTACAATAGACGCAGTTAGTAATGACTCCAACAAGCCAACAATGGAAAGAGCCAATGAGTAAGGAAAGATAATCTTCAAAGTTTCTATATTTAATGGCACATCTGGAATGAAAAAGGAGGGGAGAGCAGATGTTAAATTGCCCATATCCCCTACAGTTTTTACATCACTCTTTGTCATAATAGCAATAATAGTGATAATGATAATGGCAACTAATGGAGATGGAACCGCCTTCGTTATTCTTGGAAAAATATATATAATCGCTAAAGCGCCAATAACCAATGCATACATAACCCATGTTGCACCAACAAATTGTTCAAGCTGCGCCATAAAAATTAAAATGGCTAATGCATTAACAAAACCAGTCATAACAGATCGAGGGATAAACTTCATAAAACGAGCCAATTTAAACACACCAAATAAAATCTGCAAAAGACCAGTCAATATCGTAGCAGCAAATAAATATTGCATCCCATGATCAGCAACTAATGTTACCATTAGAAGTGCCATTGCTCCAGTCGCTGCCGAAATCATACCAGGTCTGCCACCTACAATGGAAATCGTGACCGCGATGCAGAAGGAAGCATATAAGCCTACCATCGGATCCACACCAGCAATAATTGAAAAAGCAATAGCTTCTGGAATCAGGGCTAATGCCACAACAATTCCTGCAAGAATGTCCCCTCTAATATTGCCAAACCATTGTTCTTTAGTTGTTAGTATCTTCAAATAAACACCTCATTTAAATTTTTTCAAAAAAAAATGACTTTGAACTCGCATCAAAGTCGGGACCGTTAAAAACATATAGAATCATAACATATTTACGAAGAATGACAAGCACTATGAAAGCGCTAACTTCGTTACTTTTTTTCAATTTCCTCTTTTTTTCTCTTTATTACTGTATAAATATTTCTTTTATAAATTGTAAAATGAATCATCAAATAATATTAAGCGGGGACAGTTATATTAATAAAAAAGAGACACTTAATCGTGTCTCTTTAAGATAAATCACTTTTTGAAATTTGAGTAAGAGCTTGTCCAGCTTTTTGGTCGGCCTGCTCACGTACCGCAAGATCTCCTAGAGAAACCATCCCTACAAGATTTCCATTCTCTACAACTGGCAGACGACGAATTTGGTGTTGAGACATTAACTGAGCCGCTTCCTCTAAAGATGCTGTAGGTGACACAGTGACGACATTATTGGACATAACACTTTGAATGGAATCATTTGGAGCTCCATTGGTTAAACCACGAACGACCATATCCCTGTCAGTCACCATTCCTACTACTTGATTGTTTTCTACAACTGGCAGTGATCCAATATTTAATGCCTGCATTTTAGAAGCAACTGTGCTTAAATCATCTTGATTGGAACAACTTTGTACACTTGTACTCATGACATCTCTCACTTGCATAATAAATCGTACTCCCTCCATTCGTAATTAACCTTACTGGAGTATTATTTGCAAGATAAGCATTACTATACAAATGAAATAAGCTTTACTCTTCCTTCTACTGTTCAAATATAAGATGATTAAATGGAAAATTTCTCCTTAAATATAGGGCTTAACTCGCTCCATACATCGAATAGATTGCCATCTAAATCACTAAATACAAAGTTCCTTCCCGCATGGCCCCTATCTTCTATCTCTCCCACTTTTATTTCACTTTTAAGAAATTCCTTATGTAATTCCGCTAACTCAGATAATCCATTCACTTCGAACGTAAGCGAAAAACGCTTCTGACCATTATAATCATAAAAATTAGCCGTTTCTCTTTCTTTTGCTCGCACCAGAAAGAAACTTTGATTAGCAAAATTAAGAATGGCTTTATCCTCATCTTGGTAGCTGAGTTCAGCCCCTAGTTTGCTAACATACCAGCTGGCTGCTCGCTTAATATTTTGGACTGGAATATAGGTGGTCCCTACTCTTAAAATTTTTTCATTCATCTCAAATCCCTCCCTTTTTAATAAACTATCTTCATAAATTCTATTTATCCCATACAAATCCTTTTTTTGGCAGTAAAAAAAGAGCTACCTATTTAATAAGCAGCTCCTCTTAGTAACTATTTTAAAGGAATCCAAATCTCAGAATAAAGATCCGGGCTTGAAGGATCTTCATCTGAATAAACCTCCAACTCTGGGGTTCCTGCATGCTCATATTGATTGGAAGGGAACCATTCTGAGAAAATTTGCTTCCATACTTTTCGCATTGCATCTGGCATAGGTCCATGTACCTCAAATACTCCCCATTTCGATGCTGGGATGTCTAGTGCTAGGAAATCCGCGGATCCCTCTCCTTTATGTTCTGCGGCAATCCAGTAATCAATGGATTGTTCGGATTGTGTTAATCTTTTATCCACGCACACCCCTAGGATCCCTTTAATTTCCCCATTATTTAATCGTGCGAGTTTTTCAACTGTTCCATCCCCATTCACTTCATCCCACATTTTAGGGATTCCTTTTAAATTCTCCTCATTAATTAGGGAAAACTCTTTTTTAATACCTACTACTTGAAAACTGTCTCTTTCCACAATTTTGTACCTCATCGGTTCCGCTCCTCTCAGATTCACCTGGATGACCAGGCGGTTATAACAATTTAGCTTTCCAATGTTCTTTCTTGCCTCACTAGGTGTTAGCCCGTGCTGCCTACGAAATGCCTTTGAGAAAGCCTCAGGAGTGTCATAGCCATACTTGTAGGCTAGGTCAATAATTTTGTGATCCGTATTGGATAATTCTTGAGCTGCTAACGATAATCGTCTTCGCCGAAGGTATTCACCAACAGAGACATCTGTTAAAATCGCGAAAGTACGCTGAAAGTGAAATTCAGAAGTGTTTGCCTGCTTCGCAATATTCTCCATTGATATATCTTCTAATATGTGTTCTTCCATATAGTTAATAGCCTTCTGCAGCGATTCAACCCAACCCATATCGCTCACTCCTTAATGAAATAATAACAACCGTACTGGATTGCTTCCTGTCAATTTATGCTTTGTTAAGACCATTTTTAATCGAAAAACTCCATATGCTTTTTTTCTTGCCGATAATAAGCCAGTCTATCTTCTAAAGTACCTGTATGGAATTCAAATTTATGACCGTCCGGATCCGTAAAATAAATCGATTTTCTATCTTTTTCATCTCTTTGGCGGCCATTAAGGATATGTACTTGTAATCGGTTTAATTTCTCGTATACTTTCTCAAAATCATCTTCCTCAATTGAAAAAGCGATATGTGTATAGGAATGGCTAATTTCATTGCGAGGAATATCCTTTTCTTCATTCAGCGCAAGCCACATCCCATTCAAATCAAAATACGCCGTACTTCTCCCTTTTACTAAAAGCTTTGCACCAAAAACGTTTTGATAAAAATCGATCGAATTCTCCAAATTTGAAACTGAAAATAAAAAATGATTTAACCCTTTGATCTTCACTTTCTTGTCAAAATCATTTCCGACAGGGTAACTTAATATCAATTGCTCGCCAATTTTCCCCATCTTTCTGCGGCCCGTGTCTTTATAACCGACTTTTTCATAAAGTTTTTGGGCAGCCACATTCTTTTTATTCACTGCTAATACAATCTCATCACACACAGGAAAGCTTTGATTTACAAAAACCTTTATTTGCCCCATCCCCATTTTGGCAAATCCTTTTCCCTGATGAGCGTGATTAATTGAAAATGCCGTTAGCAACATGGCATTCGGATTATCAGAATACTCTTTTACCCGGTCACTTGAATGAAGTACGAAAAAACCAACCGGTTCATTATTGTTTAAAATGACGATCGGGTGCCGCTCATGAGTCATTTCCAGTGAATGAATAGGTAGTGCAGTAAATTGTTCTTGTTCTTTAGGTAGTTCAAACTGACTTAACGATTCAAAGTATTCGGTTTTATATAATTGCAAATTGACCTTATTTGTTGAGTTCATACAAGAGCCCTCCTATGTCTATGTTACTTCCTATTTTAACATAAGAACATTTGTTCTTTGTTATGTTTTTTCAAATATTTTCAACAAAGAAATGTAAATATCGGCCTGCTTATTTTCACTTCACTGGTAATTGCTTCGCACAT
Source organism: Cytobacillus sp. (assembly GCF_032154635.1). Taxonomy (GTDB): domain Bacteria; phylum Bacillota; class Bacilli; order Bacillales; family Cytobacillaceae; genus Cytobacillus. The sequence goes on along the minus strand of NZ_JALDXW010000054.1, from coordinate 15,821 downwards.
AAAGGCTTGTTCAATAAAACAAACCGCCGATTTATTTTTAAAAGAAAAGAGTGTAAAACTTTTAGATTTTACACTCAACCACGATTTTTATTAGCTATTTTTTACTGCCTTAATAATGAAACGATCAGACTTTACCTCTATATATCCTTTTTGTTCAATTATTTTATGGATATTGTAAAGCTGTTTTTCATACTTTTCGATTGAAAAGTCATCAATCTGCCAAGGAATAGCTTTTAAGTAGTAACAGATCGTCCCTACGTCATAAAATCTTGTAAACGGATGTGCCTCTTTTTTTTCTAAAATTGTAAAACCAGCCGCTTTAATATCCTCGACAGCCTTTGCTAATTGCCACTCTGCATAGCCAAAATCCATTGGTGCGCCAAGGAGTTCATTCAGTCGTAAATTATCGGTTCCACCGACTTGCTGGGTAATAAATATCCCTTTATGCTGAAGAATCCGATTCACTTCGTCTGGTGAATAGGACTCATGGCGATTGATAACTAGATCAAACTGTTCATCTTTAAACAGCAGCTTGGAATCATCCTCAACCTCATAAACTTTAACCCCTAATGGATTGAGCCTTTTTCTTGCAATCGGAATATTAGGTTTGTAGCGTTCCGTTGCAGCTGTCATTTTTGGAAGCGGAAGCAATTTAGAAAGAAATTCTCCTCCACCAGTGCCCATATCAAGCATGCTTTCTGAATGAAACAGCTCTTTTAAAACCCAATTCGTATAACTCCAAGGAAATGGCTCAGTAGCTACCCTACCAGTATCTGAAATATACGAGAAATCCCATCCTTCAAACGGTGTATCGACCTGTTTTAGTAAAAATTGAAAATAACTTTCCGTCATCTCTATTCCTCCGATTCTGTGGATTTTAGTCGTATCCTTGTAGGAGGACCTCTTATTCGGTTACTAATTCTCTATTAAAAGATAGTACATTTGCAATCACCTAACTAGTTTTCTACCATTTTAATGCAAATATTTACAACATTCAAATAGATGTTGATACAATAATTTTATAGATAGGAGCGATCATATGACAAAAATACTTACAGGAAGAAAAGTAACTTTACGTCCTATTTTGGACGATGATTTAAAACAGCTATGGGATTATATTTATGGAACGGAAAATCCAGAATGGAAAAAGTGGGATGCACCCTATTTTCCTCTTGTTTTTAAAGAATATGAAGATTTTAGAAAGGATTTTATCAAGATTCCAGACGAAGACCCGGTACCAAGAATGGCGATAGAAGTCAATGGAGAATTAATTGGGATAGTCAGCTACTATTGGGAGCACCGCGAATCCAATTGGCTGGAGGCGGGAATTGTTATCTATGATCCGCAGTATTGGAGTGGCGGCTATGGAACGGACGCCCTAACCCTCTGGGTTGAGCATCTCTTTTCCTCGCTTCCATTAGTTAGAGTTGGGATCACGACATGGTCAGGCAATAAAAGGATGATGCGTGCTGCTGAAAAAATCGGGATGAAGCTGGAAGCTCGGTTGAGAAAATGCCGGTTGTACAATGGGGAATACTATGATTCTATTCGAATGGGAATTTTGAGAGAGGAATGGGAGGAGCAAAACTGCTAGATATGTTTTCTCTAATAGGAATAATCTAAATGTGGCAAGCCTGCATTTTTGCAGGCTTTTTCTCCCGATCAGTGACCGCAGCTTTCATTTTCCATGATAAGGTTACAGGCCAAATTTCCATTTTAATCGGCCACTTACAATAATTTACGGGCCACTGAGCATTAAAATAATAAAAAAAGACCCTCTCCATTACAAGCGAGTCTAACGGCAATGAGCCATGCATCCTTCCAGTATAAGCTCTTTCTTTCCATTATGAAGCCTAACAATCGTAAGGCTTGTCCCATGTATAAAAGGCGGTTCCCAGAGCTGATCAATTGGCGCATTTCGACAGAGCAGGTAGAGTGTTTTAAGAACGACCCCATGAGTAACGACAAGCATATTGCCTGAAGGAGTTGTTTCTACTAGCTCTTCTAAAAAGCTATCAAACCGATTCATCACGTCTATAAATCTCTCTCCATCTGGATTTTCATACATAGAAGGCTTGTTCCAATACATGTCGTATTGTGTTGGATATAGAGACTTAATTTCAGTCTCTGTTTTCCCTTGCCAAGCGCCTAAATCAATTTCCATTAAGCGCTCATCCGTTTCTATCGGAATATGTTTTTTCCCACAAACATACTTAGCTGTATTCATCGTTCGCTGACTAGGCGATGAAATAATTCGCTCAAAATCAGTATCCTTCAGCCTTTCAGCTAATAACAGCGCATCATTCTTGCCTTTCTCCGTCAAATCCGAATCGAGACGTCCTTGCATTCTTTTTTCTTTATTCCATTCTGTTTCACCATGTCTAATGATATATAAATTTAGCATACTAACCCCTTAACTCATAAAAATATCGACCCGCTAGAGACATTACTTCATCCTTTTTTCCTTCAGGATAAGTTGCGATAAAGCAAGTAGATGGACCAGATGATTTAAGAAGGTCCAAGTTCGTATCAATCTCATGCGCGGCAAATACTTTATTTGAAAATAAGCGATTCAATTCAAATAAGATGCCTTTTGATCCGACTGGCAAGGTAACAACATCTGGCAGCGCACAAATTTTCTTAAACAACGACAATGGTGCAGCTTCCTCTTCTCTTTCCACTAATTCATTCCCTACTAGCGGAACACCGATTACAGCCACCCTCGTTTCTTCCGAGAACATAGACTCACTCATATTCTCCCTCATTTTCCCAAGAACAGTCATTCCTATTGCTGACTGACTCAAAGTAAAATTACTTTCCGTGCTTCCCGTTATTGGAACTCGATCCAGCTCAAGTTCTGAAAGTCCCTTCTTAATCCCAGCCATCAATGCCTGCCATGCCTCTTCACCACAAAAATTCTGCAATGTAACAGCAAAAGGATCCGCTCCTGCCGCCATACATTCCATAACTGCCACCCGAAAGGAGTAATACGAAACCATTTCATAAGGGACCTTTACAGCATCTTCCGCTTTCAAACCGATTGCCCCGCTATTATCACTCGCAATAACAACAGATTCTTCACTATTAAAAGGGATATGCAGAACATCCCTCATTGGCTTGCCCTCTCCTTAGATATCATTAATTCTATTATGGGAGAAAGCCGTGGAATGATGAGTAAGGCGATTACTGTGTTTAAAACAGAACCTATAAAAAGTGACGGGACGATAGATAAATAAAAGGCTTTACCCATTAAAAATAAAAATGGCAGCGGTGCCGCAAATGTGTTCCCTAAAATAAAGAGAATTCCTGCCTGCCACCTTTTCCCGTTCCGATAAAGAAGTGAAAAAATAAATGCTAGAAAGGCCATTTCAATGGCAACGACAAAATGCAGCGGACCTAGCGGCATGCCGCCTATAAGCGCAGACAGCAGATGCCCCATTCCTCCGACAATGGCTCCAGCAGGACTACCTAAAAGAGCCGCTGCAAGCAAAGCCGGAAAAGCATCTAATGCCACACTACCGATTATAGCTGGAATTTTTATGGCAGCCCCAATAGCAGTCAGCGCAACAAGCAGGCTAATTAAAGCCATTTTTTTTGATTTCATTTATTTATCCTCCTTACGCTTCCCCTCACGAAAAACCTTTGCACTGCGAATATACTCAACATCTCTCGTATTCAAACGGAAGTTAATGACTCTTGCAAGGGCAAAGAAATAATCAGATAAGCGATTAATGAATTTTAATGAAACCTCTGAAACGCCAGGATCTGCCTTCATTAGGGAAACAACTAATCTTTCCGCTCTTCTCGTAACGGTTCTTGCGATATGAATGGAAGCAGAGGCAGATGTGCCACCCGGTAAAATAAATCGCTCAACCTTTGGTGCCTCTTCAATGAAGGCATCAATTCTTTTCTCTAAATACTCTACCGCTTCCATTGTTAATTTCAGTTCACGATTTTTGGTTACATTCGCTAAATCCCCACCGCAATCGAATAGTTCATGCTGAATTTTCTCCAAGTCTTCCAGAACATCTTGAAAAACAGCTGGATCTAATTGTGTCATCGCCTGTCCAACAAAGCAGTTTACCTCATCAACTGTCCCATATGCGTCTACCCGAATGTCATCCTTATCTACTCTTCCACCAATAATGCTCGTTTTTCCTTTATCCCCGGTACGCGTATAAATTTTCATCATCCATTCCCCTTTTATTTTATTTTTTGGCTAATACCATACCAGATTAAGTTAACCTTCTCTGCCATCCTCGCAGTATCCTGATAGGCCCAGCCAGTTACATCCCGCCAGTTACGTTCTTCGGCAGACATAGGCACAATTCCTTTTGAAATATCCGATCCGATTAAAATTAGTTTTCTATGCTCTGCTTCTTTCTCCCATTGAACCCAGCTTTGCAATAGCTCGCGCCATTTTTCTCTTCTCTCATGGATGACTAGCTGACTGTTCCATTCCTGTACCCATATTTCAAGCCCTTCAAGGATCACTAATTCCAGCCAGCTTTCTGTATTCTCCGGAACAGAATTGCCTTGATAGGCAGAAACCCACAAATGAGGAGCAGCGTATAGCTCGTAGTGTTGCTTCACCCATTTTGACTTGCCATTAAAGGCACCTCCTGTAACAAAATGCATCGCTCACCCCTCCTTAATCCATCGCGCGTCCAAATCAGCTCATATCCTTTGCCATGTGAAATGTCCCATTCCCAAAAGTCCTTCACATAAGGAGCATGCTTTGTTAAAAAGTAACGGATAACCCCGCCATGAGTCATAACTGCAGATCGATGAATATCCTCTTCCATTATCCTTTCAATGATCTTCTCCCATCCACTTTCCACTCTCCGGGAAAATTCCGCAAAGGACTCTCCTTTAGGTGGTTTAACTGTAAACGGAGCATCTAGCCACTTCTGATAAAAGGAATCATCCTTTAAATCAGCATAGGTTTTTCCTTCCCATTCTCCAAAATGCATCTCCCTCAGTTCGAATAATTGTACTGGGTCATTGGCTGGGAAAAGGAGTTTTCCCGAATGAAGACATCTGCCTAAATCACTTGAAAAAATACGCTCATAGTTTCCTTTACAGCTAACCAGTTTCTCATTTTCTATAGTACAAAGCGGTGAGTCCGTCCAGCCAAGATAGACCTGACGCTTATTTGCTTCCGTCAGCCCATGGCGAAATAATGCAATAGCCACAGTATCATCCATAGCACAAACTCCATCCCTTCGACACTCGCCCCTAATACATCCCCTGTCATGCCCCCAAACCAGCTAATAATTTTTTTAGATAGAATAAGCACGACTAGTACGGATACGCTCGTGAAAACAATGATTCCAAATAAAATTTGATTAAAAAAAATGCCCATAGCAACAAAAAGCAAACTAACATAAACCGGATAAATAAAAAGGGTTCTCTTATTTGATGCATGTTTAAATAACGTGCCTAACCCCTCTTTTTTTGCGGCTTTGACCTTTAAAAGTAAGACACCCATTCCCATTTTGCTGAAAAAAGGGATGGCCGCAATGAAAAGAAATGTTTCAGGCTGAACCTTCTGTGTAATTTCATATATAAAGAAGAATTTGGTACCAAGCAACACAATGACAGAAAGAACACCAAATGCACCTGTTCTTGGGTCTTTCATAATTTCTAGCCTTTTCTCTCGATCCCTATATGAAAAAAAAGCATCACTCGTATCCATCCAGCCATCCAGATGAATTCCGCCAGTGATTATGATTCCTGCAAGCCAAAGTACCAACGCTGCCGTTAAAATTGAAAACGGCGTCCAATGCAGAACCGCATAAAACAGCAACGCATAGATCCCACCTTGTATGAAACCTAGTAGCGGAAACGTCTTAATTGCCTTTTCAAGATGATCCTTATCCATTGGCAATTCGATTGGAACAGGAATGGAGGTAAAAAATTGAAAATTAATTAATAATCCTTTAAGCCATTTCATTATTAATACCCCAGCTAAATATAATCTCATTCAGCTTTTCCCAATCAAGATGTGCAAGCAAATGTGCAGCAAGAGCATCATACCGCTGATCCTCCACCTGTTCCACAGCATGATAATCAGCATTTTCCTGTCCTGCCATCGATAAGGAATCCTCAATCGGGATCGAATGGTTCTCCATATGGGGAAGTACCCCAAGGATGGGAATCCCTGTCTTTTCCTCGATCCACTTGACTCCGTCCTCGAAAAGTGTGCGTTCACCACGGAACTTATTAATAATGATGCCTTTCACTCTTTTCCTATCACTTGAAGAAAGAAGTTCTAACGTGCCAATTATGCTCGCGAAAACGCCCCCTCTTTCAATATCAGCTACTAATACCACCGGTACGTCAGCCATTTCGGCAATTTTCATGTTAGCTAATTCTTTATCATTTAAATTAATCTCAACTGGACTTCCTGCACCTTCAATAATGACGATTTCATAATCCTCACTTAATCTCTCGAGAGAGTTCTTTATCACCTTAAGTCCCTTTTCATAATAGGCATTACGATAGCTGCTTCCAGTAATTGTTTCTAAAGTCTCCCCCAATAAGATAATTTCCGAAAGGTGCCCCGGCCTCGGCTTTAGCAAAATAGGGTTCATCCATTCCGTAGCAGCCGTTTGCGCTGCCTCTGCTTGAATTCCTTGTGCGCGCCCAATTTCTTTGCCATCCTTCGTAATATAAGAGAAATTGCACATATTTTGAGATTTAAACGGGGTTACCTTATAGCCTTCCTTAGCGAAAACCCGGCAAATGGCAGTTGCAATCAGGCTTTTTCCTACATCAGATGCTGTCCCTTGAATCATAATTCCTTTCATGTTCTTTTCGTTCCTTTCATTTGCATCGGAATCCCTGCCTCTACCAAATAAGCTTGCTTGGCCTCTGCTACTAACAGCTGATGAAGCTCTCCAAGTATCCTCGTATATACAAAGACAAGGGCATTCTTCCCGATCGGCTCATTTAACACTTCATTGCTAACGACAATCAGTGTATGACAGGTTTCAGAAATCAATTGTATGCCTTGGAAAATCGATTCCTTTACCTTACTTTGATAAACTGGATGTTCCCATTCTCTATCAGCTGTAAAGAACTCATTATTTAATAATGTCGTTACACAATCCAGAAGAACAACATCATTAGAAGAAAAGGCATTAGAAAGCCGCTTTAAATCTTTTGGCTGCTCCCATGTCTGCCAATTTAGCCCGCTCCTAGAGCGATCCTTTTGATGACGGGCAATTCTTTCCTCCATTTCTGGATCACTCGATTGCCCTGCAGCTATATAATGAAGACTTCCCTTTTTTTGATTGGCTATGTTAGCAGCAAGCCTTTCTGCAAAACTGCTTTTCCCGCTTCGAACGCCCCCGCTTATAAAGATTAAAGATGACTGCTTCGCCATTCTTCAATCGCCTCCATTAATTGACTATTGTCTTTAGAGCCTTTAATTGCAAACCTTAGCCACTCGCCATTAAGGCCTGGAAAGTTCATAGTATGCCTTGGAATAACGCCTCTCTTAATTAAAAACTGAAACAGTGGCAACTGCTCCTTAATAGCAGGGTCCTTTAGTAAATAGAAATTTATTTGAGAAGGGGAAAATTGAAAACCCATTTCTTGATAAAATATAAACAGCCGCTCACGCTCCTGCTGGATCATGCCTCTTGTTTCATTTATATGCGATTCACTTTCAAGACACCATTCTCCAGCTTTCAGCGCCAGCGCATTCATGCTCCAATGAGGCTGAAAAACCGATAGCTTCTCAATCACAGATGGAGTTGCCATTATATAGCCAAGGCGCAAGCCTGGAATCGCAAACATTTTTGTCATCGAGCGAATAATAAGAAGGTTAGGATACTTATTGATGTATGGAACGATCGGGTCATAATCGATGAGAAAATCATAAAAGGCTTCATCTACAATCATCAGACAATCATTTTCCGCACATGCTTTGATTAATTCAAGCACCCGTGTTTTTGGATAAAATACACCTGTTGGATTACTCGGATTGCAAAAAAACAGCGCATCTGCATTTTTCAGCTTAGAAGCTATTCCTTCCTGCCACTCCCAGCTATCTGGCTTCAATTGATGGTAATCAATTGTACAACCGTTGATCCTGCACGCCTCCTCATATTCTGAAAAAGCTGGCTGAACAATTACAATTCTTTTCCCAGCAAGCATTCTGCCGATCAGCGAGATAATCTCGGCACCGCCATTTCCAATCAGAATTTGACTTTCCTCCATTCCTTCCCTTCTAGCAAGCATTCTCTTTAATCGATTTCCATTTGGATCGGGATAGTCGCTTATATGATCAAAAAGCTGATGCCAGTTTTCCTTCAAAATCGGCGGAGGACCAAGAGGATTAATATTTGCACTAAAATCTATCCGTTTGTCAGGCATCGGGATTTGTAATGCATCAAATAAATATTGCGGGTTAGCCCCATGTGCAGGCCATTTCAATCATCATCCCTCCCAGCCATAGAAGTAATAGAAAGATAGGAATCGTTCTTGCAACAATTTTATTCGCTTCAAGGATATGATTCTTTTCTAATAGAACGATCGGGTCACCCATTTTTGCCCGGTTAGAGACGATGCCTTTATAATAATTAATGCCTCCTAGCTGAATGCCAAGGATTGCCGCAACAGCTGCTTCCCCCCAGCCGCTATTCGGACTTGGATGCCTCTTCGCATCACGCCAGACAATTTTCCACGCCTCTCTGACACTCATATATTCCGGCTGACTGCTGGCAAGCATACAGATAGATGTAATTCTGCTCGGAATCCAATTCACAGCATCATCTATGCGAGCAGAGGCCCAGCCAAATTCTTGGTACTTTTCATTTCGATAACCAACAATGGAATCACACGTATTTATTGCCCGGTACATCAGCGCAAAAGGCGCCCCGCCAATCAGAGCCCAAAATAATGGCGCTGTAATCCCGTCACTTGTATTCTCAGCAACCGTTTCAATGGCTCCCCTGACGATTTCAGGCTCATCTAGCTGATCTGTATCTCTCCCAACAATGTAAGATAGCTTCACCCTTGCCTCATCCATATCCCCTTTTTTTAACGGGGCGTATACGGAAAGAGCGGCCTCTTTCAAGCTTTTCTGGGCAATAGCAGTTGAGATCAGAATCCCTTCTGCCACGATTCCAGCAAGCGGATGAATCCAATAAAATAAACGAACAATTAGAAAGGTCATTCCACCCACAATAAGCAACACTGTTAGCAGCATCCCCATTCCTTTCGTTCTTCGTGAAGCTCCCCTGTTCCAGCTTTTCTCTAGCTTATATATCATCGAACCGATCCAGCGAACCGGATGCGGCCAATTCTCTGGATCCCCGATTATCCGATCGAGTATACAGGCAAATGTAATAGCAAATAGATGGCAAGTAATCATTTCTTATTCCTTTTTCTAGACTTTTGGATAGCCTTCATTGTGCGTTCGTAGACGCCTTTTCCAATCAATTGCCCTAGTGGTGTAATCGTTCCAGCATAGTCTTGTTTTTGCCCATTTTGAGTCGCCGCTATTAATATACTATCCGTTGAGGTTCCTGTAGCAATTGTTCCTGTTACCGCGTCCATTACCTCTAAATCATGCATCGCTTTCGCCTTCGCTTCAGTAGCCGTCATAATGCTTTGAATGAAGGCTTCTTCTGAAAGTTCTCCATTTACAAATACCCAGGTATTAATTGTTCCAGGTATCTTATTAAAGGTATGCTCCTCGCTTCTTGCTGCATCAATCGCATTTCCTACTCCTGCTGTCACTACAATAAAAACAGAAAAACCATCCGCCTGATAAAGTTGATAACTTACATCCTCAGGATAAACGGCTGTCATCATCCCAACTGTTTCCCCGGGTTCAAAGTAATGGGATTTTAAATAATTGACCATTTCTTTTCGATGATCACTGCAATCATAATCCTTATCTACATGCCTATTTACAAAAAACTGATGCCAGCCCGTTCCAGATCCGACCACTCCAGAAGACATGGTTCGAAGCGGAATCGGACACTTGAGCGCAATATATTCTTTCGATACTTCTAATAAGGATTCATCAATTGTCAAACTTTCTTTTTCCCCAGAAATTTCTTCCGGGAGCAGCACCATTTGCGGTGCTGGTACTTTCGGATGGGGATGCTTCTGAATTTTTGTCTGATAGACCTTTCTAATTCTCTCCTCACGAAGGACTTCATTTGGTATATGGTTAATATTAATTTCGCCATTTTCTAATAGCAGCAGCCGATCACAATATAGACCAGCCAAATTCAAATCATGGAAGATGGAAATAACAGTTAGTCCCCTGACCTTCGTCCATTCCTTCAACAAATCAAGCAATTCTTTCTGAAAAGAAAGATCCAGGTGATTCGTCGGTTCGTCAAGCAGCAAAATTTCCGGTTCCTGGGCTAGTGCTTGAGCAAGATAAACGCGCTGTCTTTCACCGCCTGATAGCTCATGAATAAGATGATCTTCAAACTGGGCGACACCCGTTTGTTCCATTACTTGTCTCACAATTCTTTCATCATCACTGGACCATGTTTGAAACCAGCCCTTCTGATGTGCATATCTGCCAAGCGAAACCGTTTCCTTAACTGTATAAGAAAAGCTCTGAGCTGTATGCTGAGGCAGAACAGCAACTACTTTCGCTAATTCCTTGGCCGTATACGCTTTAATAGGGATTCCTTTCAATAGAATCGTTCCTTTGGAAAAAGGAAGAATCCCGCTGAGCATTTTTAATAATGTTGTTTTCCCGCTGCCATTAGGTCCTAGGATTCCGAACAATTCACCCTGTTCCAATTCAAAGGAGATGTTTTTTAAAACCGAATCACTAGAGTATCCGCCCGTTAATTGCTCTACACTTAGCATCATCTATCCTCTTCTTTCCTTTCTTCTATTCATCAAAATAAGCCCAAATACCGGTGCTCCAATTAGTGCTGTAATTACACCAATTGGCAGTTCAGTAGGAGAAATAATCGTGCGGGCCACAAGATCAGCAAGAATGAGGAAGCCTCCCCCCGTTAAAATGGAAAGCGGCAATAAATGCCTATGATCTGGTCCCCATAACAGCCTTGTTAAATGCGGAATGACAAGTCCAACAAACCCAATTGTTCCTGAAACCGCAACAGCAGCCCCTGTTAAAATAGAGCCTGCAATTAATATTGTCATTTTTCTTTTTTGGACATTTACACCAATATGCTGTGCTCTCTCTTCTCCAAAAGACATCGCATTCAATTCCCTGCTGTTTATAAGCAAAAGCAGCGAACCAACAATAAAGAAAGGAAAGATAATTTTAATATATGCCCAGCCCCTCATGGAAACACTGCCAAGCAGCCAGCCGATGATTTGCCGTAATTCCTCGCCTGTAAGCGCAATCATAAGGGAAATAAGCGAGCCAAGAAAGGAACTAAATATAATACCTGTTAAGATGATCGTTTCCACTTTCATTGAACGGTCAATTTGGCGAGCAAAAATTAACACAAGAAATATAGTAATAAATGCGAAGAGAATACTAAATAATGGCAGGGTAAACATGCCTGCAACAGGAAGCGAAATACTAAAAAATAACGTCAATACCGCCCCAACTGATGCCCCAGAGGAAACACCCAATGTATAAGGATCAGCAAGAGGATTCCTTAATAAACCTTGAAAGGCGGCTCCCGCAATTGCAAGAGACGCCCCAACTAAACCTGCTAAAATAACCCTTGGCAGACGAATATTTAAAACAATATTCGAATACATAGGATCTATATTTTCATTTGTTGCGATACGGAAAATTTCTGTACCGATAATTTTAATAATGTCCATCACCGGAACCGAGACTGTTCCTATGGATATCCCAAGCAGCATCGCAATGATTAGAAATGCTGCGGCAATCAAGTAAGCAACGAACTTATTATTTAAATACTTCAGGGTAAACAGCTTTTGCAAGTTCCTCTACTCCTTCAACAAGCCTTGGGCCTGTGCGGGTAACCATATCAGAATCTACATCCACGACTTGCTTATTCTTCACAGCGGTGATATCCTGCCAGCCATCTCTGCTTGTTACATTTCCAACTGGGTCTTCTGTATAATATCCGTGAGTTGTAATGATTACATCCGGATTTCTTTCAATAATTGCTTCTGGGTCCATTGGAAGCCAGCCATCTTCCGTTACAATATTCTTCGCATTAATCGTCTCCAGCATGACGTCCATAAACGTATTTTTACCAGGAGTAAAAATTTCTGGAGCAGGTGCTACTTCAACAAAAACGGTTTTCTGATCCTCCGCTTTTATTTCCTGTGCTTTTGCCTTTATTTCTTCAAGTTTTCCCTTCATCTCAGCAACAAGAGCTTCTGCCTTATCCTTTACACCATTTGCTGTACCAATCATTTCAATCGATTGATACACCTCATCGAAGTTCTTCGCATCATTTACAACCAGTACCGTAATCCCAGCATCCCTAAGCTGTTGGAGGCCCTCAACTGAATTATGTGCACTTGAAGCATGAGCGAGAACAAGATTGGGTTTTAGCGAAATAATTTTCTCTACATTAAATTCCATACTGCCAATCTTTTCGATTTCATTTACTTCCTCAGGGTAGTTATCGTAGTCATTCACTCCAACGACTTGTTCTCCTAAACCTAATCCAAACGTAATCTCCGTATTACTTGGAATCAAGGAAACAATTCTTTCTGGTTTTTCTTCTATAACCACTTCATTATCAAGCGCATCTTTTATCGTGACTGGAAATGCTTGTTCTTCTTTTGGTGCTTGTGTTTCCTCACCTGAGGTATTTTCGTTTACTTTTTGATTGTCTGTACTTTCTCCACATCCAGCTAACAAACCAATTGCCAGCAAGAGTGCAAATAATAGTGAATAAAGCTTTTTCATTTTATCTTTCCTCCTATAATTGAAAAAACATCTCCACAATTGATATGGAGATGTTTGAATAGGCATATCTTCAAAAAGGTATGAATCCAGTCAAACACCTCCTATCCTCGTAGGTTGTGGTGAAAAAAGATCAGGCAGGTCTCCTGGCTCATGGTCATTGCTTTTCTGCACCTTCCCATACATGCTCGTACAGTGGTCATTGCAGTAAGCTCTCATTTACAGTGGCGGGACCGCGTTGGAATTACACCAACTTCCCTTTTAAGTCTTCAATACATTGAAAGACACCTATCTTTAAATATGTATGAAATTTTCCGCTAATTTCGATTATACACGATAATTTTTAGTATTGGCGAATAAATTTATGATTTTGTCCAATAAAGTCGAGAGAACGGCGAATATAATAAATTTAGCTGCTATACATGAGTTAAAGGGGCAATCTCCCTTCATTATCGGCCGTAAATTTTCCATTCTCGTGACTTTTTATCAAAAACAAGCTTGGCATCACAAGGTTCCTTTATAATATTCTCATATTCCTCGCACATATCGTCCATGTTTGAGAAGTCTCCAATCGTCCAAATAGGTATTTCTATTCTTGTACGATTTTGTTCGATATCTTTAACTGAAAGAAGTGCGCCCTCTCTCATCATTGGTTTCAACAATCGAAGGATATCACTTGATATCGTGGGATACGACCTTTTTTTCTTTAACCCAAACAACGTCTTTTCAACCTTGGTCTGCCCCATTTTTTCGGGAATGACTTCACCTAATAAGGAATAAAAATCACTGAAATCACGGTAATACGTCTTATTGTACCAACCATCATCATGAGCTAAATAAACATAGCGATTGCTTAGATGATTATAAAAAGGCAGCTTTAAATGCTCTTTCAAATGACCAAGGTAAAGCAGTTCAGCTATCGCCTGACTAGGCAGTTCATTTAATGCCTCTTCCTCCTCAAAATCAATCCAGCAAAAGTCACCATACCCATAGACATCCTCTTCCATAAGTTTTTTCAATTTTTCTTTTGGCACAAACTCATGCAAGGTATGCATATTAAAATCCCCATCTTCATAACGATGTTTCAGCAGCAGGAGATTATTTAGCGTGGCAAACAACGACTGGGCAAACTGGGCAAACTCAATACCATAAGTAATTGTATAGTGTTCACGTTCATTTATATGAATATAAATAATATCACGAACCCCATGATTCCTCTTTTTCAATGGTGAAACCTCCGTACATTTAAGTAACTAATAATAATGATCATACCAAAGTATAGCTTATTATAAATCTAATAATGAATATTTTTATTTATATTAACCATAACACATTTTATTCCGCGGTAAAATTTTTTATAATAAGCGTGGCATTATAATATAAATAAAGATCCGGCGGAAGGAGTGTGAGAAGTTTGATACAAAGCATGACTGAAAATCAGATTACTCTTCACATTATAAAAACATTAAAAGAGAATAAGAAAAGAGATTTTGAATTAATTCTCGATGAACTGCAGCCATATGATATTGCACATATTTACGAAAACCTGCCGGAAAAGCATAAAACTCGCTTTTTACTATTTATGAATATAGATCTGATTGCTGACTTACTCGAAGAGCTGAATAAGGATCGGCAGCTTGAAGTATTAAATAAACTAGGGTTTGAAAAGACAGGGAAAGTCCTTGATTTAATGGACAACGACGACTTAGCTGTTCTCTTAGACGATTTATCACCAGAAAAAATCGCCTCTCTTCTTTCCGGGATGAAGAAAAGTGAATCAGACATTGTCCAGGATATTATGAAGTATCCCCCTGAAACAGCCGGACGATTAATGACAAACCGCTTTGTGTGGATTAGGGATTACTATACTGTCATTGAAGCAGTTGGAAAGCTGAAGTCCTTTGCTGAATTTGCTGAAACAATTAATTATTTATATGTGATCGACCAGGACAGGAAGCTTGTTGGGGTTGTTTCTTATCGAGATCTCCTAATTGCAGAACCAGATGAACCCATTCGAAATGTGATGTATGAGCGTGTAATTTCAGTAACTGTTACTACCGATCAGGAAGAAGTAGCTAGACTGGTTGAAAAATATGATTTTCTCGCTATTCCTGTTGTAAGCGACGAAAATGTCTTAATGGGGATTGCGACAGTTGATGATATTATCGATGTCGTCATCCAAGAAGCAAATGAAGATATTGAGAAACTCTCAGCTTCGGGTAAATCAATTGACTTTGAAACCAAGGCTTTTGTAGCTGCCTATCGAAGGCTTCCTTGGCTGATATTATTATTATTTATAGGAATTGTGTCCGGCAGTATTATTAGCGGGTATGAAGATACTCTGCAAAAGGTGGTTGCTCTTGCTTTCTTTATGCCAATGATTTCGGGAATGACAGGAAATACAGGTACTCAATCATTAGCAGTTGTTGTCAGAGGGCTCGTTTCGAATGACATTAACAAACATGTCATTTTTAAACTCATTATGAGGGAGTTTCTTGTTAGTTTAATCATTGGAATTGTTTGTGGAGTTCTTATTTCTTTGATTGCATTTTTCTGGCAAGGAAGTGCTGTTTTAGGAGCAGTAGTTGGCAGCTCGCTGTTTCTGACATTAATCATCGGAACACTTGCAGGGACAATTATTCCAATCATTCTTTATCGTTTGAAGATTGATCCTGCAGTGGCATCTGGGCCGCTCATTACAACCTTGAATGATATTTTCTCACTTGTCACCTATTTTGGGATTGCCACAATGTTTATTAATCATTTGATGTAATAAATTTAGGAAACCATCTCTCACCTTTTTACGTCTTATATTATGAGATTAATTTTACTGAAAAGGAAACCGAAATACATTGAAAGGCTATTTTTTCTTTGTTACGATGAGAGCAAAGGAATTGAACGGAAATAGGTGCATGGTAAATGAATAAGCCAAAAAAAGTTGCGGAACGATTTGATTGGACACTATGTT
>NZ_JALDXW010000053.1:0-20630 GCF_032154635.1 Cytobacillus sp. | reverse complement strand
ACTCAAAATCGTGTTCCTTCTGGAGTGTCGGTTCGACCCCGACCACCGGTATCAACTTTTAGTATCAAACAGTAATTTTAACGTGAATAATAACGTAATATCAACCGTTTCTCACAATGTGGGGAACGGTTTTTTGTAATGATTAATAATGAAATTTTCTTCACTGAAATTTTTTAAAATTTTGCGCAAGATAGGGAGGAAGGCAGTTTATGAGTAGGCGTAATCATTGACGATTAACTGTAAGTGTTTTGCTAATAATATTGCTAAAACTCAGCTGCCATTTTTTGTGTTGTTATAGTTATAAAAAGACAGATGAGGCAATAACTTTGAAGATTACAATGGAGATGAGTAAAGGTGCTTATGAAATTGCAAGAAATGAGGTTGAGGTATTGGTCTTATTCAAGTAAATAGACCAGTTGGCGAAATTTCCCTTTCAGTTCGTTCAGTTTGAACTATTGAAACGTAGATTTTGATACAGAATAAAGTAAATAAAGGAGTTTTATAGTAAAAGGTCCAATTATATTCTAGAGTAATAAAATCGGCGAAGGGGAAAGAAAATGAGTAAGGTCTTGAAAGTAAATGAGAATCCTTACAAAGTTACATCATCACGAGCTTGATGCACAATTACAAGAAATTAATTTTTTGATTATACCCTATTTGTTTATAGTTACGAGGGGAAGTATGAATGAAGATGAATGAAAAAACATATCTAAGTATAGAAGAAATTATATCATTACCAGCCTTATCAGGTACAAGTATAAGTGATAATGGAAAAAACGTAGTTTTTGTCAAGAGGACAGCTAACTGGAAAGACAATAAGTATAGAAATCATGTTTGGATATATGAAAAAGATAAAGGGCCGTGTTACCCATTAACAACTGGGAATATAGTTAGTACAGACCCTTTATGGTCCCCAGATTCTAGAAATATCGCATACCTCAGCCCAGTTGGTGACGGAGATAATAAGAAAAATCAAATCTTTGTTAAATCAATAGATGGTGATAGTGGGGTTCAAATTACTAATGAAAACGAAGGAGTCAGCAATTTTAAATGGGAGCCTACTGGCAAGGGGTTTTATTATGTTGCACAGTCAAAAGAATCGGAGGCGATAAAGAAACGTAAGGAACGATATGGAGATTTCCATCATGTAGGTAAGGAATACGAGAATAATTGTTTATATTACATTGAAATAGAACAAGTGATACAAGATGATAAATTTGAATACCAAAATAGCGTTGTTTATCAACTAACTGATGGGAAGGATTTTCATATCCATGAATTTGATATTTCAAATGATGGGAATAAGATTGTCTTTATGGCTGCACCAAGCCCAAATATGGAAGATTATATGAATGGAGAGCTATACATACTAGATATTAAAGCTGGAGAGCTAGAAAAGCTGAATATAGATAAGTTATTGGGAGGGAGCGTTTGCGTTTCTCCTGAAGGCAGCAAAATATGTTACTCAGCAAGCATTAGGGAGAGGGATTACTATAAGACCCATATACAAGACAGTACACTAGAGATCTATGATATGAATAATGGTGAGGTAATTCAGCCTTTAACAGACTTTGATAGTACGGTTATTCCATTACGGTGGACAGCTAAAGGTATTTTAATTAGATGGCAGAATAAAACGAATTATCTTATTGGATTGTTATCTGAGAATGGCACTGTGGAAATGTTAAGCGAAAAAGCAGACAGCTTTATCATGGAAGCTTCGATAACAAGGGATGGAAATCATCTATCCTATAATAAGGCTATGACAAATGAAACCTTTGAAATCTATTTAGACAATAAAAAAATAACGAATGAAAATAGCTTTTTCAAAGGAAAGCTTAAAAGCAACAGGGAAGTCATCTCATGGCAAAGCAGTGATGGTTTTGAAATAGAGGGAGTTTTATCAACCCCAGCAGAGTTTGACGCAAATAAAAAATATCCCTTATTAGTGGTCATCCATGGTGGTCCAGCTTGGGCATCCTTTCCGATATTTTCAGACTGTTTTAATGAGAAATATCCGATTGAACAGTTTATCGAAAAAGGCTTTATCGTTTTAGAACCAAACTACAGAGGAAGTTCTGGTTATGGGAATGCATTCTTAAAAGCAAACTATCGAAAACTGGGAATTGCTAACTACGATGATGTTATATCTGGAGTGGATAAACTAGTTGATAAAGGGATTGCAGATAAAGATAGAGTAGGGGTTATGGGATGGAGCAACGGGGGAAATATATCAGCTTTCTGTTCTACATATAGTAGTAGATTTAAAGCTATTTCAGTTGGAGGTGGAATTACTAATTGGAGTACCCATTATGTAAATACAGATATCCCTTACTTTATCAGGATGTATTTAGGAAATAATCCATGGAATGATCCAGAGATCTATGCTAAAACATCACCAATGACATATATTAAATCAGCCTGTACTCCTACTCTAATCCAACATGGCGAAAGGGATGCAAGAGTCCCAACTCCCAATGCATATGAGCTATATCAAGGATTAAAGGATATGGAAGTGGATACAGAATTAATTATTTTCAAAGGAATGGCATATAGTCCTGACCAGCCAGGAATGAATGTAGCTATTATGAAGCAGAATTTGGTGTGGTTCTCCCACTATATTCTTGGAGAAAGTATGAAAGATTTTCGGGTTTTATGATTAAAAAATGGTTATCTTTTCAAGATACATAAGGATAGAATAACCTTCATAAAAAAGGCCAGGTAGGATACGGGAGCTTATGGTAAAAGAAATATTTTACTTGCTAAAAATATCTGAATTTTTAATAAAGGAGATAATAGGATGATGCGTTCAACTGTAATTAGAAATTTTCAACAAGCGGATATGCCATTATTAGGTGATTTTTATCAAGCTGTTACAAAGGGCAAGAAGGTAGTATTTTGGTGGATTGGTCCAGAGGAAAATTGGGAGAATGTATACTGTGCCTTCGAAAATGAACAGATGGTTGGAAAAGGTCAAGTGGAAGTGATTAATGCGGTTCAGGATGGCTCTCTGCATGAGAGTAAACATACCATCTACTTGAACTTAAAAGTATTGCCTGAAAAAGAATCAGATTATGAACTATATAATGAACTATATGAAAAACTATACAATCGTGCATTAGAAATCAAGCAATTACTTTCTGCAAACTATGAAACTATTTTATGTGTCGGGAATTTTGGAACAGAGGTAAGGAATAATCAATTTTTTGTAGAGGAAAAAGGTTTTAAGCATTTAAACACATTATACACGATGAGCAGGGATCTAAAAAAACGGATTGAATCTATTAACTTGTTGCAACCGGGTTTACAATGGGATTATTGGAAGATGAGTACGATTGAAGAGGAAAAAGAATATTTAGAGGTTGAGGCAGAAATCTGGCCGGATGCTGAATTAGGCATAAATAGATTACGCGAATACAAAAACAACCAATTCTGGACTTCCATTACAATTAGGGAAAATGGGGATATCATCGGTAGTGCGATGGCCTGGCAAGAGGATGAAATGGGCGTTATCGAAGACGTGTTTGTCAGAAAACAATGGCGCAAACAAGGTATTGCGAAGTTCCTTCTGACTACGGCACTAACTTATTTAAAAGAAAAAGGGCTGAAAGAAGCTAAATTAATGGTAGATACAGAGAATGAAAAAGCGTTAAATTTATACAAATCAGTCGGATTTGAGGTAACGGATGAGGAAAAAAGATTTTTTATAGAGCTTTATTAATCATTTTGTCAAAAGTGTGTATAAAGTGGGGTTCGGTCCACCGGTATCATAAGAACAGAGCTGAAGCTTAAGATTGAGGGTTCTCATTCAAAAAGAGAGTCCTTTTTTATTTTCACCAACAAGACTTAGTAAGAAATAAAGAAGAACGAATGACTGGACTAAACGAAGGAGAGGGAGAGTAATCCTCTTCTTTTTGTAAAAAATTGATGGTTCTTTTAAACAAAGCAAGATAAGTCAAAAAAAATCATGCTTTCTTTTGTTATCCTATTAGTAAGGAGGTTCAAGAAATGAGCTACAGTCCCATCATCCAAAAATCAATTGAGTATATAGAGAAGAATTTACATGAAGAGCTATCACTAGAAAATGTTGCACAGTTTGCTGGATTTTCAAAGTATCACTATCATCGTATTTTTCTAAAAGAGGTTGGCGTGACTGCATCTGAGTATATTCGGTACAGAAGGATTGCTAAATCAGCCAATATGCTGCTTTATACAGATGAAAAGATTATCGATATTGCTCTTTATTATCGTTTTGAAACGCAAGAATCATTTACTCGTTCATTTAAGAAATTTTATCATTTGCCGCCAAGACACTATCGTAAACTTATGAGTAAATTGACTTTACAAAAGGAGGAAATTAGGTTGAAAAATGAACAGCTATTAAAAGGGTGGAAATTAAGCGGAAGTCATCCATTTAACTATCAGATGGGTATTGATCGAGAAACCTTTCACAAAGGGAGGGCATCTGGCTTTTTAAAATCTGTCACGGTTCATTCTCAAGGTGAATTTGCAACAATGATGCAGGAATTTAAAGCTGAGAAATATCTTGGCAAAAGGCTAAAGCTCTCAGGGTTTATAAAGTCTCGCGATGTGGATGGATTCTGTGGCTTTTGGATGCGTGTCGATGATTCCCTAGGGGATGTGCTGCAATTTGATAATATGGGTGACCGTCCAATTGTAGGGAGCAATGAGTGGAATTATTATCACATTGTTTTAGATGTGCCGGAAAATAGTGCAGTCATCGCATTTGGCGTGTTACTTTCAGGAAATGGGCAAGTTTGGATAGATGAGCTTAAATTTGAGGAAGTTGATCAGCAAACACCAACAACCAACATTGATTTTTCAGCAGAGCTTTTGGATGAGCCTGTCAACTTATCTTTTGAGGAATGATTTACAGTTTATATCTTACGAAAGGAAGGCTGATATATGCTTAGTTCCAAAAAACAAACGCTTGGAGTAGGAATAGGTATCCTATGTGCGGCAGCAATAATCGCTATAAAATTTTTTGCAGGCAATCTGCTTGTTCAATTTTTGAAAGATATCTTATCCATTGGGTAACCTGCAAATGAATCTTTTGATGAGTGGGAGTCGATAGGATTGAATATTTTAATGGCTTTAATGAAAAGTTTTTTACATTTCGGAGGGATCGGAATAGCAGCTATTCTTTGTATGGCAGCTGGAATAGTTTACATAGCTAGGCGAAGGAAAAAAGTAAAGAGTAGCCATTCGATACAATGAAGAAATTCAGCCTGTAGAAAAGCAAATGTAGAAAATGACAGGCTGAATAGGATACCTATAGGCTACTATTTCAATAAATGATGCAGCAATCTGTCTCTATTATCAAAAAATTGCTTCATGATGCTATAATGATTTGTTTCTTCAAGGGACGTTTCTTTTGCTCCTTCCTCCGTAAGTTCGATAATTTTAGCATTTGGATAGGACATGATGATTGGAGAATGGGTAGCAATGATAAATTGCGAATTTTGTTGGACTAATTCATGAATGTGGGCTAGCATCGAAAGCTGTCTTATTGGCGATAAGGCAGCCTCAGGTTCATCTAATAAATAAATGCCATTTCCGCGAAAACGATTCATAAAGGTTGCCCAAAAGGACTCTCCATGTGACTGCTCATGAAGTGATACGCCGCCGAACGAATCAATAATTCTTGGACCTGATGCCGGTTCCCTGTCTAACTCCTCAATGTTCGTTGCCACATTATAAAAGGTCTCTGCTCGGAGGAAAAATCCATCCTGGGGCCTTTCGATTCCTTTTATCAGCTTAATATATTTTTCTAGCGGGGAGTGAGAATTAAAGGTTGTAAAGTTAAAATGAAAGGAACCTCCTTCAGGATTAAATCCAGCAGCAATCGCAATCGCTTCTAATAAGGTTGATTTGCCCATCCCATTTTCGCCAACGAAATAAGTGACATTTGGATGAAAGGAAAGTTCGTCTAATGTCTTAATGCTAGGTAAATGGAAGGGGTATTTATTGAAAGAAGCGATGCTGTCACGTTTAAGTTGTAAACCTCTTATATATTGATTTTCCTCCATAAAACAACACCTCTGTATTTATTTTGAAGTATTTTACAAATGACTTTCTTAATACCAAATAATAACATAAAATAATAATTAATAGATTGATTTTACCAATAGATTTAAGTTAATAGGGGATATTCAGGAGGACCAGTGCATGGAAATAGAAAAGTTGAAAAAAGCGATCAAGGAACTGCCAGAAGAGGAAGCGAAATCTCTGCTCTTTCACGTTCTTCTAAGAATGAATCTTTTGCGAGAAACAAAGTATTCGGAGACAGAATTTATTAGCGATATTAAAAATATATACGAAACGTTTTTCGAAATATCAAGAGAACGGATGGAAAGGAGCCAAGAGGTGAATTTTCATAGGATCCATATTCTTTTCGGTGATTCTCCTGCAGGGTCTTTAAAATATGCTTTAAAGAAAATGGGCATATCTAAAAAGGAACAGGTCATTTCATTTTGGGACATGTTCTCGGTTGGTCCTGTCCGGAAGCTGCATGAAAAGGCAGGACAAGAAGAAAGATTTGATTTTATGCAAAAGGTTATGAATGATGAGCATGATGACTTTCGAGATTTTCAAAAGAATTTTTATGAGACGATGAATCAAATTCAATCGATTCCAGAGGATGTGCCAATTACCATATGGGTGGCTGAAAATGCCCATGAACAAACAGGGCTGCGATATGTTCTGTACTTATTAAAGAATAAAATGAATGACATTAAAGTGATTAATTCAACAAAAATGTTTGCGGAAAAATTTAATCGGCCTGATATCGAATACACGGCTATAAAGACCGGAGAAATCACCCCAGAAAAATTACAAGTGATTTACGAAGAAAGTAAATTAAATGCATATTTGTCAAATGAAGAAAGGAAGGCACTTGAAGAAGAGTGGATCGCTCTAGCAGACACCGAGAAAACTTTGCGAATTTGGCAAAATGGAAAGATAGAGAGTGTCAAAGAAGACTACTATGATCAATATATGATAAATACGGCAAAAAACCTTCAGATTGAGCGAGAACGTGCAAAAGAACCAGAAGTGTTTATGAAATCTGCAAGATTAATTGGAGAAGTAATCGGGCATTTAGACCAATATATGGGGGATACCTTTTTCGAGTATCGGTTAAGAAAACTGATAGAAAAGGGTGTTTTTGAGATGGAAGGGAATTTGAAAGCGATGCGGTTTTATAGTGTACGTTTACAGCAGTAAGGGTACATTGTAATACAAGAAGTATATAGTTACAGTATTGGCTTCAGATTTTGTGGTGTGGACGCTATGACATTGCAGAAATGCATACTGTTCAGGAAGAAACTTTATGAGTGATGAGGGGCATAATGAATAGTTACTCTGATAATCTACCAAAAAATAAGCATGACTTTGATCAAGTGTATAAACTAAAGAAGATGGATCGAACAGAGCTCTTGCCGTTACTGCCAGGTTTAATGGAATGGGTTAAGGACATGAATTGGCCGATTGCTCATGAGGTTGCAGAGCTGCTTATAACATTTCCAAATGACATTGTTCCGCTTATTAAAGAGGTTTTATGTACAAATGATGATGTATGGAAGTATTGGTGTTTAGAAATTTTGGTCAAAAGGTTACCTGAAGGGTTAGGAATGGATTTAAAAAGTGAATTAATAAATCTTGTTGAAAGACCTACAGCGGGAGAAAAATTAGAAGAACTAGACGAAATAGCAATGGAGATCTTACGGACGATTGAATGAATGCGGAGTTAAGAATAATGGTAAAACATATAAAAATCAGAGGGTACTCTGACTAATATATAGCAGGTAGGTGCTGTTTTGGAAACGATGATGGATTTAGTATCCATGCTTGAAAAGAAAAAAGTAAAGATAACTGAAATACCTAAATGGGGATCGTATTTGCGAAAACAATGGGAAGGCAATTTTGCAAATCATCTTAGTGAAAATGAAAAGAAGTCTATATATCTTTGTGACATAGATGGTTTATGTGGCTATCTTTGGCATCTATTTAGTTATGAGAAAAAGAATTGTTATAAAGAAGAGCAAGCTGACATTGCGTTTAACAAAGAAATAAAGAAATTCTGTTATGTTTTTTATCAACACATAGATGATGCATTGATTCTTGAAAATGCTTTATCTTTAAATGCAGATGATTTTTTAAATGAAAAAGATGTATATGTTGTAGATAAAGAGTTTAATTGGACTTATGTCAGAACCCATGAAACAGGCTGGTGTGGTCCATATTTCAGTAGAAAAGAAAAAGGAGTGGGTTAAAGTGAGCAGACCAGAGCTGTATATTACATTAGCTGTTGGACCTAATAGTGATATGGAGGCGTATGCCTTGCGTTCTACACTTGAATATTTTGGCGCAAGGGTGACCGTCCATTGGATTGGGAGACCGAATGATTTAATTGATGTCCTATCTGGTGAAGAGCTGGATACAAGGTGTGATTATTTAATTCTCGTATTTCACGGAGATGAGGGAAGATTGTGCATGCCCGAATTGGGAGAAGACGTCTATGAAACTAATGAACCAAGAGGAGAGTTTTTTGATTTTCATGATGTAAAGAGATATACAAATTTAAAAAATAGTAAAGTCATTGCAACTGGATGTACGTTAGGCGAAGAAAAATTAGCGAATGCATTCCTTGAATGCGGCTGTCATACCTATATAGCGCCAGATGATTATATAGATGGGAATTCAGCGTTAATGTTTGTGATTCGATTTATGTACGAGATGATTAACAATAAAAAAAATCAGCAGGAAGCGTTTGAAATTGCAAAATCGATTGATGAAGAATGCTTAATGTATCAACTATTTGTATCTCAAAATACAATTGTCTAAACTTCTTTGTTTTAGTTTTAAATGTTTATTGATTCCAATTGAGATGACCGATTTACATTTGCATGTTGAGGAGGCAGCATCTTATTTAGCTGTGAAGGGTCAATTAGCAGACGACCCTTTTCCACAACATTTAAATGGAATGGCTGGATAGAAGGAGGAGCAGCATGAGAGCCATATTTTCTATCTTATCAATTATATTGGCTGTAATTACAATGACAGCCTGCCAAACAGAGCAAGCAGAAACGATGGTACTTTTAGATGAAAAAGTTTCAGAAGTAAAAATATCAAAATCAAACGGATTTGGAGAAATGAATGAAGATATTATTTTATCCTTCAAAGATAATAAATCCTTGGATATTTTTGAAAGGGCAATAACCACAGCGATAAAGAAGCCAGGGAAGGCAGATATATCTGAGCCTGAGTACGACGTAATGGTGGAATACGAAGGGGAACTGCCAACACATGGCATTCATTTATGGCTAGGGAAGGAAGATGAGAAAAGTACGTTTATGTATATAATGGATGACTCCGTATATCTCACTTCTCCGCAAATGACAAATAAGTTAAGAAAGCTGATTCTTTCGGAAAAGTGAACACCATACATTATGAGTTGTTCTAAACTGTATATCGTAGGAAAGAAAATACTTTAACAAACCGAGAGTAAAATCTTCATATTATATGGCTCAAGTTACATAATACCTATATACCAACAAATATTTACTCAACAATCCGGCCAGATTGTTGAGTAAAATTTAAAGACCATTCCACCACTAAACTTCTTCATTCATGTAATAAACTTGGATAGTTAGAAATAGGATTAATTGAACACATAAAATGGCAGGTACAAAAAAATAAACTGTTCCTGCCTTAACTTTCTAGTTTAATTGATTTCTATAATTGATTATTTGACAAAAAGTTGCATGGAAAATGAGCATCATCGCTATAAACACCAAAGCTGTATCCCTCATTTTTAAAAAATGTGATAATCTCAGGAAGAAGTTTCAAAGTTGCTTCTTTCTCATGTAAAAGAACTACTTCTATATTATTCTTCGTACCATCTTCAATATTTTTCATAATCCTTTTTGGATCATTTTGATACTTCCAATCTAGTGATTCAATAGTCCAGTCCCAAACTTTTATTTCCTCTTCAATTAATTGTTGCAGAATGGCATTATCTTTCAAGCCCGGTATAGATCCATATGGAGGGCGTACAAGCTGTGGGCTTGTTCCAGTAATATCGTGGATGAGCTGTAGCGTTTCTTTCATTTCAGGCACAAACTGTTTATTTTTATACAGTTTGGTATTATCATGTGTCATACTATGTGCCCCAACATAATTTCCTTCCTCTGTTGCACGTTTTACATCCGCCTGGTAAGCAGCATGTTCTAAATGGGCTCCCTGCATAAAAAATGTCCCCTTGATTCCATACTCTTTTAATACATCGAGAAAGCCTTTTGTCCATATACTTGGACCATCATCAAAGGTCAAATATACGACCTTTTGATTTTGTTTACTCTGAACCTTTTTCTCTATTTTGTTTTCTTTTTGGGATAGATTATTTTCTATATTTTTTTCGAGTGGATCCCCTTGCACCTTTTGGGAGGGAGAAGGACTTTTCATAAATTGATACAATATCAAAAAGCTAGATAGTATCATAAAGAACACAAGCAATATATTAAATGTTTTTTTTAGTTTCCTTTTCTTCAAACGGTTATGTTGTATACCTTCCATATTTCATCACGTCCTCACTTTAAAACAACTTAAGAGCAGGGGGAAAGAAAAAATATTGATTCCTGCTCGTAAACCTTCACTTCCTGTAAAGAACAACATAATCTGTACTACACACTCTACATATTTTCACATAGGCTAATAGATTCTCGGAAATCCCCTATTTTGTGGATATGTATTCTTTTATACCCTCTACAATCGAAGCGGCAACGCGGGATTGAAAATCATCCGTCCACATTTTTGATTCATCCTGGGGATTCGTTAAATATCCTACTTCTATTAAAGCTGCCGGCATTTTCGTATCCTTTACAACAAATAGATCTCCCTTCTTTTTCCCTCTATCCCTAAATCCGGTAGCTTCAACGACTTGTTTTTGTAAGATCTCAGCTAGACGGAAGGAATTACTGTGATAATAAAACGTTTCCGTACCTGAAACACTAGGGTCAGAAAATGTGTTTCCGTGAATAGAGATAAATACATCTGCATTTAGTTTATTGGCATACTTTGGCCTGAATCTGCTTTCTTGCGATATAAAGCTATCATCCGTTCTTGTCATAAAAACTTCTATTTGAGGTTCCTGTTCCAATATTTTTTCAACTTTTTTCGACACACTCAAAGTAAAATCTTTTTCTTGCTTGCCGCTGGAGCCTGTAGAACCGACATCTGTACCGCCATGTCCTGGATCAATGACTACCTTATATGTTGTGTTACTTACTTTACTGCTAGGATGGCTTTCGTTTTTTTCTTTGTCATCAGAATTACTTGCGCAAGCGGATAGTACTAGACTGGAAAACAAGATCAATGCCATGCTCAATATCATTTTTTTCATGTTTCTTCCCTCTTTCTATAGTCGTTCCTTTACTTCTATTTCAAAGCAGCTTTGTACTTTTTAAAGATTAATAGAGAGAAATAAAGATGAGGTGAAGATACTGTCGATAATATTTAAAGAATATGAATGAATATGCTTTATGAATCAGGCAAACAAAAAAAGCCCCGCTCAATAACCGGGCAAAGGCCATTGAACGGGCAGCTCAAATAAATAAAATTACAATTATTCCTTGTATTTAGGAATGAGTTTGTGAAAGGACAAGTCCAGGAACCAGCGTATGACCATGAATTGTCTATTGTTTTAGCAAAAGAAGAATGAATATTTATTAAAAATTATTATATTTAGGTTGAGGTGGGGGGATATTGAAAATTTTTGAATTTCTTCTAGCAAATCAGAAAGCCCGATGTGTTAAATTTAAATAATAAACTTACGTATAAAGGTGGATTGAATATGCCTAAAATCGACAATATACTAGCGATTCTATGGATGCTTAATTCAAATGATAAAATTACTGCAAAACAAATTTCAGAAAGGTTAGAAATGAATATAAGGACTGTGTATCGTTATATAGATACACTTACAACAAGTGGCGTACCTATCATTTCTGAATCAGGTCATAATGGTGGATACAGTTTATTGAAAAATTTTATTGAAGCTCCTCTTTTTTTTGATTTTGAGGAACAAACCTCATTATTTCACGCTGCTGTTTTTGCAGAAGAAGCCGGATATTATGGAGGTGAAGCGCTAAATAGAGCTATTTCAAAGCTAAGCAACTATTCAAATCAAGAACAGAAAACAAAGATAAACCAACGTTTAACTAGTCTTGAAGTCATCAGTCAATTAAATTCCCTCACGATGGAGCCTATCTTGAAGGAAGTAGAGCAGGCTGTAACTGACGGATATGCTGTAAACATTCGATACCTTAAAAATAGCAAGGAACAATCAACCTATAGATTGATTGATCCGTACAGAATGATTTATTGGAATAAAAGGTGGTATGTAATTGGGTTTTGTCATCTTAGGAATGAGATCCGCAGCTTTAGAGTCGATCGAATTGAAAGCATAATGCAAACTGAAAATACGTTTAAACAACCAGAAAATTTTTCAGCACGTGACTTTTTTATGGAAAACCTCCTTCCAACTATAGAAGGGAAGGAAGGCATTATCCCTTTGGTTATTAATGGGGATCCATGGGCGTTAGATGATATTTGCCATCATTGGTTTCTTGGACATTATTTACAAGAACGGACATCGAATCAAGTCAGATTTCTTCTTGAAAAAGACATGATTCTTACATATGTACCTCATTTACTTTTACCGTATGGTAAATCTATTCAAATAATTGAGCCGGCAAATCTTAAGCAAAAACTTATTGAAGTTCTGTCGGAATTCATAAAATTTCATCAAAAAGGATAACTTCCCTGACGTTAGCTGTCAGGGAAGTCATTTTATAATAGGCTATATTACTTGTGATTGGAGTGTTATTGGATGCAAACAAAAAAAGTTTATCTTTATGTATTTCATACAATGTCAGACTGGGAATATGGCTATTTAATTGCTGAACTGAACACAGGAAGATATTTTAAAAAAGATTTAGCACCTTTAAAAGTAATTACAGTTGGCGCGAATAAAGAAAGGATTACTACAATGGGAGGACTGAGCATCCAACCAGATATTTCCCTTGATGAATGTAAGCTAGAGAGTAAAGATCTTGTAATCTTACCTGGCGGGACTACTTGGAGAGAAGATATTCATCAACCTATTTTAGAAAGAATTGGCGAAGCTTTAAAGCTTGGTACGATTATTGCTGCAATTTGCGGTGCAACGGAGGCACTTGCGAATAGGGGATACTTAGATTCTAGAAAACATACAAGCAATGACTTAGAGTATATTAAAATGGTCTGTCCTAATTATAAAGGCGAATTATTTTATAAGATGGGACCTGTGGTAGCTAGTGAGAATTTAGTTACTGCATCAGGGATAGCACCGCTGGAATTTACGATGGAAGTACTAAAAACATTAGATGTATTTGCACCTGACACATTACAAGCATGGTATAACTTAAATAAAACTCATCAACCTGAATATTTCTTCCAGTTAATAGATTCAATAAATAGCTGAGCTAAAAAAATCAATTTAGCATTTTTTTTACCTAACTTAAATAGGCTATTTATTTAATTAGATGGAGATTGTGAAGGAAAATGTAATCAGACTATAGAAGCAAATATTGTATTAAGAAATAACACATTATAAATCTGATGATGAAAACAAGAATAAGCTATTCCAATAAGACAAAAAGTTCCTTTCAATTGAGAGGGACTTTTTAATTATATGTAAATATATTAAGTGCCATTCAGTATATGAAATGGATTGAAGGAAACACTAGGCAATAAAAAAGGAATGAAGGTAATATCATGCAAAAGATTAAACCAATTCAATTAAATGCAGATAAAACAAACATGACCGAAAAACTAACATCGGCCGAATTAGGTAAGCTTTGGGCTACCTATATGGGAAACAGTATGGGGAAATGCATTTTGAGATATTATCTTCAGCATGTTGAAGATAAGGATATTAAAGCATTACTGGAAAATGCATTATTACTAAGTGAAGAATTTTTGAAAATAACTTACGATATTTTCACAAAAGAGAACGTTCCTATTCCTCATGGTTTTACTGAGGCTGACGTAAATATACATGCACCTCGTTTATTTCAAGATGAATTTTATGTCCATTACTTAAAATATACGGCAAAAGCTGGAATGAGCATATACAATGTTGCTATCCCGCTCGTATATAGGAAAGACGTAGAAGAATTTTTCAGATACTGTATGGATTCCACTATGGACTTAATGGGTCAAATTAAAGATATATTAATGTATAAGGGGTTGATCATTAAGCCTCCATTAATACCCGTTCCTGAAAAAGTGATATTCGTTCATAAGGATTTTTTAAATGGATTCTTTGGAGATGTACGACCAATGCATTCGTTAGAAATTACTCATTTTTACGATATTATTGAAAATAATACAACGAGCAAGGCACTCATCACAGCATTTGCCCAAGTAGTAAAGGATGAAGAGATTCGTAAGTTATTTGAAAGAGGAAAAGACATTACCAAAAAAAATATTGAAACAGATAGGAAAATGTTAGAAAAAGAAAATTTGCCTGCTCCATCTTCTCTTAATGACTTAATCACAACATCTACTTTTTCTCCGTTTTCTGATAAGTTAATGCTATTCCATAAGATGGACATGTTTACAATTAAGTTAAGATCTTTTGGAAATGCAGCTGCTGTCAATGGCAGACATGACATAGCACTAAAGCATAGTAATGCGTTATTGAAAAATGCAAGTTTTGTTCAAGATGCAGCAAAAATAATGATTGAGAAAGGCTGGTTTGAACAACCACCAAGTGCAGTTGATTGAAAAATCTAAACCGTTAAATGAGTAAGTAAAAAATATGCAATGAAGTGTACTCCACTATAAAGCGCAATTCTGCAGCTAAGAATTGCGCTCTTTCTTTATGATAGGAATAATTTGTCTTAACTCTGGTACCAATATAAAGCGAAGTCATTCATTGCCGAAGCGTACCCCTGTTGTCTTAACATCGTCGTTATGTTCCCTCGATGATAAGTACCATGATTAACAACATGAAATAACATTTCCGAGTATGCCGTTTCTCTAGCACCGGTCCAAGGATTATTCAAATTAATCTTTTGTTCAAAATCGTTATGATTATTGATCCAATCTTCATATTGTAAAGCTAATTCCTCATAAGATTTAACAAACTCATCTGCGGAATATAAATTAGACTTTTCTTGGAGAACCATAGAAGCTGTCAAAGCTTCTTGCATATCCATTCCTTTAAGTACTTGTAACCACATAACATCTACTACATAGATGTGACTAAACGTTTGAGCAATCGTTGGATATGAACTACTAACCTCTTCATATAGGACATTACTTGGTAATTCTTTTATTCTTTCAAGTAGCACCTTATTAGCCCAAACATGATACTTATACATATTTTTTGCATGGTTCATTTAACATCTACTCCTTAATATCTGTTTTTGTAACAGTTGATATTTGTATTATAAAAAAAGATATATGACAGCAGTTTGTCATACATGTTTATAAACTTTCATTATTTTTTTTGCCTCATCTAATAAAATGGATTGCAGTTCCACAGGCTTTAGAACTTTAGCCCCGCTGCCAAAGCTTAAAAGAATAGATTTAAGCCATCCAGCATGCAGAGGCTGGTAAATAGAAATTGTAAGTGTCATACTTCCATCACTGTTAAAGACCTTTGATGAATTTTGGAATTGGTCTAATACTTCTGCTAAGGAATTAGGATTCACCCGGATTACTACATCCTCAAATCCATCTAGATCAAAATTTGAATAAGATGAATCACCTTTCATTTCGTGAGTTTGCAGGAACTGTTCTAGTGTCAGATTGATATTCAACATACGTGATACTCTAAATTCTCTATAATTCTGACGTTCTCTGCAATAACCATATACATACCAGCTGCGAAACTTATAATGAAGATGAACAGGTTCTAATTCACGTGATGTAATTTCATTTTTTTTACTTACATAATCAAAGCGGATCACCTTTTTTTCCTGTATAGCTTTTCGCAGATCGATTAGTGAAGCCGGTTCTGTTTTATTGCTTTCCAAGTTAACTAATAAAGCACTAGTGTTGCCGCTTGTATCCAATGTTTTTAATCTTTCTATCGTTTGTTCAACTTCCTTATCTTCAAAAATACGTGATAAACTGCTTAATACAGTAATTAGATTCAAGATGTCATAGGAACCGATTAAGCTTTTATCAAATTTGTATCCTTTTATGATACCGAAACCTCCGTTAGAACCTTGATAAGAAACGACTGGTATTCCAGCAGCACAAATAGTTTCGATGTCCCTATAAATGGTCCGAGATGATACTTGGAATTCATCAGCTAAACTAGATGCTGACAAAATTTCATGATTTAAGAGCTTGAATATAATGGATATTAAACGTTCTAATTTCAATTCTACTTTCCTTCCCTCAATAATGGATTAAGCGGCCTTTAACGTTGTAAATCTCGTATCCCTTTCCCAATCCTTCTCACTCCAATCGGGATTTTCAGATCCTCCACCTGTGATACGCTCAACCGTATTCGATTTTCCTTCTTATACTCAGGGAGATACATATTCGTTGCATCCTGAACGAGTACATTCTTCTTTTTGAGATGATCCACAAGGTGCTTTGCTTTCATTCCGCTAGGAAGTTTAATTGTCGAGTAGAAACCGGAGTCACCGCCTGTAAATGAGGCCTCGGAAGGGAGATGATCGAGATAGGCCTGTTTGAGTATGGTGCCTTTTTTCTTATATTGTCGTCTAAGCTTTTGAATATGCGCGTGATACATTCCGCTGCTTAAGTAGATTTCAAGAGCACCTTGAGTCAGGACAGGTGTATGCACGTCAGCTGCAAATTTTGCCCTTGAAAAATCTTTCAACAGTTCTTCAGGCAAGACGGCCATTCCTAATCTTAAGCCAGGCAATAAGACCTTTGAGAAGCTCTTCGTATAAATCACTCTCCCGGATGGGTCGTAAGCAAACATCGGATCTGCCTTTCTTTTTGTATCGAGATCTCCCATATAGTCATCTTCGATTATGTACACATCATATTTCTGTGCCAATTTCACGATTTTCTTTTTTTCCTCATTTGTGTAGTTATAGCCTGTTGGATTCTGAAACCTTGAGACTGTATAAAAGAATTTGATGCATCTTTCCTTAAATACTTTTTCTAAATAATCAAGGTCAATGCCATTCTGACTTATTTCGATGCCGATAGCTTTTAAGCCGCGAGAAGTGATTGAGTCGATAAAACTAAAATGGGTTGGCTGATCAACACAGATCTCTTCTTTTCCATTCGGGAATGGGAGTGAGACTAATAGATCGAGTGCTTGCTGAGAGCCTGATACAACACATATCCTTTTTGAAGAAGCAAATACCTGCAAATCCTGCAGCTGCTGTGCAAGTTGATTTCGAAGACTTTGTAATCCAAGCGGTTCAGAGTATTGAAACATTTCTTCCTTATAGAGTTCAATCGTCTGGTTCAACAATGCTGGTAGTCTCGGTAAGGCATATTCCAGCGATCGGGACCGGCAGATGAAAAATCTATGATCTCTTCAGAAGAACGACTTTCAGTTTGGCGGCTGCCAAGGAGATAATAACCGCTTTTAGGAACCGAATATATTTTGTGCTCCTTCTCCATCTCACTGTAGGCTTTTACAATTGTGTTTAAACTACAGTCAAACTCATCTGAAAGTGAGCGGATAGATGGTAATTTATCCCCAGGATTAAAACGGCCGTCTGAAATACGATTAAGAATCTCTTTCATGATTTCTTGGTATTTTGTCTCCAAAATATCTCCCTAACTTTGTTCTGTATGGGTACAGATGGCAAATTTAACATCTTTTCGTAAAAATAGATTCCCATATAATATAAATGAGCTATACAAATTCAGCAAATAAGGAGGCTTTTACTATGAAAGTTTACAAGCGTAAGGGAGGTTCAACCAAAAATCTCTATCGATTAGCAGCGTTATTCTTTTTTTCTATGATTCTAGTTTTCACAGGGCTATCAGCAGAAACGAATGCAGAAGTTCTAAAAACAAAGAGACTAATGATTGAAGGATTATTCAATGGAATAGACGGAACAATGGTACTTAAGAATCTAAAAAACGACAATATTTATGTATATAACCGTGAAAGAAGCACAAAGGAGCTCACTCCTGAATCAACTTTTAAAGTGCCAAATTCTTTAATCGGGCTGGAAACAGGTGCAGTAAGAGACGAGTATGAAGTGAAACGCTGGGATGGAGTGATTAGGGAGTTCGAAGGATGGAATCGGGATCACTCACTATCTTCCGCAATGAGAGAGTCAGCCATTTGGTATTATCAAGACATGGCAAGGGATATTGGTACGTATAAGATGCAAAATTATATCAATCAAATAGGTTATGGAAACGGTGATATTTCAGGTGAGATTGATAAGTTCTGGCTTGATAGCACCTTGAAAATTTCGGCTTCAGAACAAGTTGACTTCATGGAAGATCTTGTAGAAGAAGAGCTCCCGTTTAATGAGAAAAATCAGAAAACAGTAAAAAGGATGATGATTCAGGATGAACAGGACGGCTTTACTCTGCATGGAAAAACAGGGACAAGGCTGTCAGATATGGGATTAGGATGGTACGTTGGTTTTGTAGAGAATGATAAAGGAATCTGGGTATTTGCTGTTAATATTGACGGATCTGGAACAGAAGCGAAGAATATTGCCGTGGAAGTACTGAAGGAGAAGGGCATTATCAGATAAGGACCTTACTATCCATAGTGGATATCAGAGGAAGTAGAAGTTTATCTGGATAACAGGTTTCTAAAAAATGTTTAAACCAAAGAAGCCGTCAATAGTAGACGGTCTCTTTGGTTATTTAAGATTCTTCTGTGGATGTTAGAGAACATGGTTTATTATTTCACTCTTTTCTTTCTTATAAGAAAAATTTTTTTCTAATTATTATCTCAGCAATAATAAGATTAAGGATCCAGCATAGCCAGACTGCTATCGTATAGGTATTTCCATACGGAAAATTCATTGCGTGATGAGTAATGGCTACAATGATATAAATAGTTATATTCGCAAAGGATAGAAAGAAACTTCGAATGATCCATTGACTATGTAGAATTATTTTTTGTTTTTTGATATACCAGTAACCAAGGATCGTTGTTCCAAGCCATAATGTATTTAAAATTAGAAACCCCAGTGTACTTGGCCAGCCTCCTGTTGCAAAGAAAGAGACATAGACTCCGGGAATGAAATTTAATAGGATAGACAACACATAAATTCGGCCATTCCAGCGGTGAAAATTGTTAGATTTAACGCGAATTCTTTTTATCACCCCTAATGGACCAGTAAGAAGTGAAAAAATAGCCAGCACAATATGAATACGAATCATTATTGTCCATAGCAATTTATCTGTCAGAATGAGGTCCTTTCTAGAAATGAATTTTTCAAAACTAGGGTCAACCATAAAATTTTCAGAAAATGTATGAAATACCCATAGGATTGAGATGATTAAAATAGCTGTTTGAATGAATTTTTTCATTTTCTGCACGCGCCTTTTAAGAAATGCGATGTCCAATTAATTTAGAAGACGGCAGCATGCCAGCCTTTGCTTCACCAAACATTTGATCCTGATCTATTGAAACGATAAATTTTAATGTAAGTCGTATCGGTTTAGTTACTTTCATGGTCCACTTTAATTGATTTCCTTCTAAAATAGGGTTGTCTAAAGCAGCAATCTCTTCTCCCTGCTTGGCAGTTCCTACTATTTGTCCATCTTTTGTAGATAAATCAAACAATACGGAAAGCTTTCCGATAGGGGTGGATATCGTGGTATCCCATATCCCTTCAAAATTGCTCCTTTCATTCGATAGACCCGTCGTATATGGTCTTGTGACTTCAATAGGATTTTGATGTTTGAATACTTTTGGTGAATTTCCTTCAGCCTTCCAAACGCTCCCTCTTCGTTCGTATTCAAATAATTGTTCTATAGCGTGTGCTATTTGGGGACCTAACTCTCGCTCAACTAAATAAAGGGCAACATCTAATCCCGATGTCACACCGCCCCCGGTAATCAAATGACCATCATCTACAACGCGTGCTTTAACGGGAATAGCATCTGTGGCACTTAAAAGTTCCATTCCCATATGATGGGTAACGGCATGCCTGCCTTCTAATAAACCACTCATTGCTAATATAAGGGAGCCGCCACAAACGGTGGACAGCAAAATATTTGGATTCTTCATAGCTTCCCTTAGTAAATGACTTAATTCTGTCTCCATTGCTTGTTGTAATTTAACTGGCACCGAATCTGGTCCCTTATCATGAACTGAACCAGATGCTCCCGGGATAAGGATGATTCCTTTACCGCTTGAATCAAGTTTATCACTTGCTTGAACTTGTAGGTGATTTACGCCACTTGTCACCATTCGCTTCCCCTCAGCAGATACAAATTTAACGGTTACTTCCTTAGTTGAATACATTGCAGCAGCAGTAAACACTTCAAAAGGAGCAATAGCGTCTAATAAATCAAATCCATCAAACAAAACAATGCACCAAATGGAAAAAATGAGAAACTTTGATTTTCTAACCCCATAC
>NZ_JALDXW010000052.1:0-20940 GCF_032154635.1 Cytobacillus sp. | reverse complement strand
AGACACTGCGCGTTTCGGGCTTTCATCCCTCTTATGAACGACCTTTTCTTGCAGACACTGCGCGTTTCGGGCTTTCATCCCTCTTATGAACGACCTTTTTTTGCAAACTCTGCGCGTTTCGGGCTTTCATCCCTCTTATAAGCGACCAGATTTGATCCAGACATCAAAAAAAGCCTGAAACAACGAATGTTCCAAGCTTTCTTCGCTTTCCCTGCTAACAGAAATTTTATCAACTGACTTCACCTTTGCAGGTCCGTCCTAGCTATTAAATTATTCTGCTGTTTCAGTATCTTCTTTCTTTATCCGTTCTAATGCCATTTCATACGCATCATTTCCGTAGTTCAAGCAGCGCTTAACGCGGGAAATTGTTGCAGTACTTGCACCGGTTTCTGTTTCAATTTTATGATAGGTTTTCCCTTCGCGAAGCATGCGGGCAACCTCTAGCCGCTGGGCAAGGGACTGAATTTCATTAACTGTACATAGATCATCGAAGAAACGATAGCATTCTTCTAAATCCTTTAACGACAAAATTGAATTAAACAGCTGATCAAGTTCTTTTCCTCTTAATTTATCAATTTGCATGCATGTATCCCCTTTTTAAATAAAATACTATTCCTTCACATCGAAAGAAACTGTTTGTTCTAGGCCCGGACTTGTAGGAATGATATTAATCCATGTCCTTCCAGGTACAAGTCCCGCTTGTTTGCCATTTATGACAGGCAGAATTTTGCCTTCAATGTTTTCCCATTTGACCTTTTGCCATTTTCCTTTTTGGAGCAAATAAGCTCTGCCCCCAGAGGTTAAATCAATTTTTCTGCGACCTGCATTATCAATCACTTTATGATCGGTTTCAACAATAAAAATATTATCCAGCAATACAGGCTCTTCGGATTCATAGTCCTTGGTCAATTCTCCATTTGTATACCGTTTATATTTTTCAAGCGCTTCATCATACTCATAAATTGAATTAAAGACGTTGTTGTTAAAGTAAGATACCATGGCAGAGGAAGCATCTTCCCCATTCAGATCTTCTAATTCACTTTTATTCAAGAAAGTAAGTGGAGATGGCGCATTATCCATTTTATAGCTTCTTTGCCCTGCTCCCTTAAGGATATTTTCAAATGAAATATACGAATTATGGGGCGCCTTTCGGAAACTTGCACGCTTAAATAGCGTACCATCATAAGCAATCCCATTTAAATTATCTATATAGCCTTTATCAAGCATATCCTTTGCCTCTGGACTATACCCATGGGCAATGTACAGACTGTCATACCCTTTTGCTAACTCGATATAATAATCTCTTGCACTTCGTACGGGACCTATCTTTTCTGGATGTTCACTCTGGTAAATAGCTAGAAACCTCGTTATATTTCCTTCCGCCAGTAATTCATATACAATATCTGCTTTCTCAAGGCCTGATTGTGGACGGGCTTTTGGATCATTATTGATCATAACAGCAACCGCTCGGTTATCCGATTTATTTTCTGTCCCAACACCAGTCAACGGAAATTGATAAGGAAGTTTTTCTTCTTTAGAATGATCAATAGAGTCGTTTTCTGGAATATCGATCATTTCATCTTCATTTTCAACGGCTGTATGATCATTCTTGCTGCAGCCTGCAAGTAAGAGTAAGGCTGCAATTGAAACAGCTATCCATCTATTAAACATAGAGCACCTCAATATTTGATCTCGTCGTATAGTTAAGCTGAAAATGTTGCAAAATAATTGAATCTAATTTACGATGCTTATTGGCAAATCAGAAAAACTCTTTTACATTTTAACGCATTATCGTCGGAAAGAGTACTGTTTTATTCATCACATCATACATTCCTTGCTGAGTGATTCTTATGTACGGCAAATGGGTCGATGAAAAGAATAAGAGTGAATAAATTGGATCAGCAAATTGATAGCCTCTCTCCCTTAAATAAGTAAGAAGGCGTTTTTCTTGTTCAATCAAATCTTCCACTTTTTGATCAGACATGATCCCTTTCACCTTAAGCGAAATTTCTTGAACAATTTCTCCTTTTTCAGAGATAACAATTCCTCCACCTAGCTCCTTCATCCGATTAAAAGCATTTATCATATCTGACTTATTTTTCCCAATTAATATAATATCACCAGTATTGGAATATGAGCTGGCTAACCCATCTAAACGATTAGCAAATCCTTTTAATAATGTATTCATCCGCCACTGGCCATTTTTATCGATTAACATGAAAAAACATTCATCATTCGTATCGGCTAACTGATCAACAGAGGAATTAATTGATATGGAATACGGTTTTGTAATGACGGCGTTTTCCATTTTTATCCCGAATGGCATGGAAAATTGCAGATCATCCGGATACAGATACCAATCAAGCGTTAAAGGTTCAAAACCTTTATCCTTCCATGAAATGTCGGGGTAAGCATCCAATGCTCTCCCATCCCTTTTCACCCATTTCCCCTTTGCAAGCACGGAAATCGGCGTCGGGTCTGTTTCAGATTGAAGGAAGTTAATATTCGCTACTCTTCCAGTTGCAATTGCCCCATGGAGATGATTAATCTGATAATAACGAGCAATATTAATTGTTCCCATATTATAGGCATCAATCACCGGAACACCCTTTTCAATTGCAATTCGAATCATATGATCAATCATGCCCTGCTCATAGAAGGAAGAGGAAGAACCATCGGTTGTAAAAATCATCTGGTCATAATGAACAATGCCTAGCTCATGCATTTCATCCAGCAGCACCGGCAAATCTGGGCGAATCGAGGAATAACGTAAAGATACTGTGTAGCCCTGCATTAACCGGTTATATACTTCTTTCCCGGTCATCGCTTCATGATCACAATCTGCTCCTAGCAGCATCAGCTTCGCCAACGTTTTTTCCGATGCACCTGGGAAATGCCCCTCAATCTTTTTTCTCATTCTTTTCGCTTCTTGAATCCAATGAAGCATTAAATCATCACCAGCTAATAATTTAGGCCAGCCTGTCAGTTCTCCCCCCTGCAGAACATCCTCATGCTCTAGCCATGATTTTACATTCCGATGGGAAAAGATTACTTCTTCATTTTGAATTTCTGTTTGTGCATCAAATCTGCACCACCAATATATCGTTGAAGGAAGATTCTTTAAATCGCTTAAAAAAGAAAATGCTTTCTTTTTATCCAGCTGCAGCGCAAGAACCATATTATCATTAATTAACGTAGTTGTACCAAACTGAGATGCATAGCTCGCAATCGAATGGGGATTATATAATTGAAACGGGTGGGCATGGGGCTCAATATAACCTGGAACAAGCAATAAGCCTTCACAATCCACAACTTCACAATTCCTGATGGTTTCAGGCAACATCTCCCCCACATAAATGATGCGGTCTTCATATATCCAAATATTTGCCGTCATCCATTTACGAAAAGCCTGATTAAGATACCGCGCATTTTTTAAAAGCAGCGTCGGAGAAAGTTTTCCGTCCAATACGGAAACATGATCACGTAAATATTTATTTTTCCAGCGGTAACGCTGTTCCAGCATAAGAATCCCTCCCACTGGTTTCTATCATCTAGCTGTTATTGTGCGGTTAAAGTGGCTCTAAATCAAACAAGAAAGCCCTTTCATAGTTTGTTTTATATTACCATAATTCACTATTTAACGCATTAAAGAAATAGAAAATTTTATGAAATGTTCTAGAGGAGGGTAATGGAATGAATATCAAACCGAATATTGGGATTGTCAATGCATTAATCCGCATTACATGTGGGCTCACACTAATTGCTTGCAGTACAGCAAAACTCACAAAAAAACCTTGGCGTGAATCTTACATGATTCTCGCTTTTCTAGGGGCAATGAAGGTAGCCGAGGGAATTGTACGCTTCTGTCCAATCACTGCTCTCTTTGAGAATAGACAGGACCTGCTTGGTTCAAAAAAACAAAATGAGAACGAGGAAGAAGTCGAAATCAGCGATATCCTTCCATATAACCCTTCGTAAAAAGAATTGAAAATAGCCCCCATCAAATTGGGGGCTTCATAAAAAGGAGCGATTTAAATGTTTTGGGAGTATTTAACTGATATGTCATTTGTATTAATTGCATTGATTGGCAGTATCGTTGCTTTGCTATTTGTATTCATTCGAAAATCTAATAAACGGCGTGCTGAATAGCTCGATGTCCAATATCCTTGCGGTAAAAGATACCTGAGCAATGAACCTTCTTTAATTCGGTGTACACCATTTTTTGTGCTTCTTCCAATGTTTTTGCCTTTGCACCTGCTAAAAGGACACGCCCGCCATTTGTGATGAAATGTCCTAGACTATTTTTGCTAGTCCCCGCATGGAATAAGTAAACATCGGAAATAATTTCTTCTAATCCTTCCAATACGGAACCTTTCTGGTATTCTTCCGGGTAGCCGACGGAAGCAGCAACAACACCAAGCATTACTTCTTCATCCCAAATCATTTCAGGTGTTTTTCCATTGATAACTGCTAGCATCACTTCAGCTAAATCTGATTTCATTCTTGGAAGGATAACTTGGGTTTCAGGATCCCCAAATCGTGCATTAAACTCAATTACTTTTGGTCCAGATTCTGTAATAATTAATCCTGCATATAAAACCCCGCAAAAGTCCCTGCCTTCTTGGACAAGTGCTTTAGCTGTCGGCTGTAAAATCGTCTTCACAGCCTCTGTAATTATTTCATTACTGATATGCGGAACAGGTGAATAGGCCCCCATTCCTCCTGTATTCGGACCTAAATCCCCATCGTGTGCACGTTTATGATCTTGTGCAATTTCAAGAGGAATTACAACCTCCCCGTTTACGAATGCCATAAGAGAAATTTCTTCACCCATTAAAAATTCTTCCATGACAACTGTAGACGATGCGTTGCCAAACCTTTCACCTAAGAGCATTTCCTTAAGACTCTCTCTCGCTTCCTCCATCGTCATTGCAACTGTAACACCTTTTCCAGCCGCTAAGCCATCTGCTTTAATAACAATTGGCGCACCCTTTTCTTCCAAATACACGAGGGCCTCCTCATAGTTGGAAAATACCGCATACTCAGCAGTTGGAATCCCATACTTTTTCATTAATTCTTTAGCAAAGGACTTACTTCCTTCTATGACAGCAGCTGCTTTCTTAGGGCCAAAGACGGTCAAACCCTCCTTCTGAAAACGATCAACAATCCCTTCTAGTAAAGGAACCTCTGGACCGATTACTGTTAACCCAATGTCATTTTCTTTTGCAAAATGAACAAGCCTTTCTTGGTCATTTTCCTGGATGTCGACGAGATGAGAAACATCCTCCATTCCAGGATTTCCTGGTGAAGCAAAAACTTGCTCAACAGTCGGACTTTCATATAGCTTCCTGCAAATCGCATGCTCACGTCCGCCTCTGCCAATAACTAATACCTTCATACCCACACCCCTAAGATTTGATTAATGCTTAAAGTGCCTTATCCCCGTAAATACCATTGCGATTCCATACTCGTCAGCTTTCTTAATTGAATCCTCGTCTCGAACTGAACCGCCTGGCTGAATAATTGCTGTTATGCCTGCCTTTGCCGCTGCTTCAACCGTATCATCCATCGGGAAGAAAGCATCAGATGCCATAACTGCTCCTGCTGCCTTTTCTCCTGCCTGTTCAAGGGCGATTTTTGCAGCACCTACACGGTTCATTTGGCCAGCACCAATTCCAAGTGTCATATCTGCATTGTTTACGACAATTGCATTTGATTTCACATGTTTGACGACCTTCCAGCCAAGCTTGAGCGCCTTCCATTCCTCTTCAGATGGCTCCCTTTTTGTTGGCACAGAAATGTTAGCATGATCTAATGTGAATTGATCATATTGCTGAATAAGCAATCCGCCTTCAATCGAGGTAAGTCTTTTTTCTTCCTTGCCTCCTGTATGATAAGGAATTGTTAATAAACGAAGATTCTTTTTCCCTGTTAAAATTTCGAGAGCTTCTTTTGTAAATGC
The DNA here is from genome assembly GCF_032154635.1 of Cytobacillus sp. Classification (GTDB taxonomy): domain Bacteria; phylum Bacillota; class Bacilli; order Bacillales; family Cytobacillaceae; genus Cytobacillus. Next base: position 14,978 of record NZ_JALDXW010000052.1, on the reverse strand, counting down.
TGGGGCAATAATGATTTCAAGGAAGATTTCATATAGCTTTCGGGCCGTTTCTTCATCTACCTCCCGATTGAAAGCAATAATTCCGCCAAAAATAGAAACTGGGTCTGCTGCAAATGCTTTTGAGAATGCATCATAAACAGTTGTTCCGCTGCCAATGCCACATGGATTCATATGCTTCACCGCCACAGCGGCAGGTTCTGTAAACTCTTTAACAATTTGCAGAGCTGCATCTGCATCATTGATGTTATTATAGGAAAGCTCTTTTCCATGCAGCTGATCTGCGTTTGCAATGGAAAACTTCGAACCAAGAGGCTTGCGATAAAACGCTGCCTTTTGATGTGGATTCTCTCCGTATCTTAACGATTGCTTTCGTTCAAAAGTAACTGTAAATTTTTCAGGCGCTTCCTCATTAACAAGGTTTGTCATATAGTCTGCAATCATCGCATCATAGGCTGCTGTATGACGAAAAACCTTTGCGGCAAGCTTTCTGCGGGTTTCCTTTTCAACTTCACCAGCAGTCTTTAATTGAAATAAAACAGTTTCGTAATCTGCTGGGTCCACAACTACAGTTACATACTCATGATTTTTAGCTGATGCCCTTAGCATCGCAGGACCGCCGATATCAATATTTTCAATCGCATCTTCTACCGTTACATCATGCTTTGCGATCGTTTGCTGGAAGGGGTATAAGTTAACGCAGACAATTTGGATAGGCTGAATGTTATGTTCTTCAAGCTGTGCCTTATGGGCAGGCTCATCAAACTTAGCAAGAAGGCCCCCATGAATCATTGGATTTAAAGTTTTTACACGCCCTTCTAAAATTTCTGGGAATCCTGTTACATCACTCACCCCAATTACTGGAACGCCACTTTCTTCTAATGCCTTTTTCGTACCGCCAGTTGATATTATTTCAAAGCCCAGCTCATTTAAATGCTTGGCGAATGCCGTTACACCTTCTTTATCGGACACACTGATCAGCGCTCGTTTTTTCATCTGTCATCCTCCTGACTAGTTCTTTGATAAGGATTTATGTTGTATTTATGAATTTGCAAAATTAACATTGGAACTTGCAAGATTTCGTCTCGGGCCTACTTTTTAAAAATTTCTTGCAGGATCCTAGGATATAATTCATGTTCAATTTCATGTATTTTGGCTTGAAGACTTTCTATTGTCTCCTCTTCACTAAGCAGGACGGATTGCTGAGCAATAATTGGGCCGGTATCCATTCCCTCATCCACGAAATGGATGGTTACTCCGCTCTCTTTTACATTCGCCTTCAATGCTTGACCGATGGCATCTTTTCCTGGAAAGGACGGTAAAAGAGAAGGATGAATATTAATTGTCCTCCCCTCGTAGCTCTTGAGAAGCGTTGGACCGATTAAACGCATATAGCCTGCTAGGACGATGTAATCAACCTCTAACTTTTTTAATTCCTGCAAAATTTCTGTCTCGTACGCTTCTTTATTCGCATATTCTTTTGCCGAAAAAACAAAGGTTGGAATGCATTCTTTTATCGCTCGCTCAATACTGTAAGCACCTGGGCGATCACAGACGAGCAGTTTAACAACAGCTGAAAGCTTGCCAGCTTTTACAGTATCTACAATCGCCTGAAAGTTTGTGCCGCTCCCTGAAGCAAATATGGCGATATTTTTCATAAGCTCCCCCTGTATATTTCAACACCTGGTCTCTCTGATACTTTTCCGATAACATATGCTTTTTCATCTAGGCTATTAAAATGAGCCAGTACTTCATTTGCTCTTTCCTCATCTACTGCAACAACCATACCAGTTCCCATATTAAAAATATTGTACATTTCCTGACGATCCAATTCACCGATCTCTTCCATCATTCTGAATACGGCCGGTACCTCCCAGTTGCTTTCCATTAGTTCAGCGCCTAATCCCTCAGGCAGCATACGGGGGATATTTTCGATAAAACCCCCGCCAGTAATATGGGCCATTCCTTTAATAGGAAACCTATCTAAAGCTGATAGAATCGATTTTACATAGATTTTTGTCGGGCGCAATAATTCTTCCCCTAATGTGCAGCCGAACGCATCGATATAATCTGTTAATGCCATATTTGCTTTCTCGAAGAATAGCTTTCTAACAAGTGAATATCCGTTGCTGTGGACACCGCTGGAAGCAAGCCCGATCAATACATCACCTGACTTAATCGTCGTCCCATCAACCAGTTTTGATTTTTCGCAGGCACCGACAGAAAAACCTGCAAGGTCGTATTCATTCTCACTGTACATGCCTGGCATTTCTGCTGTTTCTCCGCCAACAAGTGCACAGCCCGCCTGTTCGCAGCCTTCAGAAATTCCCTTAACAATAGCCTCAATTCTAGCTGGTTCGGCTTTTCCGCATGCAATATAATCTAAGAAATATAAAGGCTCTGCACCTTGTACAACAATATCATTTACGCACATCGCTACTGCATCAATTCCGATTGTATCGTGTTTATCCATCTGAAAAGCAAGCATTAATTTTGTCCCTACACCATCCGTGCCTGAAACGAGGACAGGTTCCTTTAATTGTAAAACTGATAAATCGAACATGCCGCCAAAACCGCCGATGCCCCCAAGCACCCCTGGGCGGATGGTCTTTTGTACATGCTTTTTCATACGAGAAACCGCTTCGTATCCTGCTTCAATGTCCACACCAGCTTGTTTATATGCATTCGCCACTATATTATCCTCCTATAAGAAAAACGACATCTTTCTTACAATGCCGCTTTCCTTCATATGTCATTAAACAACAGGAACCTTATCCTCTGAGGAGACAGGGTAGATCTCTGTTGGGTACTTGCCTGTAAAGCATGCAAGGCATGAACCGCGTGTTTCCCCATCTTCCTTTCGTCCGATTGCCTCTACCATGCCCTCAACACTAAGAAAAGTAAGTGAATCTGCCCCAATTATTTCTCTAATTTCTTCAACAGAATGATTAGCAGCAATTAGCTCTTCCTTTGTAGAAGTATCAATGCCATAGAAACAAGGATTTTTAATAGGCGGTGAGCTAATTAATACATGCACCTCTGTGGCACCTGCTTCTTTAAGCATCGCAACAATTCTTCTGCTTGTCGTTCCGCGGACAATGGAATCATCAACCATAATGACTCTTTTTCCTTCCACAACACCTCGAACAGGAGAAAGCTTCATTTTTACTCCCTGCTCTCTTAATGATTGCGACGGCTGAATGAACGTACGGCCAACATATTTGTTCTTGATTAGTCCCATTTCGTACGGAATGCCCGAAGCTTCTGCATAGCCAATCGCAACCGAAATGCTGGAATCTGGAACACCTGTAACTACATCAGCATTAACAGGTACTTCAATTGCCAGTTGTTTTCCAAGGTTTTTTCTAGCTGTATGAACATTGATGCCATTAATATTGCTGTCTGGACGGGAAAAATAAATATATTCCATCGTACACATAGCGATATTAGAGGCAAAGGCAAACATTTCTGAATGGATTCCTTGATCATCAATAATTAACAATTCGCCAGGCATTACATCTCGAACAAACTCAGCTCCAACGATATCAAATGCACATGTTTCTGATGCAACAACATACGCGTCACCAATTTTCCCTAAAGAAAGGGGTCTCATTCCATTCGGATCAAGGGCAACCATCATTTCCGTTTCTGTCATAATAAGAAAGGCATAAGCACCTTTAACCATAGATAGAGCATTTTTTACCCTGTCTTTAAAGGAAGAGAATCCTCCACGTTTAATTAAATGTGCCAGCACCTCTGTATCAGAGCTTGTTTGAAAGATACTCCCTTGAGCCTCTAACTGACTCCGTAAAGCAGTGGCATTTATTAAGTTTCCATTATGGCAAAGAGAAAGGCCTCCGCTTTGAGAGTTGAACAGCAGCGGCTGAACATTTTCATAACCGCCGCCTCCTGCTGTCGCATACCTTACGTGTCCGATCGCTGCTTTTCCTTCCAGCTCCTGAATCGCTTCAGAAGTGAAAACTTCTGAAACAAGCCCCTCTCCTTTTTTCCCCTTCAGTTTCACACCGTCTGTTACAACAATTCCTGTCCCTTCTTGGCCACGGTGCTGCAGGCTATGAAGCCCGTAATAAGTAATTTGCGAAGCTTCAGGATGGCCCCAAACACCAAAAATGCCACATTCCTCATTCAATCCTTTTATTTCAGCAAGCATGGGATGGCTCCTTTCCAGGCTTCTTTCAATACTTCAACCTGCTCGGCAAGAACAAGCCCTTTCTCGGAATAAATTTCCAGAACAGGAAGATCTGTGACTTCTCCAATTAATCTAGCGTCTACTAAGCTTTCGAATGCCTGCTGATGTTCTTTTTTCACTGAAAGCAAGAAACGAGATTGGGATTCACTGAACAATGCAGATACTGTATTACCTGTAATTTTTATATTTGCACCAAGGCCATCCGAACTTATTAGACTCTCCGCAGCGGCAACAGCCAATCCGCCCTCAGCGACATCGTGAGCAGAGGCAACAAGACCCTCACGAATGGCAAGTAATACTTGATTTTGGAACTTGGCTTCTTTTTCTAAATCAAGCTCAGGTGCTTTCCCAAATATTTTTCCATAAGTGAGCTTTTGCAGTTCACTGCCGCCAAACTCATCCTTCGTTTCTCCTAACAGATAAATGAGGTCTCCAGCTGATTTAAATCTCTGAGTGGTCGCATGATGAATATCTGCAACAAGTCCGACCATTCCAATAACAGGTGTAGGATAAATAGCTGCTCCATTTGTTTCGTTATATAAAGATACATTCCCGCCAATAACAGGGGTATTTAAAATACGGCAAGCCTCACTGATTCCATCAGCTGACTTTTCAATCTGCCAGAAAATTTCTGGCTTTTCTGGGCTGCCAAAATTCAAGTTATCCGTTATAGCCAAAGGTTCTCCTCCAGAACAAACAATATTTCTAGCGGCTTCTGCGACAGCAATCTTGCCGCCGGTTTCCGGATCTAAGTACATATAGCGTGCATTGCAATCCGTCGTCATTGCTAGACCTTTCCGTGTTCCGCGAATTCGAATCACCGCAGCATCAGATCCAGGTGCAACTACTGTATTCGTACGAACCATATAATCGTACTGATCGTACACCCACTCTTTGCTGGCAATCGTTGGCTGCTGAAGCAATTTGATCAGCGTTTCCTTATAATCAGCAACTGCGGGAATATCACTTTCCATCGCCTGAAATTCACGATAATATTCTGGTTCACGTGAAGGCTTATGATAGACAGGTGCCTCTTCTGCCAAAGCATCCGCTGGAACATTTGCTACGATTTCTCCGTTATGGATAAGGCGAAGCATTTTATCATCTGTAACCTGGCCGATTGCTACCGCTTCAAGATCATACTTGGAGAACAGATCCAAAATTTCTTGCTCCCTGCCTTTTTTCACGACAATTAACATTCTCTCCTGTGATTCAGAGAGCATCATTTCATAAGCAGTCATGCCTGTTTCTCGCTGAGGAACAAGATCAAGATTCATCTCAATACCTGATCCTGCTTTACTCGCCATTTCGGCTGATGAGCTTGTCAGACCTGCAGCACCCATATCTTGAATCCCTACTAGGGCATCTGACTTCACAAGCTCAAGACATGCTTCAAGTAAGAGCTTCTCCATGAAGGGGTCACCTACTTGAACAGCGGGACGCTTTTCCTCTGATTGATCCGTTAATTCCTCAGAAGCAAAAGTCGCTCCATGAATGCCATCACGGCCAGTTTTTGCTCCGACATACATCACTGTGTTTCCTACACCATGTGCCTGGCCTTTTTGAATATCCTTATGGTCAATTAATCCAACACACATCGCATTGACAAGCGGGTTTCCTTCATAAGCTGGTTCAAATTGTATCTCCCCGCCGACAGTTGGAATCCCAATACAATTTCCATATCCTGCAATACCAGCAACCACTTCTTTGAACAGGTACTTCGTACGTGCATTGTCCAATTCGCCAAAGCGTAAGGAATTAAGCATGGCAACAGGACGTGCCCCCATTGAAAAGACATCACGGATAATTCCGCCAACTCCTGTAGCCGCTCCTTGATAAGGCTCGATTGCTGAAGGGTGATTATGGCTTTCAATCTTAAAAACAACAGCCTGCCCGTCACCGATATCAACTATCCCTGCACCTTCTCCCGGTCCTTGGAGTACCTTATCTCCAGTTGTTGGGAACTTTTTTAACACGGGCTTGGAATTTTTATAGCTGCAGTGCTCAGACCACATTACAGAAAAGAGTCCAATTTCTGTATAATTTGGCAGACGCCCGAGAATCTTTTCAATCATCGCAAATTCTTCATCCGACAATCCCATTTCTTTGTATACCTTCTGTGCTTTTAATTGTTCTGGATTTGGTTCAAGCATTAACGACATGTGCTTCCCTCCATTGTTTTACGATCGATTGAAAAAGTTTCAAGCCATCTGCTCCTCCTAAAAGCTCATCCACAGCTCTTTCAGGGTGTGGCATCATCCCAAGAACATTTCCTCTTTCATTGATGATACCGGCAATATCTTCTAAACTTCCATTTGGATTGCTGCCGTTATAAGTGAAAACAATTTGGTTGTTTTCCTTCAATCTAGCAAGTGTTTCTTCATCACAATAATAGTTGCCTTCCCCGTGGGCGATCGGGATTGTAATTACTTCATTTTTTTCATATGCTGATGAAAACATCGTCTGGTTATTTTCAACCTTCAATTCCACTTGACGGCAAATAAACTTCAAGCTTTCATTCCTTCTCATTGCACCCGGAAGAAGTCCTGCTTCTAATAAAATTTGAAAGCCATTGCAGACACCTAAAACTGGCTTTCCTGCCTCCGCTGCTTTTACAACCTCTTTCATGACATTGCTAAAGCGGGCAATCGCACCTGAACGAAGGTAATCCCCATAAGAAAAACCGCCTGGAAGAAGAATACCGTCAAACTCATCTAAGCTTTCTCTATCATGCCAAACATATTCCACTTCAGCACCGAGCTCATCCTTCACAGCATGATACATGTCTATGTCACAATTTGATCCAGGAAATACAATGACCGCAAATCTCACTGAGCAACAGCCTCCTCAATTTCATAACGGTAATCTTCAATGACAACATTGGCTAGTAAGCGTTCACACATTTCCTTCACCGATTCATCAATCGGCCGAGCTGACTTTTCAATCGTCAATTCCATATATTTACCGATACGGACATCTGAAACTTCATGATAATTTAACGAATGAAGCGAACTTTTTACTACCGTTCCTTGAGGATCTAGCACACTTTCTCTTAATGTGACGAATACCTTTACTTTGTACATACTGATTGGCCTCCCAGTCTGGCTAAAATATTTTCATAAGCATCTGTCAAATTGCCAAGGTCTCTGCGGAATACATCCTTATCTAACTTCTCATTCGTTGTGAGATCCCAAAGTCTGCATGTATCAGGCGAAATTTCATCAGCCAGCAGAATATTTCCATCTTCGTCTTTACCGAATTCAAGCTTAAAGTCAACCAGGCGAATCCCAAGCTCTTTGAATACCTTTGATAATACCGTATTCACTTTTAATGCCTTTTCTTTTAATATTGCGACTTCTCCCTTACTGGCAAGCTGAAGGGCTTCAATATGGTCATCCGTTAAAAGAGGATCTCCTAGTGCATCATCTTTAAAATAAAACTCTACGATTGGTTTTACTAGCGGGGTGCCTTCTTCAACTCCCAGTCGTTTGGCGAAGCTTCCAGCGGAATAATTGCGGACAACTGTCTCAAGTGGAATAATTTCTACCCTTTTTACAAGCTGCTCCGTTTCTGAAACTTTTTTTATGAAGTGGGATTCAATCCCAAGCGCTTGAATCTTCGAAAATAGCAAACTAGTAATTTCGTTATTCAACCGGCCTTTCCCGGTAATATTCGCTTGCTTCTCTCCGTTAAAGGCAGTCGCTGAATCCTTATACTCAACCCAAACAATGTTCTCATCATTTGTTTCATAAATTTTTTTAGCTTTTCCTTCATATAACAATGTTCCTTTTTCCAATGGGAAAGCCTCCTATTTTAAGAAGATTGGGAATTTTCAAGTTGTATTAGAGGCAAGAATAATCTTACCTCTTATTTTTTGTTGTTTTTCATAAATGTATTTGGTAGAGGTTGATTTGCGCTCCAGGTTGCTCGCTTTCCGCGGGGTGGGCGCTGAGCCTCCTCGGAGCACAAGCTCCTGCGGGGTCTCAGCTGTCCCACACGTCCCGCAGGAGTCTCGCACCTTCCGCTCCAATCAACCAACATTTTTCCAACCAAGTTCATTTAAATAATTTAATCAAAAAAACAATATTTTAGAAAAGGGACTATTTTTTATAAGCCTAAACGGTCAAAGATCGTATCTACATATTTAATGTGATAGTTATAGTCAAAGCAATCATCAATTTCTGCTTCTGAAAGCTTGGCTGTGATTGTTTCATCCTGTTCAATCAAGCTGCGGAAGTGAACTTGCTTTTCCCATGCCTCCATTGCTTTCGGCTGAACCGTATCATATGCCTCTTCACGTGTTAAACCTTTGTCAATTAGCGCAAGAAGAACACGCTGAGAGTAGATTAAGCCAAGGGTACGATCCATATTGCGCTTCATATTTTCCGGATAGACCGTTAAGTTCTTCACAATATTGCCAAATCGATTCAGCATGTAATTCAATGCAATCGTTGCATCTGGAAGAATGATTCGTTCAGCAGATGAATGGGAAATATCACGCTCATGCCATAATGATACATTTTCATACGCTGTCATCATGTATCCGCGAATGACTCTTGCCATTCCCGTCATATTCTCTGATCCAATCGGGTTACGTTTATGCGGCATAGCAGATGAACCTTTTTGACCCTTTGCAAAAAACTCCTCAACCTCTCGCGTTTCGCTTTTTTGCAAGCCGCGAACTTCAGTTGCGAATTTTTCAATGGAAGTCGCAATGAGTGCGATCGTGCTCATGTAATGGGCATGACGGTCACGCTGTAATGTCTGTGTGGAAATTGGCGCTGGCTGCAGCCCCAGCTTTTCACATACATATTTTTCAACAAATGGGTCAATATTTGCGTATGTTCCAACTGCTCCTGAAATCTTCCCAAATTCTACTCCTGCTGCTGCCTCTTTAAAGCGCTCGAGATTTCGCTTCATTTCCTCATACCAAAGAGCAAGCTTCAATCCAAAAGTAGTTGGCTCCGCGTGAACCCCGTGCGTGCGTCCCATCATAACAGTGTATTTATGCTCTTTCGCTTTATTTTTTAAAATCTCAACAAAGCGCTCTAAATCCTTTAATAATATGTTATTTGCCTGTTTAATTGTGTAGGAAAGTGCCGTATCCACTACGTCTGTTGAAGTTAAACCATAATGTACCCATTTGCGCTCCTCACCGAGTGTTTCTGATACAGCACGCGTGAATGCAACGACATCATGTCTCGTTTCTTCTTCAATTTCTTTAATTCGCTGAATATCAAACGATGCCTTTTCACGAATTTTTTGGACATCTTCCTTTGGAATGTCACCGAGCTCTGCCCAAGCTTCACAAGCTAATATTTCAACCTCAAGCCATGCCTGAAAACGGTTTTCCTCTGTCCAAATTGCCCCCATCTCTGGTCTTGTATAGCGTTCAATCATGTTTTATCCCCCGATCTTTTCTGTCACATCGGACCATATCTTGCTCTTCTCTATTTCAGAAAAGGCTTCTTCAACTGAATCACGTAAAAGCGTGACATGGCCCATTTTGCGCTTATACTTGGCTTCCTTTTTTCCATATAGATGAATTTTCCAGTCAGGCAATGAAGGAATATGATCGATTATTTCCTGCTGATGTTCTCCTAATATATTTACCATTACTGCCGGCTTTAATAATGTTGTTTGCCCGAGAGGCCAATTGCAAATTGCTCGAATATGCTGTTCAAATTGGGAGGTTTCACAAGCTTCGATCGAATAATGCCCTGAATTATGAGGCCTTGGAGCAAGCTCATTAATGTAAATTTCTCCCTCCCCTGTCAGGAACATTTCTACTGCTAATGTTCCAACGAGTTCTAGGTTTTCAGCCAGCTGACCAGCAGCTTGGACTGCTTGTTCCTCTACATGCCTTGTTATTCTTGCAGGCACAATAGTCTGATGAAGAATGTTCTCTCTATGAATATTTTCTCCGACTGGAAACACAGCTATTTCGCCTTTGCTATTTCGGCAAATAATTACTGAAATCTCTTTTTCAAAAGGAATCCACTTTTCAAGAACACATATGCCTTGATTAAGAAGCTGTTTAGCCTCTGCTATCTCTTCTTTATTTTTTATTACATACTGGCCTTTTCCATCATAGCCGCCTCTGGAAGTTTTTAATACTGTTGGAAGCCCGAACTTATCTATATTATCATAAATCGCCTCTTCCGTTTCGATAACGGCGTAAGGTGCGACCCCTAAGCCTGCATTTTGGATAGCTGCCTTCTCTTGTATGCGATCCTGTGTAATTTCTAGTAATGCCGTTCCTTGTGGGACATATGCATTCCTGCATAACCAATTTAAAGCCTCTGCATGAATATTTTCAAATTCATAAGTAATTACATCACTCACTTCAGCAAGTTCTTGGATTGAATGAATGCTGTGGTACTCACCAATAATCTTGTAGTCGGCAACCTGCCCGCACGGAGAGTCTTCTTCAGGGTCTAGCAATGCAATTCTGAAACCATTTGCTTTAGCGGCAATCGCCATCATCCGCCCTAACTGGCCCCCGCCAATAATTCCAATTGTTTGGCCTGGTAAAATGACCTTATTAGACAAGTTCATCACTACTTTCTAGTACTTCCTGTTTTATATTCTCCCTTTTCTGTTCTAAACGATCAGAAATGTTAGCATCTTCTGTACCTAGAATTTGTGCAGCGAGCAATCCGGCATTCGTTGCCCCTGCTTTTCCGATCGCAACTGTAGCCACGGGAACACCTCCTGGCATTTGCACAATAGATAACAAAGAATCAAGACCATTTAATGCCTTGGATTGAACAGGAACCCCTATTACAGGAAGCGTTGTTTTTGCAGCGACCATTCCTGGAAGATGTGCGGCACCACCAGCTCCAGCGATAATTACCTTTATTCCTCTTCCTCTTGCACTTTCCGCATATGCAAACATTAAATCTGGAGTGCGATGAGCAGATACAACCTTTTTTTCGTATCCAATTCCAAGCTCATCAAGTATCTCGCAGGCATGCTTCATTGTTTCCCAGTCCGACTTGCTCCCCATGATTACAGCTACCTTTGTCTCCATTATTCTCCTCCAGTTCATCTATTAAGCTATCATTTTAGCTATAAAGTGAAACCTCCATCAGTTGAGTTTTCCTTTCTCCACGACTGATTGTTAGTTGAACCCATCACTTTCAGAAACGCTCGTCCAGACCTGCGATAAAATATAAAAAACCCGGACAGACTCTTTCTACAATGAGAGAAAGTAATCTGACCGGGCACAAATAAGCATAATGAATCGAGTATCCCTACTTAAATTGGATAGCTTTCTTCATTCGCCAGGCTTATCGACTTTCCCTCATAGTCCAATAATTTACGGTTATCGGGTAGAAACTTATGGGCCATATTCCCATTATTATACGAGGGTTATTCAGTTCATTTTTAACTTCTATACACATATTATCAACTTTATATAGGCCATGTCAACCTAAAATCGAACAATATGAAAAGTCATACATCAATCGTTCGTGTTTTAAGGTTGAATGACTTTCGCTTCAAATACAATTTGCCGTCCTACTGGTTCATAGGTTACGGACGCACCATTTTTAATCTCTTCAAATATTGGCTTCTCCGTTCTTCTTACAGGCATATAGCCTGCCTTTTTTATTCGCTCGAGGCACATATCTATCGTTTCATTTTCCTGTACCTCAAATAACATTTTCTGTTTTCCTTTACTCACGAAACAACTTTCCTTTCTTTACTGATTTCACCCAAAAACCGCCATGAATTGTTTTAGGTTCGTATGCAATAATAAAAGCCTTTGGATCTAGCTCTTTAATTGTTTGATAAAGCTTTAATTCATACTTCCTTGGCGTTAAAATTTGCAGAGCCATACGATCACCTTCTAAACCGTTTGCTGCCCAATTTGTCACTCCATACCCTTTTTCTCTTAACACCTTTGGAAGATCTTTATCATATTCTTTCGTAATTACATTCACAGTAATATACCCCAGTGCAAGCTTCTCCTCAATTTTCATTCCAACAATTACTCCTATCCCATACCCAACCGCATAGGCAATCAAGTTCTGTATTTCATTAAGATTGTCTAGAACGAGCCCAAGCCCTATTACATAAATGACGACCTCAATCATACTAATAAAGGCAGCAAGGTATCTTTGCCCCTTTAGAGTTAAAATCATCCTGATTGTAAAAAAAGAAACATACACAATGTTTATCACAAGAATGATCGCGACCATCACAAAACTATTTTCAAGCAATGAAAGGCCTCCTTAGAAAGTGTTGGATTCGTTACAGTAAAGTAATTATTTTAAAGCCATATCCTATTGAGTTCTTATTTTACAGAATAAATGCCAGTATGCGAACCATTTATTAAAAACAACTGAAGAATTTTCTAATTACTTGTTATATTAACCTTAACAACAAAGCATTAATCCTTTTTGATCCATGCCATAATCGCTCGAATCCTTAAATGAGACAATTGAAGATAATCGGTGATGCTTTGTATCCTATCATGCTAGAATTAATGTAGAAGTAATAAATACAATTCATTATAAAGCCATACAATTAAAAAAAGTAGCATACATTTATGTTTAGAAGGTGTTGTTAATGCCAGATTGGTCTTATCATCCATTAAATAAGATTGTATTAAATAAAATGAGTCCTAAAACGAGCCGAGAGTTTATTCATAAATCCATGAGCATAATTGCATCCATTCCTGGAGGCCGTAATCTCATTGGATTTTTAGGACATATGAAAGTCCCTCGGGAATGTAATAGGGAAATTCAGCATACTAGATTTCTATCTCCAATTGGGTTAAGCGGCCATATTGATCCAAACTTATCAGGCATTAACGCCTTCCAAGAGTTAGGATTCGGATTTATAGAAATTGGACCAATTGTGTTAAATGAACCGAAAATACAACTAGAACCAAGAATCACAAATAGTCACATTCTATTTTCTGAACACCATGAGAAAGTTCCTCTCAAACTAGCGATAAAAAAATTAACAAGCTTAAACATTAAAGTTCCGATACTTGCTAAGATTGATGCAGCAGTAACAAAAAGTGAATGGAATATAATTGTTCAGCATCTAACACCCTTTGTGGATGCTTTTATTGGAACAAGTGAACAAATAAACTCATTTGTTGCTAATGATGCTATATGTTTAGAGCGCTCTTATTATGTTTCATTATTCACTGATGGTAAGGATGACATAGACTTAGCTAATAGGAAAATAATACAGCATCCAGGTGTTGATGGTATAGTCATAAATGCCCCTCGCCGATCGGAGGACAACTATTGGTATGAAGCCGAAAACGCCAATGAATGCTTAGCTAAAATCGCTAAACAGGTAAAAGATCTTTACCCTGAAATAATTGTCATAACCTCTGGTGGGGTGGAGACCCCAGAGGAAGCTCGTACTTTAGTACATGCTGGCGCAGATCTATTAATACTAACTGCTGGCTATATAAAAGCTGGTCCAGGATTGCCAAAGCGATTTCATGAACGATTATTATATGAAGAAGTCCGGCCTATTAAAAAGCAAAGCTGGTCCTGGTCATTTCTGTTTGGACTTTCCATCCTTATTGGAGGAATCGTTGCCTTATATTTTGCATGTACGAATGTTATCCTTCCTTATGATGAATCGTTTATCGGTTTGACAAGAGCTAATATTTTACAAGTAAATCCACTCATCATATCGTTTATGTCACATGATCGAATGGCTCTAGCTGGAACAATGATATCTGGAGGAATATTGTATATCCAACTTGCACGCCACGGAATTAAAAATGACATGCATTGGACAAAGATAGCTTTTCATAGTGCAGCAATCGTAGGTTTTATAGGTATTTTTCTTTTTATTGGCTTTGGTTACTTTGATTGGCTGCACGGTTTATTTTGGCTTATTTTATTGCCGATATATTATTTTAGCTTTAAAGAAGGAAAAAAAATCACAGGTGCCCCTTATTCTAGTCATGGAAAGAATGATCGAGTGTGGCAGTACGGACTTTATGGTCAGCTCATATTTATAATGCTAGGATTTTTCATATTAGTCGGCGGTATTGTGATTTCCACCATAGGTGTTTCTAAAGTTTTTGTTTCAACTGACTTAAGCTTCTTATGTATGTCACCGCAAATGCTAGATAGCATTAGTAACAATTTGATTCCTGTTATCGCACATGACCGAGCCGGGTTTGGCAGTGCCCTTATTAGTGTTGGTTTACTTGTTTTAATGATTTCCTTGTGGGGCTTCAGAAAAGGGGAACGCTGGATATGGAATACTTTATGTTTAGGTGCATTACCAGCATTTATAGCGGGGATTGGAACACATATATATATTGGTTATACAACTTTCATTCATTTACTTCCCGTTTACTTTTTAGTTATTTTATATTTGTTAGGCTTATTATTATCCTATCCTTTTCTAAGAAAGAAAGAATAAAAGCCTTAATGACAAATGGGTAAGTCTTTCACAAAAACAGTACCGTTCCTTAAGCGAATCAAGGTCTTTTCACAAACAAGTCATTCGGTGCGTGTTTTCAATATCTGCATCTAAAACTCTATACTTTAACCAAAACTCGAACTAAATTATGTCTTGAGCATCTGCACACAACCAAGTATGTAAATGTCGATCTGCTTCATTTCCCTGACAGGTTTTACTTCGTACATAAAGGCTTGCTCAATGAATCAGACCGACCATTTATTTTTTTACACACAAAAAAGCACCTAAACAGGTGCTCTTTTCATTAGCCTAGCGACGTCCTACTCTCACAAGGGGACAGCCCCTAACTACCATCGGCGCT
>NZ_JALDXW010000087.1:0-4022 GCF_032154635.1 Cytobacillus sp. | reverse complement strand
CAAAATGGATAGCTTTTTCTATTTTACGTACCAACTAGCTTCATTTTTAATACTGCTGCATATTCACGGATAAAAAGTGTCGCCTTCACTACCTTTGGTGTTTCAGCTGCTAAAGGAAATCCTTTGATTCCAACTTTGTCTGCAAATGTAGTTGCTCGATATAGATGGAAGTCATTACTGACAATGACAGCTTCTTCTATATCGTAAAGTTCTTTCGTGAATTTTAAGTTTTCGTATGTGGAAGTGGAGCGATCTTCAACCAGGATGCGGTTTTCATTAATATGATTTTCAACAAAAAAGCGGCGAAGTGCTTCTGCCTCTGTAACATTTTCTCCTTTTCCTTTCCCTCCGCTCACAATAACTTTGGTGTTTGGATTATCTTCCAAATAGGAGAGTGCTGTTTTTGCTCGATTAAGCAGACTAAGAGACATTTCTTCCCCGTTCACTTTTGCTCCGAGTACGATTAAATAGGGAATATTTGCAGGTGGAGTGTGATTGGCGGTTTTAATAATTTGTATATGAATGATTGAAACAATGAAGACCGGAATCATAAGCAATCCACAAAACAAGCTGAATTTTTTCATGTTTTTCCTCCTAAAAATCATGTTTGGACAAGTTTGTTAATAGAATAAAAGAGATTCAATTAATTAATAGCATAATCTTAGTTGAGTAGGAAGGATTTTCCTTCTAACATGGTTAGGAGTTTTATTATGAATATACAGCAGTATTACAGAAAAACAGCATCCATTTCCTTAAGTGTCAGCCTTGCCACATTAATCCCTCCTTTTTTCATGATCATTTATGGAATTATGATTGCGAGAGATGGAAGAATGATCTTGGTCGTTCTCCCTTTTCTAGTGTATAGTTTTTTTTGTTATCAGTATTATTTGGTTTGTGATCAGCGAGCGAAAGCATTTACAGAGCGTCAAATGGATGATAAAAGTATGAATCAACCCCTATTAAAATCAAATTATGCACTTATCCATTTCTCACCATCAACTACTGTAAGAATGTTGTTTTTTAGTACTACCGGGAAATTACTGGGAGAGCTAAAAGAGAGAAAAATACAATCTATTAGCTGGTTTTTGCCTCCTTTTTTGGACAGGCATTTTGAAAAAAGATATGTGCTTTATGATGGATTAAACAATGTAATTGCCAACTTTCATTTGCAAAAAAGGAAGATAGAAATTACAGATAAGGATGGGAACCTGATAAATATCATTAACGGAGAGGGGAATGACAGACAATTAAAATTTGAATTTGTAAGCAGTGGGAAAAAAATAATGGTCACACGGACCCTTCTTTATATGGATTATCAAATCTTTCACAATCAAATAAGGATCTGCAGGCTGCAAAAGGGGATGATGCCCCTAGAGTGGGAGAATCATATTAAAGATCCGAATACCCCCGTCCTTTCTTTTGAACAGGATATAAGTGAAGAAGAAAAAATAAATATTCTCGCCATCCTATCAAAAATTCTCCTCTAAAACGGTATAATATGGAATATGGAGGGGGAGCAAATGGATCAAAGGTTTACAATAAGAAAAGCAAACGTAACTGATGCGAAAGGAATAGCTAAAGTACACGTCGACAGTTGGAAATCAACGTATGCCAACATAGTTCCGGCAGAATATTTAAATAATCTTTCTTATGAAAGCCGTGAGCAGATGTGGACCAACGCCATTCCATATGGAGGTGTTTATGTAGCAGAAAGCAATGATGGAAGAATAGTGGGCTTTTCCAAAGGCGGTAAAGAAAGAAGCGGTACCTATATTGGGTTCGATGGGGAGATATACGCCATTTATATTTTAAAAGAATACCAAGGGAAAGGTATTGGAACAGCACTTGTTAAACCAATCATAGCTGAAATGAATGGGATGGGAATCAACACGATGCTTGTTTTTGTCTTGGAAGATAATATCTCTCGTCAGTTTTATGAATCACTTGGAGGTAAAAAAATAGATACGGTTGAAGTGGAAATAGGAGGAAAGAAACTTTCGGAACTTGTATATGGTTGGGGTAATATTCGGAATATATTGTAATATTTTCTTTGAATACCGGGCACAATTCATCAGCAAGTATTCTTTCCTTTCTTTATACATGGGGAATTTGTGGAACGGGGGAGAGCTTAATGTTTAATGTAATAACAAGGACAGTTAAAGGGTATAAGGAGTTAGCTATTCCTTTTTCAATATTGAGCAGAGGTGAAGATTCTAAAGACTTGGCAATCATACTTCCAGGTGTGGGATATACCGTAAAGGCACCTCTCCTTCATTACGCATCGGAGTTATTTTTACGTAAGTCGTATGATGTTTTGCAAGTTAATTATCAATATAAGAACAAAGTCTATGATAATTTCACTTTTGAGGAAATAACTGAAGCAATGAAATGGGATGTAAAGACTGTTTTTGATGATGTTTTAACCAACAAAACCTATGAAAATTTCTATCTAATCGGAAAATCTCTCGGGACAATTGCTATGAGCTATGAATTGAAACGAGAATGTTTTAAAAACGCTAAAGCAATTTGGTTGACCCCTTTGATGCAAAGGGATGATGTTTTGAGTGCGATGGTAAGAAGTAAAAATAAAAGTTTGTGTATAATTGGAGATAAAGACCCTTGTTACATTGAAGAAAGATATTCTAAAGTGATAGAAAACCCAAATATCACCTCGAAGTTAATTCCGAAAGTTAATCATAGTCTAGAATATGATGAGGACGTTGTTGAATCAATTGATGTATTGAAAATGGTAATATCCGAAATTGAACAATTTTAAGAAGCGTGGTTTCATTCGTATTTTTAAAGGTTTTACCGTAGCCGGGCGCAATCCAGGAATAAGGATAGGCGCTCATTTTTTTGTTTTTAAGCTAGATTATAGAATAACGGGTGATTAGAAATTGAACATTTTCTTTTAGTTAATTTTAACTAACCAAAATGAAAGGGGAAATAAGAGATGACAGAGAAATAGTAGGTATTAGAAACAGTGAGATGAGAGTATGCTGATACAGTTTTATGATTTATGTTTGATTCATGAGGAAAAGTTAAAATTTGCAGTAATTAGTGCTGTTTATAAAGGAAAGTGGGTTTATGTTAGGCATAAGGGACGAAAAATTCAGGAAATTGCCGGTGGTTATAGAGAGCTAGGAGAAACGATCGTTGATACTGCTAAGAGGGAGTTATTTGAAGAAACTGGGGGGATTGAATATAATTTATATCCGATTTGCGATTACTCAATGGAATATTCTGGTGTGAGGAAATTTGGAAGGCTATTCTTTGCAAGAATAAAGGAGTTTGGGCAATTACCAAACTCAGAAATAAGTGAAGTAAAATGGTATGATAGCCCTCCAATAAACCTTACTTATATCGAGATTCAACCAAAATTGTGTGGAATGTTGTAGAGGATTGCATGATAATAGTCTTTAGATGGACGGTCATGTATGATATAGCATATAAGATTCATCTTAAAAGAGGTGTATGCATGAAGAAGTGGATAGCAGGGGCAGTAATCGTTCTTATACTGTTGATCATTACTGATAAGCTTATTTTAAAAGATAATCATGAAATTGAAGAAATAGAAAAATATGAGAAGTTAGAGAATGCAAGTGAGCTGCCTATTGGGCTAAATGAAGGCAAACGCGCACCTGATTTTGAACTGGTGGATTTGAATGGCAGGACAGTTAAGTTAAGTGATTATACAGGGAAGCCAGTTCTCCTAAATTTCTGGGCGACGTGGTGTCCGCCATGTAAGGATGAAATGCCTCATATGGAAAAGCTTTATAAAAAATATAAGAAAGATGGGTTTGCAATCCTTGCTGTTAATGTAACAACGTCAGAAAAAGATCCAACGCATGTAGGGGAGTTTGTAGATGAATACAAATTGACATTCCCAATCCCGTTAGATGAAAAAGGAGCTGTTTTTCATGATTATGCAATCATTGGCTATCCAACAAGCTTTTTCATCGATTCAGATGGGGTTATTCGAAGAAAAGTAATGGGACCGGTAAAGGAAGACGACTTAGAAA
>NZ_JALDXW010000051.1:0-22544 GCF_032154635.1 Cytobacillus sp. | reverse complement strand
AAATGGGGAAGCCATTCAAACTGGAGATTTATTAATAGAATTAACAAAATAAAAAAATGCTGCAGCTATAGCTGCAGCATTTTTTTATTTTAATGGATCGTAACAGGGGGGCTTGGAACCTTTTTTTCCTCAGCAGCCTTTATCGCTTCAAGAGCCATTGCATTTTTCTTGCTGCGTGAAGTTAAAAGGATGAAATAACTTAATACCCCAAATAGACAAGAGATAAAGAATGCGTGCGCAAGCGCAATATATAAATTGAGCCGAGTAATAATAACTAATGCGCCTGCAAACACCTGAAGTGTGACAAGGATGAAAGAAATAATCCATCCCCAATAAATGACCTTTTGGTTCTTGTAATGCTTTACTGCTAAATATGTAATATAGGCAATCCATATAAATATAATCCCTGCAGCAGCTCGATGCCCCATTTGCACCCACTCATGCATATTTCCAGGAAGTGCAAATGAACTATTAATGCATAACGGCCAATCCCGGCATACTAAGCTCGCATTTACATGTCTGACGAGAGCTCCTGTATAAACTACGATATAGCTATAGATTGAAACTCCAATGATATGTCTTTTCATTCGTTTATCGAGGATGACCTTTTCCGCTTCAAATTTTTTGTCTACTTCAAATATTAGGAGGGTAAGTAACAATACGGTAGCAAATGAAATAAGAGAGATACCGAAATGAAGCGCAAGAACAAAGTCTGATTGTCCCCAAATGACAGCTGCAGCTCCTATTAACCCCTGTAATAATAGAAAAAAGAATGAAGTGAATGATAAAAACTTCGTTTCTCGAATATGACCGATAGCCTTCCATGTCCATACAGAAAGGAGTAAGACCATTAAACCTACTGTACCTGAAACTACTCGATGAGCAAGCTCAATAATTAATTCAGATGTAATATTAGTAGGGACCAATTCACCATTGCAAAGTGGCCATGATCTTCCGCAGCCCATTCCTGAGTCAGTTTTTGTAACAAGCGCTCCCCCCAACAATATGAGAAGCATCCCTATTGTCGTTAATACGGCGAGCCATTTCAATGATCGTTGCAAAGTTTTTCACCTTCTTCTAAAAGATTCGCTCAATATAATAGAAAACAATTAATAATTATGTCATTGAATAAGTATATCGTACCCATCATATCGAATTTAAAATGAAATGAACAGAAATAGTAGACGCTTTTTCAGATTCTACTGGAAATAATTTAGATATTCAATATTTTTGTTATTTTTTCACTGTAATTATAGTATTTAGGGTTGAAAGTTTTTACAGAGTTTGCTAGAAATAGAATGGAGGTCGAAAAACGTATAAAAATGAACGAGATATACCTGATTCTATGTAACTCCAAGTGGAACTTGCCGGACATCGATAAACCCTTTTATAATTATGGCAGAAAAACAACATTTCTTTAAGTGAAAAAATACGCTGACACAAAAAATTCACAATTTATTCGAAAAATGTTCACAAAAATTGATGAAAGTGTGATTTAATATACAGAAGAAGGTCTGTTTTTCTACATAAAAATTTTACAATGTTTTTACGTTATCTATAGTGAAAAAGTATTGTACACATAATTTATTAGGATGTACCCCTCGTTTTTTATTGCAAATATAGCAAAGTAAGCTCTAATGCTTTATAGTAGTTGTAGTGAATAATGGCGTATTTGTGATAAGAGATAAAGGAGGAAATAAAATCATGTCTAATACGAGGGCTGTCATTGATGGAGGCATCGACAACAATGATCAAGGCCTAGATAATAAAGTGCCAAAAACTACTGCTTGGAAGGATTTTCTTTCACTTATTAAGATTGGAATTGTTAATTCAAACTTAATTACGACTTTTACAGGTTTATGGCTTGCACTGCATTTTTCATCAAAGAGTTTTTTTGGTAATTTAGATCTCGTGTTTTATACATTAATTGGATCAGGACTAATTATAGCTGGTGCATGTGCTCTAAATAACTACATAGACCGTGATATTGATCCTTTAATGGAAAGAACGAAGAAAAGACCAACTGTAACCGGCAATGTAAATCCAACTAGAGTTGCAGCATTAAGCTTCCTATTAATTATCGCAGGAACTATTTTCTTAATGATGACAACGATTACAGCTGTAGTCATCGGGCTGGTTGGAGTTTTTAGCTATATTGTACCTTATACAATCTGGTCAAAAAGAAGGTATGTATCTAATACTGTTATTGGCAGTTTCTCTGGAGCAGTCCCTCCATTAATTGGTTGGGCAGCTGTGGACTCAAATTTAGATACTATGGCTTGGATACTATTTTTAATTATGTTCTTCTGGCAGCCGCCTCATTTTTATGCACTTGCAATGAGACGGGTAGAAGAATATCGGACAGCTGGTGTCCCGATGCTTCCTGTAATAAAAGGATTAAAAACAACGAAGCGTCATATTTATATTTGGATTGCTGCATTACTGCCGCTCCCGTTTTTTCTTCCTGATTTAGGAATGCCTTTCATAATCCTTGCTACATTATTAAATGTTGGATGGATTGCAGCAGGGATTTATGCTAGAAAATTTAAAGATGATATTAAATGGGCTACGATAATGTTTGTATACTCTCTACAATATCTGACTATCATGTTTGTAGCTATGGTAATAATCACACTTTTATAAAAAAGTTAGGAGCGAAGAAAAATTTATTTGATTTTTTTAATCATTAGCTCGTCTTCGCTTCTCTTTTTATTGTAAAATGAATAATTGTTTTAATTTAATAATAATTTCTAGTAATAAGTTACATACTAAAATGTCAAAAACAACTTTTGTTAGGAATTCTTTCTTTTCCTAAGTATTGAAAGAATTTATTCATAATTTTTTTGAATTAAAAAATTCAAACTAAATTTTAAAGAAAGAGGGGATTGATTAGCTTATGAAAAGGCTTGCGAAATGGCGTCTAGCATCATTGCTTGCACTTCTGACGCTCGTGCTTTCTGCTTGCAGTGGTCAACCATATTTATCTGCACTACAGCCTGCGGGTGCAGTAGCAAAAAAACAATACGATTTAATGGTATTTAGTACGATTATTATGATTGCTGTAATCGCAGTTGTTGCGGTGATTTTCATTATTGTATTAGTGAGATTCCGCCGTAAAGATGACAAAATTCCTAAACAAGTTGAAGGAAACCATGCAATGGAAATCATTTGGACAGTTATTCCGATATTATTAGTCCTTGTCCTAGCGGTACCTACAGTATCTGCTGTTTTTGATTTTGCTGATGTTGATGCAATGGAGAAGAAGAATGAAGATGGTTCCTCTGATGCTCTTGTTGTCAATGTACGTGCAAATTTATACTGGTGGGAATTTGAATATCCAAATGAAAAAATAGTAACAGGTCAAGAACTTATTGTTCCGACTGATGAAAAGGTTTACTTTAATTTAATTGCTTCAGATGTAAAACATTCATTTTGGATTCCGGCAGCTGGCGGAAAGATGGATAACAACACTGAAAACGTAAATAAATTCTGGTTAGAATTTGATAGTAAAAAGGCAGATCCAGATAAATTATTTCAAGGACGATGTGCAGAGCTTTGCGGACCTTCACATGCTTTGATGGATTTTAAAGTAAAAGCTCTTCCGCGTGCAGAGTTCGATCAGTGGGTTACGGATATGCAAAATATAACGGAACCACAGCAAGCAACGACAGATTTAGCTCAGCAAGGTCAAGAAATCTTTAATCAGAGCTGTATTGGCTGTCATGCTGTAACTCCTTCAAATGGCACACCTGCTGATGCTCGTATGGCACCAAATTTAACAAACTTTGGTGATCGTAATATTATTGCAGGATACTTAGAACATAATGAAGAAAACTTAAAAAATTGGTTATCAGATCCAGAAACATATAAGCCAGGAAATAAAATGACTGGGACTTATGGTGAATTAACACCTGAACAACTTGATGCTTTAACTGCATACTTAATGGGGTTAAAAGTTCAAGGTGAATAGGGATATGTTTATAAAGGAGGTAAAATTGTGAGTACCAATGCTCAGAAAAGAGGATTTGGGGCAACGTTATGGGACTATTTAACAACAGTAGACCATAAGAAAATTGCACACCTATATCTTATAGCTGGCGGATTATTCTTCTTAATTGGTGGTCTTGAAGCATTATTTATCCGAATTCAGCTATTAAAACCTAATAATGATTTTGTAAGTGCAGGTCTTTTTAATGAACTGCTGACAATGCACGGTACAACAATGATTTTCTTGGCTGCAATGCCGCTTGTATTCGCCATTATGAATGCTGTTATGCCATTGCAAATTGGCGCACGTGACGTTGCGTTTCCATTTCTAAATTCATTAGGATTTTGGCTTTTCCTTTTTGGAGGGTTGTTTCTAAATCTTTCATGGTTTTTAGACGCAGCTCCAAACGCTGGGTGGACGTCATATGCTTCACTTTCGATAGCACAAACAGGTCATGGAATCGATTTCTATGCTCTTGGTTTACAGATCGCAGGGTTAGGAACCTTAATTGGCGGGATTAACTTCCTTGTTACGATCATTAATATGCGCGCACCTGGTATGACATATATGCGTATGCCAATGTTTACATGGACTACATTCGTAGTATCTGCACTGATTTTATTCGCATTTCCTCCATTAACTGTTGGTCTATTCTTGATGACTTTTGACCGTATGTTTGGTGCGAACTTCTTCGATGCAGCAATGGGAGGAAATACAATTATTTGGGAGCACTTTTTCTGGATTTTTGGTCACCCAGAAGTGTATATTTTAATTTTGCCAGCTTTCGGTATTTTCTCTGAGATTTTTGCGATTTTCTCTAGAAAGCGCCTTTTTGGTTATTCATCTATGGTATTTGCGACAGTTCTTATCGGTTTCTTAGGATTCATGGTTTGGGCTCACCATATGTTTACAACAGGCTTAGGACCAATAGCTAATGCGATTTTTGCAGTGGCGACAATGGCAATCGCTGTACCAACAGGTATTAAGATTTTTAACTGGTTATTTACCATGTGGGGCGGTAGTATTCGATTCACAACTCCAATGCTTTGGGCAGTTGCCTTTATCCCATCCTTCTTAATGGGGGGAGTTACAGGGGTTATGCTAGGCTCTGCTGCACAGGATTACCAGTATCATGATACGTATTTCGTTGTAGCTCACTTTCACTATGTAATTGTCGGTGGAGTAGTGTTTGCCTTATTTGCTGGAGCACATTTATATTGGCCAAAAATGTTTGGTACGATGTTAAATGAAGTTTTAGGTAAGATTACTTTCGTACTATTCTTTGTTGGTTTCCATATGACATTCTTTATTCAACATTTCTTGGGACTATGGGGAATGCCGCGTCGAGTATTCACTTACCTTCCAGGTCAGGGATTTGAGACATCAAACGTAGTAAGTTCGATCGGTGCTTTCTTAATGGCAGCCGGTGTGATTGTCTTATTGATCAACGTTATTATTACTAGCGTGAAAAATGAAAAGGTTGGAAATGATCCATGGGGAGACGGACGTACTCTTGAGTGGGCATTATCATCACCACCACCATATTATAATTTCAAGCAGCTTCCACTTGTTCGTGGTCTAGATGCATACTGGATTGAAAAAATGGAAGGTAAAAAAGGAATGACTCCAGCTGAACCGCTTGGGGATATTCACATGCCTAATAATTCCTTTATTCCATTCTTAATCTCTTTAGGTCTTTTCATCGCTGCATTTGGTGCGATGTATCATGGAGATGAGGGAAACACTTGGGGAATTCCAGTGCTGATTTTTGGTCTTCTGTTTACATTAGGTTCAATGTTTGTACGGTCAATCAAGGATGATCATGGCTATCATATTCCTAAAGAGGAATTAATTGATGACAATGATAAGGGGGTTAAGGCATAATGCATGTAGAAGAAAAAATGACAGTTGAAACTTGGCCTGCTGCGCCTGAAAAACAAACCCTCGATGCAAAAAATAAATTCTTAGGTTTTTGGTTATTCTTAGGGGGAGAGACGGTTCTTTTCGCCTCTCTCTTTGCGACATATCTAGCATTAAAAGATTCGGTGCCTAGAAGTGACATGCCATTAGCGAAAGATCTTTTTGAGATCCCGCTTGTATTCGCAATGACAATGATCCTTTTAACAAGCTCTTTGACAAGTGTGTATGCGATGTACCATATGAAAAATTTCAACTTTAAGAAAATGCAAGTTTGGCTAGGCATTACAGTTATTCTCGGCTTAGCTTTCTTAGGTCTTGAAATTTATGAGTTTAACCATTATGTGCACGAATTTGGACATACTTTTACTAGCAGTGCTTTTGGTTCAGCATTCTATACGCTTGTAGGCTTTCATGGTGCACACGTTGCATTTGGCCTGCTATGGATAACTACTTTAATTATCCGTAATAGCAAGCGTGGATTAAATCTATATAATGCACCTAAGTATTATGTTGCAAGCCTTTACTGGCACTTTATCGATGTTGTATGGGTATTTATTTTTACAGTAGTATATTTAATGGGAATGGTGGGATAACTGATGGCAAATGAACAATTAAACTCAGGCAACCCTCGTGTAGACATTGAATATCGCCGTAAAAAGAATGCGGAAGAAATGAAACATCAAGTAATCACGTTCGCCTTAATGATTTTCTTAACGCTTATTGCTTTTGTAGCGGTAGCGTATGAAGGATTTACTGGATGGTTTATTGTTCCGTTTATCTTACTACTTGCTGTTGTTCAAGTGATCTTTCAATTATTTTATTTCATGCATATGAGTCATGAGGGGCACGAAGCACCTAAGCTATTTATGTATACCGGTGTTTTGATCGCGTTTGTAACAATTCTTTGCTATACAACAATTATTTGGTGGTAAAGATATTAGAAATCGGCTTTTTAGCCGGTTTCTTTTTGTATAGGGCGAATATTCCCAATAGTAAAAATGATTGTTGGAGATTTTTGTGTTTAGGCGTATAATATTGGTGTATCTTTTGGAAAAGAGGTGATAATGAAGTGTCTATTTCAATATTTGGTTTCCGAGCATTATGGAGTCCGATCTTCTTCATCGTATTAATGCTTGTTTTAATCGGTTATTTCCTTGTTACAGTGAAATTTAGGGATAAATTTTCGCAAAGTGAGCCATTAACAAAGGGACAGGCAGTTAATTTTTCACTAGCGATCATTCTTTTATATATCGTTAAAGGTTCACCTATTGATCTAATGGGGCATCTTATGTTTTATGCACATATGACTCAAATGGCTATTCTCTGTTTAATTATTCCTCAATTAGTCATTCTTGGGATTCCGCCATGGATATGGCGAACGCTTCAAAATAAAAACTCTTTCAAAAAGGTGTTTTTTATTTTTACAAACCCTGTCATTGCATTGATCTTGTTTAATGGTATCTTTTCTGTCTACCATATTCCATTAATTTTCGATTTCATCAAAACGAATATGTGGCTCCATGCAGGGTATACATCCATCTTATTTATATTAGGGATCTTTTTTTGGTGGCCGCTCATAAACCGATTAGATAATCAGCATACGTTAAGTGGGTTAAAAAAGGTTGGGTATATATTTGCTGGGGGTGCATTGCTATTACCCGCTTGCGGTTTAATTATATTTGCAGATGTTCCGCTCTATGCAACTTATTCTGATCCGAATGCATGGGCGAAGGCGTTGGAACTTTGTGTACCAGGTGCAACTCTTGCAGGATTAACATTAAGTGGACCAGAAGTGTTTAGTTCAATGTCATTAATTTATGATCAGCAGCTTGGCGGAATTATAATGAAGATTATCCAAGAAATTGTATATGGCTTTGTATTAGCAAGAGTTTTCTTTAGCTGGTATAAAAAAGAGCAGGAAGAAACAGAGGTCGAAAAACAGCATAGATTAAACCCGCAGCCAATTGAGTAAATAAAACCCCATCTCTCTTTTTGATGGGGTTTTACTATAGTAATCTAATTTGGTCTATATAAAATATCACATTTTTTAAAGGGATTTTGAACAATTTCAGAACTTTTTCAAATAGATGCCTTAATTAATGACAAGATGCGGTATACTTATATACGGCAACTAGTTAATAGTTGGGTCTTTATATGAGTTTAAAAAAGTTATTAATTTCATTGAGAGGGAGACGTATGAATTATTCATTGCCGATTTTACCTACTATAAGTACTACTTTCATTGTTCTTAGCGCAATTTTTGTTGCGATTGGCTGGGGGCAAATAAGAAAACGGAAGATAATCGCACATAAAAGGTCAATGACGCTCGCGGGAATATGTGCAACTATTTTCTTTATTATTTATATGAGCAGAACCGTTTTTATCGGGAATACTGCCTTTGGCGGTCCTGAAAATATCAAAATTTATTATACAATATTCTTAATTTTTCATGTGACATTAGCTACTACTGGTGCTGTATTTGGGCTAATATCACTGATAAGCGGTTATAAAAATAAATTAACCGTCCATCGCAAGCTTGGTCCAATCACAAGTATCATTTGGTTTTTTACAGCTATTACCGGTGTAGTCGTATATCTTCTTTTATATGTATTTTACCATGGGGGTGAAACGACCTCTACAATTAAAGCGATCTTAGGTTCATAGGTAATAGAAAAGACGCATCTAATTATGCGTCTTTTTCTTTTTATTGTGCAAACTTTTCGATTTCAGCATTTAAATCATTTAGTATTTTTTCGCATTGGCTAACAAGTGTCTTCGGATACGTTTCATCTGCTCCATATTCAACACCATGAGGATAATAATGTTTTCCTAAAGCTGGTGTCATTAATTGGATGACAGCTTTATCTGCACCTACATCTCCTTCAACTGCATAGCCGAATACGCGTAAATAATATATGCCCTCTTTTAATTGGAATTTACGGTCGTATGTAACTCTTTCATAATCCCATTGACCTGCACGAACAAGTCCATAAGTTAACATTAATTCATCTAACCGGATTAAGTCGGCTTTCTTTTTTTCAAGACCCGTATTTTCAAACTGCATGTTTGTCCCTCCTAA
Organism: Cytobacillus sp.; assembly: GCF_032154635.1. Taxonomy (GTDB): domain Bacteria; phylum Bacillota; class Bacilli; order Bacillales; family Cytobacillaceae; genus Cytobacillus. Next base: position 13,557 of record NZ_JALDXW010000051.1, on the reverse strand, counting down.
AAACGATCCTTTAATAGCTGTTTACAGCATATTAGGTGAAATTTAACAAGTTTTATCCCAAATCTAATAATAGTTCAAAAATAGAGAAGATGCAACGGATTCATTAAATAATCAGTTTAATCATGGTTTGATTTCAAGAAATTGTAACGAATTTCATAATAAGTTGAGCAATTTTATTTCATTTGGAAAAGATAAGTAGGGATCGATAGAAAGGAGTTTATGGATGAGGATAAAATTAAAGGCTTTATTCCTTCTTTTCTTCTATTTTTCATTAAGTGCTACTGTAAATGCCCAATCAAGCTACATCGTAATGGAGGGGGATACGCTTTGGGAAATTGCGAAGCATCATCAAATTAGTTTAGAACGGATTATACGAAGTAATCAACAACTACAAAACCCAAATTTAATTTATCCAGGTCAAGTCATTATCATTCCGGGTAATGTGTGGAAGGATAGAGATGAAAAAACATTAAATAAGGAAGAGGAAAAGCTTGCCGATATTTTGAACAATAAGAGACTTCAGCTTGGCATGAAGGCATTGACGATTGATGATTCCTTAACAAATGCAGCAAAGTTAAAATCAGCAGATATGATTGAGAAGAAATATCTCTCTCATTATTCGCCTACCTATGGGAGTCCATCTAGTATGTTAAAAGTGTTGAATATTTCTTTTAAAAATGTAAACGAAAGTATTGGAGCAGGTTATCAATCTCCTGAGCAAGTTTTAGATTCTTGGTTACATTCAAGTGCAAACCGTGAGACTATATTAAATGATCGTGCATCAAAAATGGGGATTGGCTATATACAGGGGGGGATTTATGGTCATTATTGGACAGTTTTGATTGTAGAAAATTAAGAACGCATATTTCACTGTTAACTAATAGTTGCTAATCTAGAACACCTAAAGGGTGTTCTTTGTGCATTTTTCTAAAAAAAGCAAGTAGCATCGGAATTTTCAGTACGTTTAACTAAAATGAATAGGAATAATGATATACTTACTAGTGGAAAAGAATATATAATAATAACAAATAATAGAAAGGAGGAAATCCTTCTGCGTAATCTTGTTCGGATACTCGTGCTAATTTCTGGTTTATTAGCAGTTGTATTTTTATTTAATACGAATATCAGCCAAAGAGAAGAGATATTGATTAATGAAGAAGGTCAACAGCCGAAAGTGGACCAATCCTTGGATGAGGTTATTTCTCCGCTAGATTCTTCGAATTTAGAAATACCTCAAGAGAGCTTGATCAATATGCTAGGTAAATCAAGCAAGGAATTGATTCATATTCTTGGAGAGCCCGAGAGAAAAGATCCAACATTTTATGGCTACGACTGGTGGATATATAAAATGAATGTACATTCCTATGTCCAGATAGGTGTTGATAAAGAAAAGGTCGTAACCATTTATGCAACGGGTTCTAATGTACAAATCCCTCCTTTCAAGATTGGGCAGTCGATTGCAGATATATATCACTTAACAACAATAGAGGCAAACATTGGTCTAGATTACGAAGATAGTTCCTATATGTTTGAACTATCTGAAGATGATATGAACACCCGTCCACTAATCAAGTTAGGGGATGCTTTTGTACAACTGTATATTGATAAATTTACAGGAACCCTATCAAGTATCCGAATGTTAAATGCAGAGACATTAATCAAGCAAAGACCTTATGAAATGGTGTATCGAGGCGAACTTCTTGAGGTAACTCCACCAGCAAATGTGATCGAGGAGGAAGTTGAAAAAGGCAATGAAAAACAAATATTTGACATTACAAATATTTTTCGAAATCGTCATGAACTAGAGCCTTTAGAATGGGATGAGCAAACAGCTGAGGTAGCCTTTTCACATAGTAAAGATATGTTTGAAACAAACGATTTTTCCCATACATCTAAGAAATATGGCGAATTGTCAGACCGGCTTGATGCCGCTAATATTTATTACCAAACAGCCGGAGAAAATATAGCTGCTAATTATCTGGACGCTCCAGCCGTTGTTGAAGGCTGGTTAAATAGTAAGGGTCATCGAGAAAGTTTACTAAATGAACAGTTTACCCACTTAGGCGTTGGTGTTTATAAAAAGTATTACACACAAAATTTTATTGAAAAATGGTCTGAATAGCAATTATTTATTATTTCATTTTAAAAAAGAGCTTGATATCAAGCTCTTTTTACAATCCTGCTCACTTGAAAATAATCTCCTTTCCAATTTCCAAATACGTGTACATAGTCTCCTTTTTTTACATCAGGTATTGTTACACCCTTCTCAATAGGGATGACTTTTCTTACTACCCATCTTCTTTGTTCCATTTGAATGGATAGTTCTAAAATATATACAAAACGATAATATGAAAAGCGTTGCTTAGAGCCGGTTACTTCTTTAATTTCACCATATATAATTGCTTCTTCAGGAACAATTTTTAGATCAACCCATTCTTGCATACTCGTGCGCATTTCTTTCTTTGCAACCCAGTAAAAATAAAGGCAAATAATAGGAATGACTATGGCTGTTACCACTTTTAACCACCACCCGAAGAAAGAGCATTATTTTTTCTTGATAATAAAAAAGCTTCCAGTTGCTTGTGCAATTTTTTTTCCGTCAGATCGGTGGACATCTGCTGATAAAACCATATTCTTTGTACCTTTATGGTCGATACATGCCTTGCATTGCAAAAAGTCTCCCTTTCCAACAGCTAAATAATGAATATTTAATTGGGTTGTTACTGCTCCATACCCTTCTGGGAGAATCGAATTAGCCAATGTACCCATTGCTGAATCAATAATTGTTGCAGTGATGCCCCCATGAACAATCCCTAAAGTATTATTTAAAAGGGGGGAGAGAGGAACGGTTAAATGACATACTTTTTCATCCATAGTTCGTTCCATATGAAGCAAACCGCCAATATAGGAGCTGTTTATATTTTTTTGTTTTTTATTGAAGCCTTGTAATAAGTTATTAAGTACCTCAAGTTCTTCTGTAGTAGCCTGTTCCATACTTTGTTCTAATAGTTCCCTAAGTTGTTCTTTCATTTTGTATTCACCTTTCAACAATATATCCGTATTTTTAATATTATCATTAATAGATTCATTTTACATTTATCTTTTCACCATTTATTTTGTTATACATAAAGTATAGTAGGTAATTGTAACAGTTAGAGGTGAATAGGGAATGGCGAATAAAAAACTCCATCCTTCTGTTGAACAATTTAAAAAGTTTGTAAAAGCAAATCCGAAAATTATGGAAGAAGTCCGGACGGGTAAAAAAACATTGCAGGAATTATATGAGGACTGGTTTTTATTAGGGGAAGATGACGCTAGATGGGATTCATTGCGCACAGGGGCAAAGGCTAAAACTTCTCAAGAGGAAAAAGGGAAGAAAACAGATTGGCTCGGAACGATCATGGGGACAATCAAAAATGTTGATCCGAATGAAATGCAAGGCTATGTTAATAATCTTAGTAAAGCATTAGCAGCAGTACAAGGTGTTATTTCTCAATTTCAAGGTGGAGGAACTGTTAACCCGAAAGTGACCGAAACAAAACAAAGCAATCCGTTTGTTTTTAAAAAGGATTAGTAAAGGAGAATGAAGATGAGGCAGGATATTGCAAATTATGTGAGTAAAAATAAACAGCTGCAAAGTTTTATGAGGGAACAACCAATTTGGTACAGAAAACTTTCACGGAATCCTCAAGATATTCAAGCACTGGAGGTAGCTGCATTAAATTATTACAAAAATACCATTCCACATAAAGTTGAGAAGTTTTCAAATGGTGTACAAATGGCTTCAATGATGATGGGAATGTTTCAAGCGATGAATTCACAATCATAAAGGAAGTTCTCTTTGGGAGAGAGCTTCTTTTATTTTGTTTGTGCCCCTCAAATGGATAAAGAGTAAAATGTGTTTTCTAGGCACACAATAACTACATAAGAAAATCTATTAGCTGTTTATTCATTTAGCGTACGAAATGAAGGAGTGAGAATGAATGAGAATGTTTATTTTTGTATATATTGTTTGTTTGTTAATGGCGGTTTCTGGATGCAAGAGAGATCTTCCAGAACCAGAAACAAAAAATTATGGTCAACCTATCAGTATGCATACTGTTTCTTTAGATACTCCCGTGTTTAAAACCTCATTAAAAAGCAATGAACCATTCTTTGTAAAGCATAAAATTGATGGGAAAAATGTGTTGATTGAATGTATCGTTCAAGGAATTACCTTTAGGGAAACGGATGGTAATAATAAAGGTAAAATTATTTTATATGTGGACGGGAAAAAGATGGAAGAGATTTCTTCAGCTGCTTTTATAGTTAAAGGCTTATCCAACGGAATGCATCGTTTAAAATTAGAGGTCGTTACAGAGAACGGTTCGTCCATACTAATGGAAAAGGAATTTAATGTTACGATTCGATAACTTTTACGTTTTCTCTGTTTCATGATAAAATATGAAGCGGAGGTGAGCTTTATTTTGCTTGCTACAATTGAAGGAATAGAGATTTTAGATCAAGCTGAACAATTAGCAGCTATGATTAGTCAGTCAGAGGAAGCGGAAAACTACCGCCAATGTTTATATAGATTAAAAAATAATAAAGAAACACAGGCTAAAATAAGAAGCTTCGTGAAGATGAAGGAGCATTATGAAGACGTTCAGCGCTTTGGCAAATATCATCCCGATTATAAAAATGTAATGAGATCGGTTAGAGAATTAAAAAGAGAAATGGATTTGGATGTAAATGTCGCTGAATTTAGAAAAGCAGAGAATGATCTTCAAGCGATATTAGATGAAGTGAGTGTAATAATCGGTTACTCTGTCTCTAAACAAATAAAAGTTCCAACAGGAAATCCGTTTTTCGACAGCACATCTAGCTGTGGTGGCGGATGTGGATCTGGAGGAAGCTGTGGTTGTTCATAAATGTCGGACAGCATGGAGTTTATCCATGCTGTTTTTTCATCGAATAGAAGCTTCTCACGAGTTGATCTATGTAAAGCTTTAACATATTCACATATAGTGATTTCATAATTTTCTGATGAGTATTTTCAGTAGACCATTGAAATAAATAGATTTTTTATGCTAGACTGTTAAAAAAGAATTACTCTTTGAAGGGGAAGAAATTATGCTCGGTCAACGGCAAGGAATTATCGTCTGGCTATATACATTAAAACAGGCGAAAATGTTAAGACGGTTCGGAAATGTTCATTACGTGTCAAAACGGTTAAAATATGTAGTATTATATTGTGATATGGATGAAACGGAAGAATTAATAACGAAAATTAGTTCGTATTCATTTGTAAAAAAAGTCGAACCATCTTACAAACCATTTCTAAGAATGGAATTTGAGAATTCTAAGCCTGATAAGGCAAAAGAATATGATTATAAAATGGGAATATAAAAAGTTGAGGGCGATCCCCTCAACTTTTTATATTATTCCGCAAAATTATTGCAGGGGAGGAATATAGTGGTTTAATCTTAGAATTCCGATAACATACTGATAAAATAATTCTTTTTCCGCAAAACTTGTGGAAGGTTTGATGTCCAGCTGGATAATTTCCTTTTGCAGTTCCTCTGCAGCCTGAACAAAGAGATCAAAGCGTTTATTTGGTGTAACTTTAGGATTAGGAATGCCCTCTCTGCAAATGTACAATGGCTGAAAGTTGCCAGGGTCTGTTGGCTTTAAGACAACAACGAGGGATGTAACCTCTTTATTTTTAATAGAAGTATGAAAAGCCATCAAATGGCTAAGCCGGGATCGATTAGCTTTTGCAATCTCAATTAATTCATATATATCAGAATAGCCCTCACCAATTTCAATAAACCGTTGTATCAAGTCAAAATGCCTCCTCTATATCTATATCGAAAAAATACTTTGTCCCTACTTTATCACTTTCTTTGTGAAAATTGAAGCCTTCCTAGATGTGAGCCAATGGAAAAAATTTGCGAACTTTTTATAACAAAATGAGACAAACTCTACTAATTTATTTTAAATTTTGTGTGACTGATGTCGAAGGATTTGATATTGTAAATGTAAAGGATATATAGGTTAGGGGAATACAAATGTGGAGAACAACTAGTTTATTATTTGTGGCTCTAACAATAGCCATTGGAGGAATGCTATCCATGCAATGGAAGGCATACTCAAAGCAAGATAGTCATATAGTGGATCATTTTGAAAAAGCAATACAAGTGCTTACTATACAATCAAGTGGAAAAGACTTACTTATATCCCAGCGTATAACAGGACTTTCAAAAGAGAAAGAATATAAAGTCATAATTCCAAATCAACTTTTTCATTGGACATGTGTAAAAGACAATGGAGATTTATGTGAATCAAAGGATGAAGATCCGCAGACATTTTTACCTGATGATAGTACGCTCGTATTTCAATACACGATTCCGATACAAAAAGAGGATGCTTCTTTTTTTCTAAGTGAATGGACAACAAAAATTCCGGAAGTCATGATAAAAACGACAAATATAGAAGTAATTGACACGTTTAGGAGGAAGGGTACCTGGGTTGCAGGAGCCCCTTTAAAGGGATTAAAAGAGTTAGATTTAATAGATTATTACTTATTTACTGGGGTAGGAGATGCCCCTTCCTTGTATTGGCAGCCATCATCTCTTCATAAAGACCAAGAAAGTAATCAAATTGCTTATTATAGTGAACAGCTAGGAGAGAAGAATGGGTTACAATTTGAAGAATTGGAGAACTTAAAAGGTTTCCCGTTTTTATCAGTTGTTTTTACTGATCAGTTCATTGAGCAAAGCAGTAAAGGCATATTAATTACTTCTCCGAACTTGAAAGAAGAAGATTTAAAGCGAAAGCTCATTAATCAATACTATGAAACAAAATTTAAAGAAATGCTCAATGAAGATAAATGGCTATTGGATGTTTTTACTTCTTATACAGCAAAGCTTGAGCCTGAAACAGAGAAAGGAATGGCCATCCTTAAGGAATTACATAAGAAGTTGTCTGCTGAAGAGATGAGGAAGTTATTTAACCGTGTAAATAATGAATCCGCTGATATTACTGCTGCAAAGCTTGATGGATTTATCTATGATTTAAAAGGGCTACAAACCCGATTTTTCTCATTAAATAAAAGTGAACCTCGATCGTTTTCACCTTTTTACTATTATGATTCAAGAAAGATCATCATAAATGAAAAAGAAAAAAGCGAAATTGAAGCCATTTATAAAGAAAATTCGCTACTTTACCCATTTTTAGAGACTCTAACAGGGTTGGGGTTTGAGGTTACGATGCTCCCAGATGATGATGCAATACTAGTAATTAAGGATAATAACAGCTATCGTTTCTACTTGAATCGAAATATTTTTATTTACAACGAAGAAGATTATGGATTATTAGAAAACCCATTAACAAATTTAAATGGAAAATACTATATAAGTAAGCAATGGCTGCAGCAGTTATTTAAAGTTTCAATTGATGAAGGTGAAAAGGGCATTAGAATATCTTTGTAAAAAAGAAAACCCTGCAGAAATTTCTGCAGGGTCCTTCTATATCCTATTCTAGGATAGAAGGCAAAGGGAGAGGAGAAACCGGAGGAAGAACTTATGGGGAAACGTAAGTCTTCTCCGCGGTTGGCAACAACATCCTCGAATAGATGCTGTTACTCACATTATTTCCATAATGAAAACGTATATACACAAGAATCAGATATTTTTCCTAGCGTTCAAATGTTTTCTATTCAAATCATTTGTGATAGGATAGGAAGGAAAAAATGATTAATGGAATGATGTGTGTGGTGATAAGATGCGTGTAATCTCAGGAACCCGTAAAGGGAAAATATTAAAAGCTGTACCCGGCAGTTCAACTAGACCAACAACAGATAAGGTAAAAGAAGCGATTTTCAATATCATTGGCCCATACTTTGATGGGGGATTAGGGCTTGATTTATTCGCAGGTAGCGGTGGCCTGGGGATTGAAGCTTTAAGTAGAGGTGCAGAAAAGGTTATTTTTGTGGATAGGGATGGGAAGGCAATTCAGACTATTCACGAAAATGTGAAAACATGCGAACTTGAAGATTTTGCAGAAATCTTTCGTAATGATGCCGAGAGAGCTCTTAAGGCTGTAATAAAAAGGGAACTAAGCTTCCAATTTATTTTTTTGGATCCACCCTACAAAAAGCAACAGCTAGTAAAGCTTCTTGAGTGGATAGAAAGGGCGCAGCTGCTTAGTCTGAATGGCACAATCATTTGTGAGCATAGTTCTGATATTCAGCTACCAGAAACTGTTGGAAATTTATGTGTTCAAAAACATGAAAAATATGGAATAATTGCGATTACTATCTATGAATTAACAAAATGACAAGTCAGGTTATTATATAAATGAGGGGGATTTATATGGGGGCTATTGCTGTTTGCCCTGGAAGCTTTGATCCAATTACATATGGACATTTAGATATTATTAAAAGAGGAGCAAAGGTTTTTGATCAGCTGAATGTAGTTGTATTAAATAATTCTGCTAAGCATCCGCTCTTTTCTGTTAACGAGAGAATTGAATTAATCAAGGAAGTAACAAAAGATATTCCAAATGTCAAAGTAGATTCCTTTCAAGGATTGCTTGTTGACTATGCAAAAAGCGTTCATGCGAGTGCAATCATCCGAGGACTTCGAGCTGTTTCAGATTTTGAATATGAAATGCAGATTACTTCGATGAATCGGGTATTAAATGACGAAATTGAGACATTCTTTATTATGACAAATAATCAGTTTTCGTTTTTAAGCTCCAGTATCGTAAAGGAAGTTGCTAAGTATAATGGAAAGATTTCAGAGCTTGTTCCTTATGCAGTCGAAATGGCTCTAAAAGAAAAATTTGAAGGGAAACGATAACGAGCACTATATGTGCTCGTTAGTCTTTAAGAATGCATTAAGAATACTTTAAGAAGGGGTCCTTAATCTTTTAGCCAAAAGAAAAACATATATGGTTAATGCACAAATGGTAATGATAGGTCCTGTTTCCACAATAAATGTATACCATTTTTGCATCCAGGAGCCTTCATCAAAGATTCCAACTGGGATCGCATTTGATGGCTGCTCAGTATTGTAAAAACGTTCGAATACTGGGTTCCAAAGGATGGCGGCATAAATGGCTGCAAAAATACCGTGAAAAATACGGGCGAAAAAAAACGGTTTGAAGTCAATATCCGTCTGTGCGAGTATACTGGCAACCTGTGCTTGAACACTAAAGCCGCTAAAAGCTAAAATAAAGCTCGTGATCACAGCTTGCTGCATGAAAGTTGCCTCCTGCACCTGACTGGTCATTTGGCTCCCAAGAGTAATTTCAAAGATTCCTGAGATAAAAGGAATACTTAATTCAATTGGCAGATGAAGTGCGGATAGTATATACTCTAGTGCTTTTGCTAGCAGCCCGGTAATCCCAACATGAAAAAGGAGTTTATTTAAGACCGAAAAGAGGATAATGAATCCTCCAATCATCAGTAAGGTTTTTATTGAAGACATGACTGCGTCTCCAAGAAGCTTGCCGATCGGTCGGTTATCATTGATTCTTGTTCGATGTAGGGCTGAAAAAGCTACTCTTAAGGATGGCTTTCTTTTTTTTTCGTTTTTGGTTTCTTCCTGTTTTCTGCCGTAAAATCTCATAAGTAGTCCAACGGAAAAATTTCCTAGATAATGTGCCAATGCTAAAATAATTCCAAGTTGTGCGTTATGGAAAAAGCCAACAGAAACCGCACCAAATATAAACAGAGGATTTGAACAGTTTGTAAAAGAAACAAGACGTTCTGCTTCAGTCTTGGTCAACTGGCCTTCTTGTCTGAGTCTCGCTGTTAATTTTGCACCGGCAGGATAGCCGCTGGCCATACCCATCGCCCATGCAAAGCCGCCAACACCAGGAACTCTAAATAATGGCCTCATAAGCGGTTCTAGAAGAACGCCAATAAATTTTACAACCCCAAAGCCGATGAGCATCTCGGATACGATAAAAAATGGCAAAAGCGAGGGGAAGACAATTTCCCACCACATATTTAGCCCTCTTATAGACGCATCGACAGATTCTTGAGGAAATGAGATAAGCGAAATCGCCATCAAGGTAACAGTTAATGCAAGGATGATTGTTTTTAATTTAGAACGAAACACGGGCTTAATCCTCCCTCAAAAGGTGAACTTACGATGAAATAGATTTTATGGAAAAAAGCTACTATAATAAGAGTGAAACTCAAGCAGTGGAAGGTTCTTTATTCCCCACTGTTTGTTAGTTGAACCAATTGGGTATTACGGGCTGTCAGATTCCTGCACCTAGAATGTATCTTTCCTTCAACTTCTTGAACTAGGGGGATACAGCCCGTTAATCAATCTGTTTAAAAAATAGCCGGTCATACTTGTCCTCATATAATTCAATATACTCATAGAATGAAAAAAAAGACCATAAGATTGAACATGGTCGTTGAATTGCGTATATAAAGGGGGAGATTCTTTTGCAGCGACCGAAGATTGGTTTGGCACTGGGCTCAGGCGGGGCGAGGGGATTTGCTCATTTAGGGGCAATTAAAGTGTTGAAGGATGAAGGAATCCCGATAGATTTAATTGCTGGAAGCAGTATGGGTGCAATGGTTGGCTGTTTTTATGGTGCCGGATTAGATATTAATCGCTTATATAAATTATCGAAAGCTTTTAAAAGAAAATATTATTTAGACTTTACAATTCCTCGAATGGGTTTTATTGCAGGAACAAAGGTTAAAGAACTGATTCGTATTTTTACACATGGAAAAATGCTTGAACAACTGGATATTCCTGTTCAAGTAGTTGCAACAGATTTAATGACAGGTGAAAAGGTTATCTTTGATAAAGGGCCAATTGCCGATGCAGTACGAGCAAGTATTTCTATTCCTGGAATTTTCGTTCCAGAGAAATTAAATGGGCGTTTACTAGTAGATGGGGCGGTAGTGGATAGGGTTCCTGTTTCCGTCGTGAAGGAAATGGGTGCTGATATTGTTATTGCAATAGATGTTTCCCAAGTGAAAACAAATACTGAGATCACTTCGATTTATGACGTCATCATGCAAAGTCTGGATATTATGCAGATGGAGTTAGTTAATTATAGAGCGGTTGATTCAGATATAATGATTCGTCCGAGTGTTGAAATGTATAGTTCAAGAGCATTTACTAATATTGATGATATTATCCTTATTGGGGAACAAGAGACAAGGAAGCAAATAAATTCAATAAAGAAACTAATTAAAGAGTGGAAGGAGCAACAGGCGTAAATGAGAAGTAAATACTTTATGCGTTCCTTCATAATCGCAGCAATTATTATCCTAATAAGTTCATTTTATTACCTTCCCTTCTACGTTTCAAAGCCAGGAATGGCTAAGGAACTTGAACCGATTATTGAAGTTGAGAATGGATTTGATGAACAAGGAAGTTTTATGCTAACTACTGTGAGGATGGGAAGAGCAAATATTTATTCGTATGCTATTGCAAAGCTTAGTAAGTATCAAGAGGTTTTTCCAGTAAGGGCTATTCGAAATAAAAATGAGACAGACAAGGAATATAATGTTCGTCAGCTTCATTTGATGGCTACATCAAAATTAGCAGCTATTGAGACTGCGTATAAAAAAGCGGGTATACCTATTGATTATGACTATCATGGTGTTTTTGTCCTAAATGTGATGCAGGGGATGCCTGCGGAAGGAAAATTAGAAGCAGGTGACCGGATTTTTAAGGTTGACGGGAATGAATTCGAGTCTTCAGATCAATTTATACAGTACGTATCTGGGAAAAGTGAAGGAGATGAAGTCATTTTTTCGATTGATCGAAATGAGGAAATTAAAGAGGTGAAAATCCCTTTAATGCGATTGAAAGAAACAGGGAAGGTAGGAGTCGGGATCACGCTTGTAGACGATAAGGAAGTTATCGTTGACCCAAATGTGACAATTAATAGTGAGGACATTGGCGGGCCATCAGCAGGTTTCATGTTCTCATTGGAAATTTATAATCAATTAACTGAGGAGGATTTGACGAGAGGATATCCTATTGCCGGTACTGGTACGATCGATTTAAATGGAAATGTGGGCCCGATAGGTGGAATTGAGCAAAAAATTATTGCTGCAGATAAAGCGGGGGCAGAGATCTTTTTTGCTCCGAATGAAAAAGGTGCTTCCGATTCCAACTATAGAGCAGCTGTAAAAACTGCAAAAGATATAAAAACAAAAATGAAAATTATTCCTGTTGATACATTTGATGAGGCAGTATCGTATCTTATGAATTTAAAAGCAAAATAGCGGAGCCATGTCCGCTATTTTGCTACTATAATTGGTGGCTGCTTGAATTCAGATTCAAGCAGTTTTTTTTGATTGCTTTTAGGTGCAGCCATAGCATAAATTCTTGAAGCTTTAATATCAAGTAAAAGCTGGCTATGCTTTGTAGCTGAAGCTTTGGAGATTAACGGAAGAGAAAAATCAGTTTTATATTTATTTAAATATTCTCTACCAGTGGTTGTCATTCCTAAAAGCCTTAGGTAAGAAGCTTTATCTTCCTTCATGAACATTTCTTCTTTCGTTGTATTCGTAAGGATATGGACACAGGTTCGTTGCAGCCTTGTCCATGTATATCGTTTAGTTTTAAGTTTTTCCATAAATTGTTGGAAGCTTTCAGATTGAAGGACAGAGGAAAGGATTCGATACTCAAGCCCTTCTTCTACTTCATAAATATTTTTTAACTGTTCAGGATTCATCTGAATAAGCCGAAACTTTAAATATGGCCAATAAAGCTCCCAGTCATGAAAAAGACCGTATTGCTCCTTATACTCTAAAAGGCCATTATAAGTTGAATCAGGTACGTATTGCCGAACGGACTCAGGATGTCCATCTTTTGAGAAAAGAGCTTTTCTAATGCTTGTTGCACTTGCAATCGTGTCAGATGCAAAGTGGGGATCGTGGTAATTTGCGTTTTTTCTGGTAACAGTAAATATTTTTAAGGGTGCATGCATAGCATTAGCTGCCTTTATGTATTGGTAGCCTAAGATATTATTAGGTTTTGACAAATCAATTAAATCATGATCAGGAGAAAGAGTCTGATAGGCTAATGATGTCGCTTTCGGGTAGCTGTTCCCTTTTTCTATAAAGTATTTTATTTTCTGCTGGTATAATTCGTTGTGAGCCTGTAAAAATGTTATAGTTTTGTAAAAGCTATTTATACTGCCTGATTCGCTGCCAAAACAAAGAGAGTGGCACCCAGCTGCTTCGAGAATAGATACAGCTCCGCTAGCAAACGTATTGGCCTGCTGTGTCGCAAACACATAGGGAAGTTCGAATACAATATCAACGCCAGCCTTCAACGCCATTTCAGTCCTTTTCCATTTCGACACAAGTGCAGGTTCTCCTCGCTGAAGAAAATTTCCGCTCATAACAGCGATAACGACATCAGCATTTGCAGTTTTTCTTGCCTCTTCGATATGAAACGCATGTCCATTATGAAAAGGATTATATTCCACAATTACACCGACAGCATTCATCTTCATTTCTCCTTTTCATTCGTTTAAAATTTGGAAGTCATGAGAAAACTAAGCAAACGAGCTCAAAATAGG
>NZ_JALDXW010000086.1:0-4473 GCF_032154635.1 Cytobacillus sp. | reverse complement strand
TTTAAAACTTGAATTAACGTTGACGTTTTTTGTTCGTTCAGTTTTCAAAGAGCAAAACCAATTAATACCTTCGCTCAAAAGCGACTTTATTAATATATCATTTATCAAACACGGCGTCAACAATTATTTTTATATTTTACTATTTTTTTAATTTGTCAGCGACCGTTTTTATATAATATCACCTTCGGGTATATTTGGTCAACTATAATTTGAAATGCTTTTCTTATTTTTTACCTAACAACTATCCAACCATCAAAAAGGTAGATTATTAACAATTTCGAAAAAGAAACCAGCTATCAAAGAAGCTGCTGGTTTCTCATTTCATTTATCATTTTACAAGATATAGCACATTCTCCCCTTCATGGATTTCATCCCATTGAGGTAGCTTTTTTATAACTTAGATATCGAAATAATTTCTTTCTCTTTTAACTCAACCATACCTACTTTATTAATAACGACTACTTCTCCTTCCTTTAAATTAGTAAACACAATAGGTGTAATAATGGAAGGTGCATGATTTTTTATAAAATCAAGGTCCACACTTAACAACGGCTGCCCCGCCTTTACATGGTTATTGTCTTCTACCTTTATTTTAAATCCCTCCCCTTTTAATTTCACAGTATCAATCCCAATATGGATTAAAATCTCTCGACCTGAATCAGAGAGAATTCCTATCGCATGTTTGGTTGGAAAAATATTTATGATTTTCCCATCTACAGGAGATACAATTGTTCCTTCAGAAGGAAGAATCGCAAAACCATCGCCCATCATTTTCTCTGAAAAAACTGCATCCGGCACTTCCTTAATTGGCATTACTTCACCTTTAATAGGAGATACAAATATAGATTTTTCTCCTTCCGTTTGAAGTGCCTCTGGATTTACCTCTTCAATTTGTTGCATTACCCCATCCTCAGGGGCTTTAACAGCTGCACGAGGTCTTTTTCCATTCATAATAGCTTTCATTTGTCCTTTAATTGTTTCTGATCTCGGCCCAAAAATAGCTTGTATATTGTTTCCAACTTCGAGCACACCGGCAGCGCCAAGCTTCTTCAAACGATTTTTATCTACAATATTAATATCATTTACAGAAACCCGAAGGCGTGTAATACAGGCATCAAGATTTGAAATATTTTCTTTTCCACCCATCGCTTCTAGAACTTCATATGGCAAATCGCCACCTTTACCGGTATCAGCAGCCTCTTCTTTCTCTTCAACATCCTCCCGACCAGGTGTTTTCAAATCAAATTTCCTAATAGCAAAGCGGAAACCTATATAATATATAACAGCAAATACTAATCCAACAGGGATAACAATCCATGCATTTGTCTGTGGGTAAATTAAGCCAAATAATATATAGTCAATGAGTCCGCCAGAAAAAGTCATACCGATTTTCACATTCAATAAATGCATAGTCATAAATGAGAGTCCTGCAAATATAGCATGTATACCAAATAACACAGGAGCAACAAAAAGGAAAGAAAATTCAAGCGGTTCCGTTATCCCAGTTAAGAAGGAGGTTAGAGCTGCAGATGCCATAAGCCCGCCTACAACCACTTTCTTTTCCGGACGAGCTTCATGATATATAGCTAATGCAGCTGCCGGTAAGCCAAACATCATAAATGGAAACTTTCCTGTCATAAATGTACCTGCTGTTAAATTTTGAACATTATCAGTAATTTGCTTCATAAATATCTTTTGGTCTCCACGAACTACTTCACCGGCTTTTGTTACATATTCCCCAAATTCATACCAAAATGGTGAATAGAAAATATGATGAAGGCCAAAGGGGATAAGCGAACGTTCAATTACTCCAAAGATAAAAGCTGAAATAGTTAAGTTGGCATTCACCATATTTTGCGAAAATGCATTTAAGGCTGTTTGAATCGGCGGCCAAATAACAAGCATTAATAACCCTAGCAGAACCGCAGTACCCGCTGTAATAATTGGAACAAATCTTTTTCCAGCAAAAAAACCTAAGTAAGAGGGCAATTCCATTTCATAAAATTTATTATAAAGGGAGGCGGCGATAATCCCGACAATAATCCCCCCAAAAACGCCCGTTTGGAGAGTAGGGATTCCTAAAACATTCGCATAATTAAGCCCATTTACATCCTCTGCAGTTATCCCTCCCGCTGTCCCCATTGTTATATTCATGATTAAATAGCCGATTATGGCAGCTAGTCCTGCTACACCGTCGCCGCCAGCCAAGCCTACTGCGACACCTACAGCGAATAAAACAGGCAGATTTCCAAAGACAATATCACCTGCGTTCTGCATGATTGAAGCAACCATTTTCACACCGTTATTGTCTAGGAATGGAGCCAACTCAAGCAGCGCCGGATTCTTCAGTGCCGCACCTAAAGCAAGAAGTATTCCCGCTGCCGGCAAAAGGGCGACAGGCAGCATTAACGCTTTCCCCACTTTTTGCAAGACACCAAAAGCTCTTTTAAACATGTTCAAACCTCCCTGAATAGATTTAAACGCACAAAAATGCAATAAAAAAAAGCATAAGTTGAAGGGTTCATATAGAAGTATATATGGGTATCTTACCCAAAACTCTTCTAATCATTTACCCTCATCACTTATGCCAAATATTAAATGAATCATAAAAAAAAACGGAGACTCGCATAACACGAATCTCCAAACACACTATTATTTTAGGAATACAAAGTATAGAACAAATACCACAAACAAGAAATACATAATTGGATGAATTTCTTTTGAACGCCCTTTTATAATCATTGTAATTGGATAGAAAATAAATCCAATTGCAATCCCTGTAGCAATACTATATGTTAACGGCATCATAACAACTGTTAAAAAGGCTGGAACAGCAATTTCAAACTTTGTCCAATCAATTTTCCCTAATGAAGCGACCATCAATACACCTACAATAATTAGAGCCGGCGCGGTAACTGCAGACGTAATGACTTCTAATACAGGGAAGAAAAATAGCGCTAAAAGGAAAAGTCCTGCTGTTATAACGGAAGCAAATCCTGTTCTTGCTCCAGCTGCAACCCCAGATGTTGATTCAATATAAGATGTTGTTGTTGATGTTCCAAAGATTGCACCCACAACAGTTGCAGCAGAATCTGCCAATAGAGCTTTTCCAGCACGAGGTAATTTATTATCTTTCATTAAACCAGCTTGATTAGCAACCCCAACGAGTGTCCCTGCAGTATCAAAGAAATCAACGAATAAAAAGGTTAACACGACAACAAGCATATTCGTTGTAAAGAAAGAACTGTCTCCAAAAGCTTGGAATGCGGCTCCAAACGTTGGTGCCACACTAGGAATTGAATCTACAAGCTTTTCGGGAATATCAATTAATCCAAAGATCATACCGGCAATTGAAGTAACGACCATCCCGATGAAAATTCCACCTTTAATTCCTTTTGTCATTAAAATAACTGTTATAATAATTCCGAAAATAGCTAGTAATACATTTCCATCCGAAAAGTCACCAAGTCCTACTAAGACTGCGTCATTGTTTACAATAAGTCCTGCACTTTGAGCACCAACAAAAGTAATAAACAAACCGATACCTGCACTAACTGCATATTTCAATTCGGCAGGAATAGAATTAATGATTTTTTCCCGTAATCCTGATAAAGATAAGATGATAAAAATAACTCCTGAAATGAAAACCCCGCCCAGCGCATGCTGCCATGGAATTCCCATTGTTAATACAACCGTATAAGCAAAGAATGCATTTAAGCCCATTCCTGGTGCAAGAGCAACAGGATATTTAGCTATTATACCCATGAATAGTGAACCTATAGCTGCAGCCACTGCGGTAGCAACAAAAACAGCACCGTAATCCATTCTCATCGAATCCGGTAAATTTGGAACATCCATTAATGATAATGTAATAGGATTTACGACTAAAATATAAGCCATTGCCAGAAATGTTGTTAAGCCACCGATAATTTCTCGGCGATAATTCGTTCCAAGCTCTTCGAATTGGAAGTACTTTTTCACATTTTCTCCCCCTAATTTATCTTTCTTTTTAATTTTTCATTTTCGTTAAAGTATATTGCTGAACATTGTTTAATAGCAGTCCTATTTTTAAAAATGAATGAATTTTCTAAAAATATATAAAAAAGTTACATTCTTTGAGTTTCAGTCATCCTTTAACAAAAATAGCAATAAAAAAACGCTGCGGTTGAGGTACCGGAGCGTTGACTTTAGGATTCACACAAAATAGATCAGGTTCTCCAACAAAAGAAAACCAATCTTTTTGCACTTACCTCGTAGTCAAGCTATTTACGGTAGCTCGGTAGAAACTTTTGGGCCATATTCCCCAGATTATACGACGTAAAACGACAATATTTAATTCTTCTTTATTCTATCAGCAACAAATACGTTCGTCAATACAAAAAAACGAACATTTTCATGTCCGCCTTTTTGCAATGTTCGTCTTTTGATTCTCAAGCAGCGCTATCGCTCTCCGTGTTTCCTTTATCTTAGTCG
>NZ_JALDXW010000050.1:0-24967 GCF_032154635.1 Cytobacillus sp. | reverse complement strand
ATGGTGGAACCGATAATGGCAACACAGGAACTGATAACAGCAACAGTGGAACCGATAATGGCAATGGTGGAAGTGATAACAGCAACAACGGAACCGATAAAAACAAGCTGGACAAGGTTCCGAAAACAGGAGATAATAGCCTATCGCAAATTTTCTATATGGCATTAGCGCTTATTTCCCTAATGATGCTTGGGTTCTTGTTGTTTGGAAGCAAGAAGAAAAAACGAAGTTAGTAAAAGAAAAGGCGGTAAGAAAAAATGAGCAGAATAAAAAAATTTTTTATTGCCTTTTTCACAGTACTCCTCGTTTTTTCTCTCGTCTCTATAGCGAAAACTTACGTGCTCGATTATGTGAATGAGCAGCAAATGAAAGAGCTAGCAGAAATTCGAAATAAAGCAATGGATAAAGGTGAGGGTGCTACGCCTTCACCTTTTATCACTAACACGAAGGCGCATGAGCCGGCCATGCTCTCCGAATTTCAAGAGCTTTACAAAAGAAATCCAGACATCGTCGGTTGGTTGAAAATAGACGACACCCGCATTGATTATCCGATTATGCAGAATCAACAAGATGCGCAATACTATCTCAATCATGACTTTGATAAAGAGAGAAATAAAAACGGGCTGCCTTTTTTGGATGAATACAGTCATATAGACCACTCAGACATTTTGCTCATTCACGGACACCACATGAATAGCGGCGCGATGTTTGCGGATTTAATGAAGTATAAGAAAGAAAGCTATTATATGGAGCATCCGACGTTCCAATTCAGTACGCTTTACGAGAAGGAAGAATATGAAATTGTTGCTGTTATTCTCTCAAAGGTTTATCGCAAAACGGATGAGGTTTTTAAATATTACCAGATTTCGCAGGTAGATACATCCGCCGAGTTTAACTCGTATATCGAGAACATCCAAAAGCTCGCGCTTTACGACACGGGTGTGACTGCCCAGTATGGCGACAAACTAATTGTTCTGTCTACGTGTGAATACTCAACTAAAAACGGTCGGTTAGCGGTGGTCGCTCGAAAACGTAAATGACGATGTTGAAACACGAAGCCAAGCTGCTTCAAATCACGTTCTCCATAGGAGGACGTGATTTTTTTTATGTTTAAGTTTTCGACTCGATTTTAAAAGTGAATTCCTTTATTTTTCCTTCGAAATAAGTAAAAGTCCAACTTTATTTCTATCGAGCATCCTGCCGTCGTCACGAAATATTTTGTGAAAAAAAGATGTTGTAATAGATAACATTTGATATATAATAATCGATATAGAACAAATGATTTATATAATAAAAATTTGGCAGAGGAGAAAGCAGGATGGCACCGAAAACAAAGTTTACGAAAGAACAGATCATTGATGCGGCGTTTGAAATTGCGAGAACTGAAGGCGTTGATTCAATTACAATCCGAAAGGTAGCAGAAAAGCTGGGGAGTTCAATTGCCCCGATTTATGTGAATTTCAAAGAGGTTGGAGAGCTAATTGAAGCAGTGTACAAAAAGACTTTCGAGGTTAGCAGGCAGATCTTGATGGAGCAAAACTCGGGGCATCCGTTTCAAGATATCGGGGTGGCAAGCATCCGGTTTGCAAGGGATTATCCGGTTTTGTTTCGCGATCTTGTGATGAAGAAGAACGATCAGGCGAAGCAAAAAGAGGAAGATGTGCAAAGCTTCATAAAGATGATGAGAACGGACCCCGATCTTAACGGATTATCTGATGATGAATTGCAGACAATTTTGCTAAAGATGAAAATTTTTCAAGTTGGGATGAGCGTGATGGTGGCGAATGAATTGCTGCCCGGAGATTTTACGGAAGAACAGATGATTCAGCTGATGAACAGCGCGGCTGAAGATGTCATCAGCTCTGCGAAGCGTCGTAAGGAACAACAATAATCAAGAGGGGATGTTAAAAATGTCAGCGGCAAGAAGAAAGTTTAGTCTACTATTGTTCATTGTTGTGGTGTTAGCGAGCGGTTGGATTGGGGTGTTGGTAGACTCGAAGCTTCCAGAACAGCCAGCGGAGGAATCATTAGGAATGGGATTGTGGCTAATATTGCCGATCATCGCAATGCTCATTCTGCGGCTTGTGAATCGCGATTGGAAAGATATTGGCGTTCTTCCGAATTTTAAAGGGAATATGAAGTGGTATGGGGCAGCGATAGCGATTTATCCGGTTATGACTGTGATCATTGTCGGTCTTGCATTGCTGTTTAATAGTGCTAATATTTCTGGTGTTGAACTAAATTCAATCCTATCACTTATTGGTGTTTCCATTGCAGGTAACTTTATAAAAAATATCTTTGAAGAGTTTGCTTGGCGCGGGTATTTGACTCCGAAATTGATCGAGCTGAAGTTGAATGATTGGATGCTCTATCTCGTATCCGGACTTGTGTGGGCGCTGTGGCATGCTGCGTATTATCTGGTGTTCCTGCCGGATTCTTACTTCGAGGCGACTTCGAGAATGAGTTTTCTCTTAATAGGCTGTGTGTTAATGGTAGCCTGGTCGATTATGTACGTTGAAATGTATCGGCTGACGAAATCTGTATGGCCGTGTGTGTTGATGCATGCTTTGGAAGATGGAGTGCCTACTTTGCTGTTGTCGGTAGCAGGGGTAATTACATTAACGAAAACAGGCGAACTTTGGCTTAGCCCGACCACTGGTATTATTACGACGATCTTTTTCATCGGATTCGGATTGTGGCTCAGATCGATAAGAATAAAGAAGGAGCGGAACATAAATACAGGGGGTTTGAATGATAACAAAGCAGTTACAATTTAGAGGAAAGATGCCAAATAAAATAAAGTTTGCAATAAAGAGATATAAAGGGAAACTTTCACACTCAGTACAAAGAAACGAAATAGAGGGACTGACTGCTTCCTAAAAGTAAGAGTCCCTCTTATTCATTCGTATGTTGAGGGTTAATCACCTCAAACTACGTGGTTATGGTTACAGCTTTACAATATTTCTTTCTCTTGACTGATAATCGTATATTCCTACAAATATAGATGCTTTGTCTGAATTCCTAGTTACATCAAAAGTGATGTAGTTTACTGTATCGCCATTTCCATAGGCGAAAATCAGCAATTTTTGATAGGTCTTACTGCTTTTCTCTCGCAAATATTGCGTTGCCTTGTTGCACCCATCCTTTGTGGATTTGTACATTAGTTTTGACTGAAATATCTTTAATCTTGTCAATCTCTAATTCAAAAGTATGCTCATTTCTCTCAAAAACAATCTTATCGCTACATCTATAAACAAACGTATAAGTACCCGTATTGATTGGGAGACCTGACACATGTTTTAACTTTACATAGACATCAGCACCTAGTTCTTTTATTCTAGCTTTTGAACCAGGTATTAATTTTTTTCTTTCATTTTTAAGTTCTATTTCCCTCTGAAGAGATTCGTTATTGTGATAGTATAGGAATTTTTTTATTAAAAAGGATTCAAGTATGACGAAAAAAACCAAAAAAAACCAAAAAAAACAAAACTATTGCATAGTCAGCTGCTTGGTAACTGATCATGTTAATAAATATACCCGATACAAATATCACAAGATACAAGCCAACTAATACAGTCCCTATTAAATACAAATTCCTTTTCAATAGCATCTTCATTTGACCTCTTTTCCTTATCTTTTTTTACCAATGTTGAAATGGTAATTTTTTTTCCTTTATAAACATGTAGCTCGCTAAATAGGTTGTCTCCTCCACTTATTACAAATTGTTCAGGTACGTATAGTTTAAGAACTTTGAACTAAGTTATTTTTGAAAAACGTTACTCCACTTTCAAAGAAACTCCAGTACTTCCATTGTAAAGGAAATGATTGTTGTTTAAACAAAAATCCCCTAATTTTCCCAGTGTTTTTCACGTGATTATTACAAAGCTAGTGAAAAGTTTGTTTTAATGGGAACTTTGTTTATGTAAAGGACCAGTTTGTTGAATGAATTATGTTAATATTGAATCATATGAATGGTGAAGGAGGTTCTAACATGGGGGTAGTTATGGAGGTCGTCCGAATTGTACTACCTGTGGCAATAAACGGGGGGGATTGCAGTATTTGTAATTAAAAGGCTTGAACATAAATATAAACAAGGTACCCTAGGTAAGAAAAAGTCAAAGTCCGCTCAAAATTTATTAGACAGTTTAATGCCATTGGGAATGCTGTTTGGTAGTACAATTGGTGTAATGGTTAGTATGTTTCTCCAAATCTCTTTGCTACCTGCAATTAGTTTAGGAGCTGGAATAGGTTTATTATTTGGATATTTTGCATATGAAAATTATAGCAAGGAAGGGGCAAGTTATTCATAACTTAACTATCTTCCAGAAAGGGCGCATTTCCGGAAAGGATAGGGTGCCTTTTTGCATTTATGGTCCAGATTGTGGAACAGAATGGGAGAGAGTAGATAAATGGGGAAATTTCCAAGTGAGATTCAAAGACCGGTAAATAGTTCAATAGGAAAAAAAACTTTGTATTCTGCTTTAATATTTATTACAGGTGTTATTTTAGGTGTAATATCTAAAGTGCTTGATGAAACTTCCAGTAATTCATTGCCATACTTTCTTGAAGAGTTGGATTTGAGAAATTTCTTTTCTCGAATAGGTGTTTGGATTTTCATTGCAGTAGTGATATCCGTATATTGCAAATCACCAGTTAGGTCTGCTGTAAATGTCTTTCTGTTTTTTGTAGGAATGGTAAGTAGCTATTATCTTTATACTGTCACGATCGCAGGTTTTTTCCCTAAATCATATATGATGATTTGGATAGTCATGACAGGCATCTCCCCATTTATGGCTTTTGTATGTTGGTATGCAAAAGGGAAAGGTATATTTGCTATTTCTCTTTCGTCGATCATAATTATGCTTATTTCAAGACAGGCTTTTGCATTCGGTTATTGGTATTTTGACATCCTATACGGACTGGAATTGTTCCTGTGGTTGGGCATGATTTTAGTTTTATATCAGTCTCCAAAACAAATAACCATAGTTGTTGCGATAGGAATGCTTCTTTACTTTCTTACCGCTCAAATTAGTTTCCCTTTTGGTTTGCTGTAGCTTTTGTTATTTAATTGAATAAGATTATTAATCTGGTTCTTATAAAACTGAAAAAATAAAAAGTTAGGAGAGACTTCATAATGAAAGCAGTCATACAAAATGAGTTTGGCGATACAAATGTACTTTTATACACGGATGTTGACTTGCCGAAAATAGGGGAAAATGAAGTTCGAATAAAAGTAGCGTATACAAGTGTAAATTATGCTGATGTAAAACAACGACTAGGGAATAAAGGAGAAAGTAATTTTCCGCTCATATTGGGATTGGATGTTTCAGGGACAATTGAAGAAGTTCCTCCTCATTCATCCTTTTCAAAAGGAGATCGAGTGATAGCGTTTCCAAAAAACGGTACGTATGCAGAATATGTAGTTGCGAATGATCAATTAGTATTTAAAATTCCAGATTGTTTATCATTTGAGCAGGCGGCAGCAATGCCAACCGTATCCATTTTATCGTATATTCTCTTACATGAAATCGGTCAAGTACAAAAAACGGATACCATTGTAATACATAGTGCAGCAGGTGGGGTTGGTTCGATGCTTGTTCAATTAGCTAAACGAAATGGGGTCAAAAAAGTGATAGGGACTGTGGGAAATTTAGAAAAAGAAAATTATGTGAGGAAATTAGGGGCTGATGCAATATGTACCTATGAAACTTTTACAGAGGAAGTTTTAAAACAAACAAATAATCAGGGGGCAAATGTTATCTTTGATTCGGTTGCTGGTGATGTTACTAGTATGAGTTTGGAGTGCCTGGCTTTTTATGGCACACTTGTTCAGTTTGGTAATAGCAGTGGTAAGGCAGGTACCTTTAAAACAAGTGATGTACATTCTAGTTGTAGAAATATTAAAGGGTTTAGCTTAGGTACAACAAGAAAACATAATCCAGGACGATTAGCACCAGTTGCACAAAAAGTTATCGAACTATTCGCTTCAAAGCAAATGACACTTCCAATTGCACAAATATTTCATCTAAGCGATGCAGCAGAAGCGCATAAATTAATTGAAAGCCGCAATTATGAAGGGAAAATTTTGATTAAAGTATAATAATGGTTGAACCAGCTAATAAAAACTTTTGGGTATTCAACAATTCATACTATTCTTCAGAATATTGAAGGTAACTGGAATGGCAATCTTTATAACTGCACAGTACATTTGAAATAATTTCTGATTAAACAATAGGGTACGAACCATCAATAAACCAATATGAATATTGTTCCATAATCGGGTGCTTTCCTTTAGTAAGGATTAGCGCTTATTTCTATTTTAGTGCGATATTTTTAATAATAAAAATAAATTTAAAACGACTCGGGATTTTAATCGAGTCGTTTTAACAAGTTTTTGATCTTCCCCTCATCTGCTGGATTTAGGAAAATATCCCCATTTGTATCGCGCCATTAATAATGGATACCGCTCCGACTCCAAGAAAAATCAATCCCATTGTTTTCAATTTTTTATTTGGAGATTTTTTCACCATTATTATCAGACCAATTAAGAATAAAATGGTTCCTAAAATAACGTTTCCGATTATAATTTGAGGTGCAATGCCCTCAAAGAAATTATCTACAATTTTATCAAATGTTCGTTCCATCCCAGTCAAACCTCCATACAGTTAATTTTCTTTACTATCATTTTTGCAGCAATGATTCCAGCTAGTATCGTTATTGTCATAAATATAACTGCAAGTGTATTGGAGTTTAAAGTTCCCGATGAAATATTAGTTACAATTGAACAAAGCAATATTGCCGATACAATCGTTGCTGGGGTGGATTTTTTTGTAAATCCGATTGCCATTGAAAGAATGCTTAACCCTACGGCCGATACAGTCATAATCATTGTCGTTGTTATTGCTTTAGTTATGACCTTGAGTGTAATGGTATCCTTTACTAAAGGAAAAAAAGTTTCACTTAACCCAAAAATCGTATAAATCAGGGTATTACAAATCAACATGGAGATGATTGTAAACAAAGTAACAATAATAATTTTTGAAACGAAAATTTTCTCTCTGCTTGTTGGATATGAAAAGAGTAGTATTACGCGCTTTCCTGTATATTCTTCAATTACAAATCGGGAATACATGACGGAAGCCAGTATACAAAAGGTAGCCATGCTGAGAGCTCCAAATAAAGAAATGATGTTCTTATAACTAACGAATAAATCTAAATTTGGATCGTTTGGATTAACTCGTGGCATATAAGCAAGTAGGTAAATAAATCCCAATAAGACAATAGAGATCACGAAAGTTGAATGGATGTACGTACCAATATTAGTCTTTTTGAGTTCAAGTTTCATTAAATCAAGCATGTATCTTCCCTCCATTCCCACTCATAATATTGTAGAAATAATCTTCTAATCCATCTGGAAATTGGTTTTTAATGGATGACAAGGATACTTCCTCTACAATCCTTCCATTTACAATAACACCAATGGTGTCAGCAATATGCTCAATCTCACTTAAAATGTGGCTTGAAATTAATATTGTCATATGATGATTTTTTACAAGATTAAGGAATAGTTCTCTCATCTTACGTATGCCCATCGGGTCCAATCCATTGATAGGCTCATCTAGAATTAAGATCCTAGGTTTGTGAATGATCGCTCTTGCAATCCCAAGGCGTTGTCTCATACCAAGTGAGAATTTCGAAACTGGCAGATTTCCAGTATCTTCGAGCCCAACCATTTCTAACGTATTTTCAATTTGAGGATTTACTATGCCCATATAAGAAAGGTGCAGCTCTAAATTTTCTTTTGCAGATAAATGATCATAAAATACAGGAGTTTCAATCATGCTGCCTATACTTTTTAGAATCTCATTTTTATTTTCAAAACTAGATTTTCCTAGGATTTCTACTTTCCCAGCATTAGGTATGAGTAACCCCATCAACATCTTAAATATAGTTGTCTTTCCTGAACCGTTAGCCCCCAAAAAGCCATAGATTGTTCCTTTACGAACAGTCATATTACAATGCTTAATAACTTCTTTGTCGTCAAATGTTTTAACTAAGCTGGTTGCTTTTACAGCAAGTTCGGTTGTCACGATTATCCTCCTCAAAAATAGTAGTTTTAACATACATATATATGTATGTATGTATACAAAAAATAAACTGCCTTATGACAGCCTATTTAATTCGAAGATTTCCCTGTGAAAAGCTTCAAAAGAGGTTAGTATTTGATCATCAATAATTGGCAGCCCAATACCGTTATATAATTCCTGTAAGTGTTTTGCCTTTTGCATATATTCCTCTGTAGTTACTGAAAAAATAACTGGATTTAGCCAAATATTCGATAGGATCACAAGTGTTTCAGCAGTTTGTTTTGGGTAGTGAACGGAAATAGAACCATCCTTTACCCCTTCCTCAATAACTGATTGAATACTTGGCGCTCCTATTCTGATACATTCCAATAATTGATTTGCAATCAGCGTTGGACTTTTTAAAATGGATGGAATAGACTTGAACGCATTAACCTGACCGTGATTACTCGTTAAGGAGAGCTGAAAAGCAGTTTTTAGTTTCTCTAAGCCATTTAAGCCATCCATTTTCTCTGCTTGTTCAAAAGGATTATTTTCCAAAGCCAATCGTTTGAGAACGGCATTGATAATATCCTCTTTAGACTTAAAATGATGGTAGAACGCACCTCTAGTTAAATCGCCTAATTCATCAATAATGTCTTGGATTGTTGTCTGATCCCATCCTTTTTCAAGGAAAAGTCTAGTTGCCGCATCTAATATTCTTTTTACCGTTATTTCAGGATATTTATTACGAGCCAAATGATCACCTTCACACATACATACATTTATATGTATGTAGTATATTTCGTAAAAATTTATATGTCAATAGATGTTCGTTATTGTCTTAGCTTTCATAGGTGAGATTTTTTTCACAGAACTAGTATTAAGGGGAGACCCTAAAATGGATTAAAGTAAATTTTACTAACAGTATCTTTTTGTAAAAAATGAAGCGGGCAGTTTTATACATCTCAAGTCTTAGTTTAAATTATATCTTAGGTCCATTAACTGGAATTTAATTGTATTATAAAATAAAAATATAAAGAATAAAGTACTGGAACGAGTGTACATAAAATGAAAACTTTGATTCTTGATTACGAGGAGTGAGTATATGAAAAAGCTATGGCTTTTTTGGTGGATCGCTAACATTTTTTGGGCTGTTATTTTTGCAGCAGGTACCGCTTTCGTGTGGTTAAGGGAAGTTGATGGTGCAGGTGCAATTCAAACATTTGAGATAAAATTAGCATCATTTTTAGTTCTATTAATCGCATTTATAATTCCGGTAATCATTCAAGTTATATGGCTAATTGTTAACTTGATCATTTACAGTAACAATAAAACTAAACTTCAGCAGGTATAAAAGGGATTTGATGTATCTAAGAAAATAGCAAACTTAACGATCATCCGCCACTCTGCATGAAGTTTGTGCTTTTTCTTTATGTAAAAGGCAATATAGTTTTAAACAAGACCTTCGTATAAATCGGAGGTCTTTGTTTAATGTAAGTTTTAAATTTCTTTTCTAATATCACCAAAACGAACGAGTAAAGGAGAGGAGAAATATAGAAATTAAAAGATATTGTCCAGAAAACGAATAAGAAACGCACGTTTTCTTAAGTTTTGGGCCATTTAGTTTAACAACTATCTTTAAGGGAAACTGGATATTTATGTTAAAATATAGATTAAGTGAGAAAGTAATTTATTTTAGGGATGGGGAGCATATGAATAGCCAATTTTATTTAATCAATGCTTTTACTAAAGAGAAATTTAAGGGGAATCCTGCAGCAATCGTTCTCTTGCAAGAGATTAGATCAGAAGGGTGGATGAGGTCCTTAGCAAAAGAACTTAATCAACCGATCACAACATTTATTTTAAAAGAAAATGGAAATAACTATAGGCTTAGATGGTTCACATCCACTAAAGAGATTGATTTATGTGGTCATGGTACATTAGGAGCTGCCCATATTTTATGGAGTGAGGGTTTTTCTCCAATAGAGTCAACAATCAACTTTCATACTCAGTCAGGTGTTCTTAGAACTGAGCAAGCAGAACAGCAAATAATTCTGAGATTTAATATAAAAAAATCAACTCAAACAGATGTATCGCAGAAATTGAAGCGTGCTATTAATCTCCCCATAAAAGGTGCTGCTTGGGCTGAAGATCGGTATATTTTAGAACTGGAAAATCAAGAGATGGTTCATAATATAATACCCAATTTGGAAGTAATTAGAGAACTAGAGGGTCCGGGTATAATTATTACTAGCCGGGGGACAGAGAACTATGACTTTGTATCAAGATACTTTGCTCCGAAAATAGGAATTAACGAAGACTACGTTACTGGTTCTGCCCATTGCGCATTAGCTTCATACTGGAGTGAGCGCTTAAATAAAAAAGAATTTACAGCCTATCAAGATTCAGAGCGGGGGGGTGAAATAAAACTAAAGATAAAAGGAGATAAAGTTGAGTTAATTGGTGGCTGCGTAACTTTGCTCAAAGGATATATATAATTAGTTAACCTTCTGCAAAAGGGCGAAATTCTTCCGAAAGAATGACGCCCCTTCTTTATATTAAGAAATAAATAATGGAATAAAATAAAAGGACAGTTAGATATGGTCCTTTTATCAATATTAAAGGAGGTAAAACATGGATGACATTTCACCGAAAGAACCGGCGTTAAGGGTGACGAGTTGGCCGAAAGAAACAATAGCGGCGGGACGCCGTCATACCGTTGGACTTAAATCTGACGGAACGGTGCTTGCTGTGGGTGATAATAAATATGGCCAATGTGATATAAGCGGCTGGCGCGGCATCCAAATGCCGCGTGTAATTAGTGTTTAATAACAGAAGCCAAATTCCATGTCTAGGAAAGAATAGTGTCAGCTAACTTGGCGCAATTCCGGAGCATAATGATGCTTATTTAAGGGCTATGTCATTAAATTTAGATGCGAGGAGTTTGTAAGTTAATGGAAGATCTGAATAACGTAGATATTCCCGAGGAAGCGATTCAAATATTAAAAATTATAGAAGAGCTACTTGATAGAACAGTAGTCGGAATCTATTTATTTGGTTCTGCCGTAATGGGCGGCTTGCGCATGAACAGTGATGTAGATGTACTGGTGGTTGTCAATCATAGTTTAACTGAAGAAACGCGAAGAAAACTAACAAATAGACTTATGCTTATATCTGGTAAGATAGGAAATACAGAGTCTGTGCGACCGCTTGAAGTGACTATTATTAACCACGGAGATGTTGTACCTTGGAGTTATCCGCCCAAATATGAATTTATCTATGGCGAATGGCTTAGAGGTGAGTTTGAGAAAGAACAAATCCAGGAACCAATGCATGACCCAGATTTGGCTATTGTTTTAGCAAAAGTAAGAAAGCATAGTGTTTCCCTTTTTGGTCCACAGGCTTCAGAAATACTTGAACACGTGCCGACGGCAGATATTCAGCAAGCAATGAAGGATTCTTTGCCAGGGCTAATTGAAAGAACGAAGGGTGACGAACGGAACGTGGTTTTAACTCTTGCCCGAATGTGGCAAACAGTGGCAGGTGGTGAAATCGCTCCTAAAGATATCGCTGCAGAATGGGCTATTCCTTTGCTGCCTAATGAACATGCGGCATTACTCGATTTAGCGAGAAAAGCCTATCGAGGAGAGTATGCTGATAGGTGGGAAGGTAAGGAGTCCGAGGTGATAGCATTCGTTCATTATATGAAAAACGCTATAGAGTCTTACCTTAGTATATGAGCATAATTTTTTTATCAAATGAAGTGATTTTGAAATTGAGATGAAAGTATAGTTATTCCTTCGATAGTAGAGAAGTAAAGACATTTGGAGGTATTTAATGATAAAAGAGGCTACGTTACAAGATACAAAAGAGGTTGCACATCTTGCATTACTACTTTGGCCAGATCACACATTAGAAGAATTCATTTCAGAAATGACGCAGGTTATAGCTGAGCCAGATGTAAAGGTTTTTTTGTCTTATCACGACAGCAAAACGGTGGGTTTTGCGCAATGCCAACTCCGATATGATTATGTTGAAGGGACGAGTTCAAGTCCGGTAGCATATTTAGAGGGACTTTACGTAAAAGAGGATTTTCGTAAACAAGGCTATGCTAAAAAATTAGTGAATGCTTGTGAGAATTGGGCTAAAAAAAGAGGTTGTCGTGAATTTGCCAGTGACTGTGAATTAGAAAATGAGGAAAGCCTAGCAATGCATCTTAAATTGGGATTTAGTGAAGTAAATCGGATAATTTGTTTTAAAAAGGATATATAAGTATTGAAGAAAATTAGAATTTGACGATATTAGAGAAATATAACAAACAACAATCTTCTACAGTACGCGCAATTCTGCATTAAGAATTGTGCTCTTTCTTTATGTATAGGGCCATAAAATGGGAGAAGAAGATCAAGAAAAGTTGAACAATTTTGATTAATTTTGCCAATGGGCTATATGAATTCTTTTAATCTTATATATTCATACTATAGGGGCCGTAGTTACTAAGGACGTACCTGCTAATGTAATTGTAGGGGGTGTGCCTGCAAAAATGATAAAAAATATCAAAAGTAGTCAGGCGGATTAATATAGGATTATGCTCCTTAATAAAAATGCAAAATGATTTTATTTGAACCAAAGTGGAGCGGACTTTAAGATCTTATTTAAAGGTACCAAAAACGGTGATGAAGCAGAAATTTGGTATAAAAGTATCTTAAAATCGTCTCCTCACAGAATGAAAGTAATACAAATTAGAACAGTAAGTGAAATGCGACCTGCTTTAAAATATCATTTTTCACAATCCTAGTATCTATGACTCTGTTATTTTGAATAATTAACACTATAAAACTGTAAAAGAAGCGAAAGTACCATAAATATAACAGCAAAAAATATTAATGATACAGCACCGAAACCAAATGCTAACACGACACCACCTAAAGTAGCACCAACAGAACTACCTAAATAATTTAGTGAACTGTTTAATGCGACTGCTGAACTTCCATTATTGGGTTGATAAGACATTAAAAGATGCTGTTGTGGCGCCTGAGATGCCCAACCCATTGCTCCCCAAACAAAAAATGGAAAATATCGTAACAGAGGCAGATGAATCATTAATGGAATACAAATAATCGACAGAGTTAAGATCAATAAAATTACTGTAACTAATGTTTTGGGCTTTTTAAAATAATCAATTACATATCCAATGATTAGGCTTCCAAACAATCCACCTAATCCCCATGCCCAAAGATATAACGCCAAATGACCAGACTCCGCAACTTCTTTTATTAATGTGGAGAGGTATGTGTATAATCCTAGGCTAGAAATACTAGCAAAAAAAGTAATAAATACTGTTATAGTTACCTTTTTGTCAAGAAACATTTTTAAGCGTTCATTAAGTGCAGGCGGAGAGGGCGTTTCAATATGTGGTAGATATACAATCATACCAACCATCGCAATAATTCCAATAAGAACCAATACCCACATTGATGATTGCCAATTCAGTAAGTCAGATACATAAAGTCCTAAAGGAACACCTAACACTGTTCCTGTACTCATTCCCCCTAAGGTTAACCCGATAGCTCTCCCCTTTTTATCAATTGAAACTAGATTAGATGAAGCAGAAATCGCTAATGGAGAAAATAAGCCTGCCCCTGCTCCTGCAAGAGCTCTAGATATTAAAAGAATAGTAAAAGTCGGTGCGATTGCGGTGATGCTATTAGCAAAAGTAAAAATCAGCATGGAGTATAATAGGATCTTTTTGACTGGTTTCTCAGCAAGTAGAGAAGCGAATAGCGGTGCTGATATCGCATAAAACAATGTAAATATGCTTACAGCTAGCCCTACTTGAGATATATCCTTATTATATGTTTCACTAATGCCTGGAATTAACCCAGCAATAATATAAGCATCAAAACCCAGGGCAAACATGCCCAATGATAATAGGAATACTTTCTTCATAAAACGAATCCTCCCTAACAATTAACAGGTCATGAACATTAAACGCTCATTACCAGACAGCTTTTATTGAAGGTAGAGTATTAAACAATCGTATTAGATCACTGCTCATAAGAATTTGTTATAATTAATACACCTTCTTTTTAGAATGATATCAAGTAATCATACAGTATAGAAGAATCATTCTTTTATGAGGTTATAACATATAGTTATTACATATGGAGTGAGAATAATGAATGTAGATTGGCTGCAAAGTTTTATTGAAGCCGCAAAACAAAAGAGTTTTTCTAAAGCTGCAAATATGAATAAACTTTCCCAGCCAGCTTTAAGTAAACATATTCAAAATCTGGAAAACAATCTAGGCGTTAGACTATTTTACAGGACAGCAACTGGTATAACATTGACGGAAGCAGGGGAGCATTTTTACAGTCGAATTAAGCCTGTCGTTGCAGAATTAACAATAATTCGTGAAGATTTACAACGATTTTGTCGAAGTAATCCTATTGCTATAGGCAGTCTGCCTAGCTTAGCTACTTACTATTTACCGCTAAGAATGAAAGGCTTCCAGTACATGGATAGACCAGTGTCACTTATGCTTCAAAATACGTCCAATGATCTGTTACAGTCTTTACAGGAAGAGAGACTGGATGCAGTCTTTATTGAAACCGAGTACACTGATGAATCACTTTGGAGTTATGAATTGTTTACAGAACCTTACTATGCATTGTTTCCTTTAGATCACAAGTACAAATCTAAAGATAAGGTTCAGCTTGCCGAACTGTGCGAAGAGCCATTAATTACTCATCAAGCCCCTTGCGATATAAGGAGCCATATCGTTTCTCAAATGGAACTAGTTGGCTGCAAACCCAATATAGTGAGTGAAGTAGCTTTTGGAGATTTTATCTATGGAGCCGTATCTGCAGGAATGGGGATAACGATAGTACCGGAGTTGTTGGCTAAAAATACTCATCATCTCAATCTTTTTGCGTTACCTATTGTTAATTTTGGAAGAAAAAGAACTATTTCATTAGTAAGTAAAAACAAAAGACTTGCATCAATGCTATATCAGTATATTAAAAGAGGTGATTAAGTATCAAAAACGGTGATAAGGTAAAAATTTGGTTCACAAATTAAAGTAATATAAATTAGAAAAATAAAATGAAATGTATTTAGGTTCGCTATTTAAGCAGATGTTTTGGTTAAAATGAGATAAAAAATAGCTGCATACAGTCAATCCTCTTTTCAAAAATATATTGAATAATTTCTTTGAAAAAAGAAACCTTAAAAAGAAAAGGAAGGTATAGAATATGTCATTGAAAAATCAGTGGTTAATTAATATTGCAATGATTGTACTTTCATGGTTGTCCTTATCTTTTTTTGGTTGGTGTAATATTAAAAGATTCTTACCTGCATCGGTACTTGCAGTAATTGTTGAAGCATTGAATGTTCAAGTTGGAAAAAGGAAAAAATGGTGGACTTTTCGTAAAAAGCCAAACTCCTATATTTCAGGGGAATTTCCTTTTAATATTGGTCCTTTTTTTGTCGTTGCATTATGGATATTAAAATCGACTTATGGAAATTTCAAACGGTTTATATTACTTAATGCGAGTATACATGCCTTCTTCTCTTTTATTGTTATTAGCGTCTTGGAAAAATTAAAGGTTTTTAAATTAGTGCGATTAAATAAACTTCAATTTTTCCTATATTTCTTTATCAAGGCTTTTCTCTTATATGCATTTCAATCACTTTTTGAAGAAAAAGGAAATAAGGTTTTCTCTTTAGCTAAAATAAGATGATCGAATTTTTAAGAATTAGGCACATTCTTTGAGCGGGAAGTGTGCTTTTTTTATGAACGATTAAACTTAAAAATAAAGCCCCTTAAAGAAATATTTAATATTTCTTTAAGGGGCTTTTTACTTTAACATCTACCCTCTTTATTTCAACCCCACAGTTAGGATACGGTTTAGGCAAGTAGGTAGCAGCTAATTACTTGTAAAATTTCACACGATCTTCAAGTGGCTGGAATTCTTTTTCACCTGGTGTAGCAGTTGGATGACCAAAAGGCATTTGCGCAATAAGCTTCCAATTATTAGGGATATCCCATTCTTTTTTCACTTCATCATCTATTAGAGGATTATAGTGTTGTAAAGATGCGCCTAATCCTTCTGCTTCCAATGCTGCCCAAACAACTAATTGATGCATACCTGATGCTTGATTAGACCAAATAGGAAAGTTTTCAGCATATAGAGAAAATTGTTCTTGAAGTGATTTAACTACAGCCTCATCTTCAAAGAATAATATTGTTCCATAGCCCGCTTTAAAGGAATCCATTTTTTGTTGTGTTCCTGAAAAATCGCCATCACCAACTACTTTTCTTAATGTTTCAGTTGTAATATTCCATAATTTATTATGTGCTTCACCTGATAATACAACTAAACGTGCAGTTTGAGAGTTAAAAGCTGAAGGAGTGTATTTCACAGCAAATTCCACAATTTCTTTGATTCTTTCATCCGATACTTGTACCTCTTTATTAATTCCATAGTAAGAACGTCTTTCTTTCAGTGTCGTGTAGAAATCTTTTGTCATCATGTTACTTCCTCCTAAGTTCTAATATCCTTAAAGTAATATTTCGTGGCAATGTATTTTTAAATGAATGAACATCTTTTATTAGGTTATTTTCACATCCTTTCGTCACTTGTTGCTGCACCTGTAATTAGAACCCTCCAAATTTTTGGATAACACTCTTTGAATCCAAATAGGCTGCTGCTTGTCCAATGACTTTAAAGTCGTCTAATCATTCTGTATTAATGTATCCCGAGTGTGTTTTGGTCATTCAATCAATTCACTATAATTATCTCATGTTAAAATGTTTTTAATTCGAGATAATTATAGTGAATTAAATTATTATAGTCAATAAGAAAGGTCAATTTGCATTTGCGATTTCTCAAGATAAATTGTACTTAAACTATAGCAGGTATAGTCAATAAGATATAATGGGTGTAAAAAGTAGAAAGGAAGATGGTTATGGTTTATGTCGCTCTTCTTCGGGGGATTAATGTGGGTGGGAAAAATAAAATTGACATGAAGTTGCTTAAACAAACGTTTGAACAAGTCGGGATGAATGATGTGTTAACGTACATAAATACAGGTAATATTATTTTTTCATACAACGGCCTAACGAAAACTGAACTTTCACGTATTTTGGAAGAAGCTATCCATGGTGATTTCGGATTGCAAATTAAAGTAGTCGTACGTAGTTTCAATGATGTCAGTGGAATTATTAACGCTATTCCTGACACATGGAAGAATGATAAAGACATGAAAAGTGATGTCATGTTTTTATGGGATGAAATTGATGATGAATCTGTACTTATGAATTTGGTCATCAAACCAGATATTGATACGGTGAAATATGTTCCTGGCGCGATTCTATGGTCCGTTGACAAGAAAAATGTAACCAAAAGTGGAATGACAAAGATCATTGGATCAAAGTTATACAAACAAGTTACGGTAAGAAATGTTAACACGGCTCGCAAGATATATACGCTTATGCAAGACCAAAATAGTTCGTTCGCCCAATGAAATGATCATTGGGTTTTATCGTTTTGTACTGGGAGAAAAGGTTTATTCGACATAGTCAGAAAAACGGCAGTACCCAATGGGGATAACTGATTATAAAAATACTTGGAATATCCATTCGATAGCCCATGTGATACGATATACCCCCTAAGTCGCACTGGATACTGATGCACTGAATGGGGAGGGGGAAAAACTATTTTTAAGAAATATAATTGACATCCCCACTACTCGGTGTTACGATATACTTGTAATAAGCAATACTTAATAGTGGGGGTTCCTAAAAGCTATTAAGTAAAAATTTTTCTTGATACTAAGTTATACTGAATATAAGTTAGACGAAGTAGTGGAGGCTCTGGAAATGGAAAATTTAACTGAAATGCTAAAGGGTTCGTTGGAAGGCTGCGTGCTGGAAATCATCGGCCGCCATGAAACCTATGGCTACGAAATTACCCGCCGCCTAAACGAGCTTGGTTTTACCGAAGTCGTGGAAGGGACGGTTTACACTATCCTCGTACGATTAGAAAAGAAAAAACTGGTGAATATAGAAAAAAAACCGTCAGATATGGGGCCGCCTCGAAAATTTTACACGCTTAACGAAGATGGCCGCAAGGAACTTGAATTATTTTGGAAAAAGTGGGATTTTGTATCCTCAAAAATCAATGTCTTAAAGTCAACCTAGCTTCATAAGATATTTCATTCGATAAAGTCTTAAGCTTTATAAAAAGGGAGGAAAAGAACATGATGGAAATGTTCAAAAAATTGATTGGTGATAAAAAAGAATACAAGATGATGATGGCAAGAGTAGAAGCTTTGCCAGAGGAATATCAGTATGTATATAAGAAAATTCAAAACTACATGTGGAATTTCACAGCGGGCAACGGGATGGATATGCTGCACATACAGTATGAATTAATCGATTTGTTCGAAGCCGGTGCAGCGGATGGCAGACAAGTGCTGGAAATCACTGGCGAAGACGTGGCTTCCTTTGCAGACGAACTAGTGGCAAACGCTAAAACCTATGTTGACAAGTATCGTAAAGATTTGAATCAGGATATTCTGAAGCGATTGGGAAAAAAATAATTTCATTAAATATTTCGACTGGATAGCTGGCTACAAATATGAATGGCCACCTTTGTTATTCAGTTTATTTTTAGCACGGTACTAAGTTGTACAGATTATCAGTGGGACTTAATAGTGTGGTTAACTAATTTTGCTTCTCAAGGCGTTTATTATAAGGAGGAAAAGGATATGAGCAATGCAGCGATTTTTGTAAAAAAGTTAAAAAAATCCTTTAAAGATAAGGACGTTTTAAAGGGGGTTGATTTTGAGGTAAGGCAAGGCGAAATTTTCGCACTGCTGGGTTCAAATGGAGCGGGTAAGACAACGACGGTGAATATCCTCTCTACTCTCATGAAGCCGGATGGCGGTAAAGTAGATATTTGTGGTTTTGACGTTCAGGGTCAATCGGATCAAGTTCGCCAAAGCATCAGTCTGACAGGGCAGTTCGCAGCGTTAGATGGCATGCTCACAGGTAGGGAAAACCTTATGATGATTGCCAAGTTACGGGGAGTTCCCAATCCCGCAGGGGTCGTCGACAATCTGCTTGCAAAATTCAGTCTAACCGATGCGGCCAACCGCAGGACAGACAAATATTCCGGCGGGATGAAGCGCCGCATTGACATTGCCATGAGCCTGATCGGGGCGCCAGCTGTCATTTTTCTCGACGAGCCGACGACAGGGCTTGACCCCGAAGCGCGGATTGAAGTTTGGGATACCGTCAAGGAGCTTGCCAGCGGCGGCACAACCATCTTGCTAACGACCCAGTATTTGGAGGAAGCCGAACAACTGGCAGACCGTATCGCCATCCTGCATAGCGGGAAAATCATCACGACCGGGACTCTTACCGAACTAAAAGAGATGTTCCCGCCAGCGAAAGTAGAGTACATCGAGAAGCAGCCGACATTGGAGGAAATTTTCCTAGCAATTACCGGTAAAAAGGAGGAATTGTAAATGAAAAGCAAAACAGGGATATTACTGGGGCGCTTAATGCGTAACATTATGCGCAGCCCGGACACGATTATTACGGTAGCGGTTACGCCGATTATGATGATGTTGCTGTTTGTCTACGTATTTGGCGGTGCCATAGAAACAGGAACGGACAACTACGTCAATTATTTACTGCCGGGCATCTTGCTGATGGCTATTGCATCCGGCGTCGCTTATACTTCACTAAGGCTATTTACGGATGTAAAGAGCGGGCTGATGGCGCGTTTTATTACCATGCCCATCAAGCGCTCGTCCGTATTGTGGGCTCACGTGTTGACCTCGCTTGTTTCCAACGCGCTTACTGTCGCGGTGGTTATCCTCATCGCGCTCTTAATGGGCTTCCGTTCCAGCGCAGGTATTCTGGATTGGCTCGCGGTAGCTGGGATACTGGGGCTGTTTACGATGGCATTGACATGGCTGGCTGTCATT
This sequence comes from Cytobacillus sp., assembly GCF_032154635.1. Lineage (GTDB taxonomy): Bacteria > Bacillota > Bacilli > Bacillales > Cytobacillaceae > Cytobacillus. The sequence continues at coordinate 4,901 of NZ_JALDXW010000050.1, read as the reverse complement.
CCCGGATTGTCAGCTAGGTCTATGGAGGGAGCAACAGCCTACTCGTACCCGCTGATTTTCTTGCCGTTTATCAGTTCGGCGTTTGTCCCTACCGAAACCATGCCTAAGTTTGTCCGTGTGTTCGCTGAGAACCAGCCTGTGACTTCAATCGTGAATGCGATACGTGCCCTCTTGTATGACGAAGCTGTTGGCAACGGGATTTGGGTGGCGCTTGCATGGTGCGTCGGCATCATGGTCATCGCTTATTTCTTCGCCAGTAAAAAATTCAAAGGCCAGTTAAGGTAAGTACACCATTATGGGTTAGCAAAATCAATGCCTGCCGCTGCGAAGAATGCATTTGAAGGCTACTTATATAAGGGCGCAATTCAGCAGCAGGAATTACGCCCCTTCTTTCCTTTTATGATAAGATATAGGAAAATCTAATTGGACTTGGTGATCTTATGGATAATAATAAGGTACTCATTGAGCGTCCCACTGGAGTACTATTATCTACAAATGAAAAAAAGAATGAGAGTAATTGGCGTTATGATAATTGCTATAAATTGATCTTTTCGATAAACGGGTCTATGGATTATCAGATGAAAAGAAATGAATTTACGCTGTCTAAGGAACAATTCATGGTATTAAATCCTCACGATGAACATAAGCAGCTTACTGTTGAGAATCAAAAGTTCCTTATAGAACTGGATCCGATGTTCTTAAATGATGTAGCAAATTCTATTCACTCTCATAATTATGATATTCAGTTCGCAAATACTCTTCAAAAAAATCCACAAGTTTCCCAGTGGGTTCTTTTTGTAAATGAATATTTGCAAAACGGAACGATCGATCATTCCGTTGATCTGTTTTTAGATCATAGTTTAACTCAATTAGCTATTCTATTGGTTAAAAACACTGTTGGAATTCATACTCAGGCATGGAATGTAAATAGTTTTAAAACGATAAGCCCTTTAATATATAAAACGATGAAAGCCATGATGGAAAATTATCAACATCCATGGACTTTAGATGAAATGGCGAGTGTTTCCCACCTAAGTAAATATCAATTTGCCCACTTATTTAAAGAAATTACGGGTATGTCACCTTATTCCTGGCTACAGCTTTCTCGCATAATACGTAGTCAAGAAGAAATAAAGAAAACGAATAAAACGATAGTAGAAATTGCTCTTGAATGCGGCTTTTCAACTGTATCTGTATATAATCAGCTATTTAAACGGCTATATGGCGTTTCTCCTGGAGCCTTTAGAAAAAATCTGAAAAAGTAAATCCCTGTGAACAAAAGCATGAATCCGCCACAACCGATAAATAAAACATGTGTGGAGACAAAGGATGAAAAATAGCCAAATAATCCAAGCGATACAACGTTTGAAAAATATAGGAGCACAGCATTAAAACTAAACCCACGTCCTAATTTATCTTTAGGAAGGAGCTTTTGTAGCAAATATACTCTTGATAGACCTGCTATTGGCAATCCTACAGCAGTGATAAAAACGCCAATAATGTATAAAGGCAGATGGGATGAAAAACCTAAAATTACGATCCCTACTCCCCAAATAATCGAACCAAATAAATAAATCCTGAGGGTCATCTCCTTCCAGAAGAATGGGATCAAGAGATTAGTGACTACTACAGCTATTCCATACCAGCCCATAAGAACGCTATACCATTCTTCACCGTTAGGAACAGTATTTATAATCTGTAGTAATAGCCCAACCTGCCATACCCAGGTATTAAAGAAAACCATGATAAAGGTAACTATAAATAACATTTTTAATGAAACTTCGTTTTTTAGCCATTGACTAAACTCTATAATCGAATGGAAAACATGTGATCGTTTCTTGCTTTTGGCTAAGGACAAATGGTCTTCCTTCATCTGAATTTTACTTATAAAAAAAGCACTAATAAGATATGTAATCGCATCTAGTGTAAAAAAATGAATTTCTCCAATTGTATGCATAAATCCAACAACAACAATGGGGGATAGCACTTGAACACCTCTGGTCACAGTATCTAATAAGCTATTGACAGTCGTGCGATCCGCTTCCTCTGTAATTAGTGGTAAAACAGCACGGTGTGCAGGGTTAAAAAAACAACCTAAGGTCTGAATAATAAAGCTCACTACTATTAAGTACCAATAGCCCAGTAATCCAAATTGATAAAATAAAACTAATGAAAAAATGATAGGAATGCGAATAAGATCAATTGCTATTAATAGCTTTTTTTTATTTACCCCATCGGCAATCGCGCCACCAATTAGCCCAAATACAAGATAAGGCAATGCTTGCGAAATGGCTATACCTGTTGTGTGAAGACTAGATCCTGTTAAGTCATAGGCAAGGAAAAGAAACGCTAAGCCTGAAACAACATCCCCTAAATTAGAAGCTCCCGCACCTGAAATGTAAAAAACAATATTTCTATTTTTAAGTATTTTTAAATTCATGTTAGTCACCTCTTATATAGAATAAGATAATAGGAGTATTGTTTTCGTTAGTAATCTTGCTATTTTTTATAGCAACATCCGTGTCACAGGCAGAAAAAGAAATTGATGCCTAACTCAAGTGTTCCTTTAGTTGAGGCAATTGGCGAAAGCGACGAGGAGGCTTACCGCCTACCCCGCAGAAAGCGAGTGCTTGTAGCGACAAAGTATAAAAGTAAAAAAATAAAAAGGGCTGTCCAAAAGTCAGTTACCCTAACTTTTGGGACAGCCCTCCATCTTAAATGCACCACGCTTCCTTTAATAAACGAATTCCTTCTTCTATTTCTGTTTCAGATAATCCGCCATACCCTAATAAAATCTTTGAGCCTCTAGTTTCTTGATGTCCAACATAATAGATAGAGTAGGGATAGACTTTTACTCCTGCCTTCAATGCGGCATTAAGCAGTTCCTCTTCCGTCATTGAATTATCCAATTCAAGGATCAAATGCAATCCTGACTTTTCACCAATTACTTTTACATGGCTGCCCATATATGTATGGATGGCTTGCATTAAGGTGCTTTGTTTTCTTCGATAAAGTGTTCTCATTTTGTTTAAATGTGTTTGCCAATAACCTTCATTCATAAAATGAAAAAGAGTTTGCTGATGAAGCCGTGATACGGTCTGTTTATAAATGGTAAAATGCTCTTGGTACTTACGTTGGAGCGGTGTTGGCAAGACTAAATAACTAATTCGAATAGACGGAATCAAAGACTTTGAAAATGTTCCTAAATAAACGACCTTACCATTATGATCCAACCCTTGCAAAGAAGGAATCGGTTTTCCTTTATACCGATATTCTCCGTCATAATCATCCTCAATAATGAAATGATCCTTCTCTTCCGCCCATTTTAATAATTCCAGTCTTCGAGTGATAGGCATGACCATTCCTTCGGGAAATTGATGGGATGGAGTTACATAAGCAATACTCGCTTTACTAGATTTAAGCAGATTTACATCCATCCCATCTTTATTAAGAGGAATAGAAACGATATTTATTCCCTGGTCTTTTAAGACTGCTCTTATTCTGTGAAATCCTGGGTTCTCAAGTGCAAAAGTATGCTGTTTCCCGATTAATAAGCATAATAATATCATCAAAACTTGAGAACCAGCCCCAATAACAATTTGATCAGGAGAACACTTTACTCCTCTAGATGCAAACAAGTACTTGGCAATCGCCATTCTAAGCTCAGGTTCCCCTTGAGGATCTCCGGTATAAAAAAGTTCTCCCTCTGCTTCATTTAACGATTGTATAGTTAATTTTTTCCAAGTGTTATAGGGGAAATATTTCAAGTCAACCTTGCCTGAATGGAAGTCAATTCTAACATTTGGTGATTCCTTGTCGCGTTGTGTATTCATTTCACACGTGAATGGATTAGAGAATAGGTCATCTTCTAGAATGGAAACAAATAAACCTTGACGCTGTTTACTTTCTACATAGCCTTCCGCACATAGCTGGTCATATGCAGTCTGAACAGTATTTACACTCACACCAAGATAATTGGATAGTTTGCGCTTTGATGGCAATTTCTCATTAGAAGGTATTCTTCCTGCAATAATTTCCTTCTTAATATAATCTGACAGCTGAATGTATAATGGTTTATTACTTTTTTTATCTAAAATAGGCGTTAGTTCAATCATATATTTTCACCTCAAATCTAAGTTATCTGGTACTGATGAAATTCATCAATCTGATTCTTTTAATTATACCAGTTTTTGATTTAATGATAAAAAAGGAGGATGAAAAATATGAACGAACAGAGCAGAGTGATTAAGGAATTAATGAATGAGAGTGAATGGAGAGAAGCATTTCCAATCATGAAGCAATTAAGGGGCCATTTAGAAGAAAGCGATTTTTTAGCATTAGTTAAAGAGGCAAAACAAAAGCAGGAATATAAACTCTTTGCCCTATATGATAAACAAAAAGTGGTTGCCGTTACTGGTTTTATGCCGATGGTGACATTGTATAATGGCAGGTTCATCTGGGTGTGTGATTTAGTAACTGATTCAACTAAACGATCAAGAGGCTATGGACAAGAACTGCTTGACTATGTACATGATTGGTCACAGGAGCATGGATTTAAGATGGTTTCGCTTTCATCGGGTGTACAAAGGACGGATGCTCATCGTTTCTATGAAAATAAAATGGCATATGACAAAGTAAGCTATGTATTTCTAAAAAGACTTTAGGCTAAAGCCTAATTGAGTTATAAGGATTGTAAAGAAAAGTATGAGAGTCTACATGGGGCATCTCTTGAAGTAATACAAAACCGTATGGATCATGAGAAAGGGAACTAAAAAGATTATATGTTTATCAAAGTGGTCATGTAAGACGAGAGATGATATATAAATAATTTTTAAAAGCTGCTGCATTAGACTGACCTAGTCATTTGAGACAGTAATAAAACACCTTCTTAGGCTGCCATA
>NZ_JALDXW010000017.1:0-107223 GCF_032154635.1 Cytobacillus sp. | reverse complement strand
AAAAGGGAAAAGCAGGTTCGTAAAGAACTTATAGTAACCTGAATTAACAAAAAGTGGAATAATTGGTTTCATATAAGAACAACAGTAACAGTTAATTACATTTAATGGAAAACCAAGGCGCGAATAATAAGTTTAGTGACCAGTATTAAATCTAAGAGGGAATACTGGTCACTAATTCTGCTTATAATTAGTTGTTTTTTCTATTCCTAATCTCTGCACTCACTCTTTTTAATGCCTTTTTTGAACCTCTTTCAATATCTCGCTGGAATTTCCGCTCATCATACCGAACAAATAATGCATTTAAATCGTATCCTTCCGGGTATAATTCGCTTGCTTGAATCTCAAGCTCCAACCTTTTTGCGCTAACTTCTATAAATGCTTCTTTATATAGGACGGTCACATTATTAAAGGAGTCTTTCTTTTTGTATACAATTCCGAAATCATTATATTCTGTTAGCTTCACCTTATCTCCAACTTCAAATTCATAATCGGCAGCTTCTTTCAATGCTTCATCTTGGATTTTGCGGATTTTGCTTTCCCTTACTCGCTCTAAATCATAATTTTTATTATCAATATAATTCTGAGCCTTTTGCAAAATATGCTCAGGGATATTCATTTTCTTGGCTATCCATAGCGCATTGCTATCTCCAGACTTTCCAATCAATAGCTTATACAGTGGTTCAAGTGTATCACTATTGAATAGCATAGCGGCATTCATGAAATCGCTATGAATTTCTGAATATCGTTTAATTTCTCCATAATGCGTGGTCGCTACGGTAATACATCCTTTTTTGTAAAATTCCTCGAGAATAGCGATAGCTAAAGAAGCTCCTTCATTTGGTTCAGTTCCACTTCCGATTTCATCGAAAAGCAGGAGTGTATGATTATTTGATGCACTCAATATTTCTGAAAGGTTTTTCATATGGGATGAAAAGGTACTGAGTGAATTTTCAATGCTTTGATTATCGCCAATATCAACAAATATTTGATCAAACACAGCAAGCTCTGTTCCTTCATCAGCAGCAATGTGAAAACCTGACATGACAGCTAGTGACAAGATTCCAATTGTTTTCAAAACGATCGTTTTTCCGCCTGCATTTGGACCTGTAATAATTAAGCTGCGATATTTGTGGCCTATTTCAAAGTTGAGCGGCACAATCGTACCTTGTAAAAGGGGGTGCTTGCACTTTACGAGTTTAATATACCCATGATTATTCAATTTCGGTTCAATGGCATCTATGCTTTTACTATACTTTGCTTTTGCAAAGATCATATCGTACTGTGCGATTAGTTCAATATTAATTTTGATTCTTTGAATTTCTTCAAGGATTATTCCTGAAAGGGTCGCTAATATTTGATATTCTTCGATGGCTTCCTCCGCTTTTAGAACAGCTAATTCTGCATTTAGTTTCGAAACGGCAGCAGGTTCGATAAATACAGTGGAACCTTTTGCGGAAACTTCAACGATTGATCCTGATACTTTGTTTTTATACGAAGCTTTAATAGGAATCGTAAAACGGTCATCTTTTTTGCTTATAAAAAATTCTTGAATACAATCTTTATTTGCACTGCTTCTTAAAAATTTATTCAAACGCTCCTTAATTTTATCTTCTGTCTTTGATAAGTGATTGCGAATTCGTTTTAACTCTTTGCTTGCTTCGGAATCCACACTGTTCCCTTTTATGGAGAAATTAATTTCATCTTCAATCCCTCTAAATTCAGTCATTGAGTGCGCGTAAGAATGTAAAATCGGTGCATAAAATTCTTTATCCGCCATAAACTTCTTAATATTTCTGCATCCTCTTAAAAAGTCTGAAATCGCGATTAATTCTGAAGGGCTCAGCATCATGCCTTTTTCAAGCTTATCGATGTGATTTCCAATATGTGTAATCCCTTTTAATGGCAGATTGCTTTCGGCATCCAATAGTCTCCTTGCCTCTGTTGTTTCGTTTAAACGGTTCCTTACAGCTTTAATGTTTGAGCTTGGGTGAAGTTTATCAAGTAACTCCTTGCCTAGACTGCTACTGCAAAAAGATTTTACGATTTCTTTAAGCTTATTATATTGTAATTTTTCAAATGACATTGTATTCATGTGTTTGCCTCCATAATCCTTATTTAGAGATAAAAAAATGCCCGCAATAACACACCTACCTTTCCAAGTAACAGCAAATAAACCGTTAGTTGGATAGAAAGCTCCTGCGGGCACAATGCTTTATATAAATACAAAGCATAATTATCGTTAACAATAAGGAGAATGAAGCAAAAAAGCATGACAGGACATATCCCGCCATGCTTTTCGACATAACATACTTATATGTTACACGAATATATGGAAAAGGAAGCAGTCTTAAGGTAGGTATTCACAACGAAACTCATTGTGAAAAAAGGCATACTTAATAAACTGGCAAAACCAGTTATTAAAAACCTTATTCAACTAAATTAGTTGATACCTACTCCCGACATAAATCCCCACACCTTTTTTTAGAATAAATAAAATATAGCATTATTTTAAAGTAGTGTCAATGACTGAAGGGATTCTACTTTAAGTTGGGTTGACATTTTTAAAGGGTGAGAGTATTTTATTACTATTCTTAATAAGACCGTAAATAAGTCTTTTGCTGGGCTAACATGATATTAAGAATCCATCCTTTCAAACCTTAAACCTCAACTGCCCTCGTAGCATTTTGATTTAATGGTTGATGGACCTTTTTGAAGGTTATTCTAAAAAGGCAAATTAGAGCAATCTAAACAGGAGATGGGGTATTACCTAGTGTACGCATTTTTTAGTAAAAAAAGCTTTAAACCAGCTCAAATCATTGTTGCATTTTATTTCATTGCTGTTATTATTTCTACTATTTTACTTAGTTTGCCTTTTGCGCTGAAACCTGGGGTTAGTTGGACCTTTTTAGATGTCTTGTTTACAGCAGTTAGTGCATTAAGTGTTACTGGACTTTCTGTTGTATCTATAGTAGATACGTTCAGTACAGCAGGCATATTTATTCTCATGTTTATTCTTCAGTTTGGCGGAATTGGAATTATGACGCTCGGTACCTTCCTGTGGTTAGTAATGAGAAAAAAAATAGGACTAAGGGAACGACAATTAATTATGACTGATCAAAACCAATCAAATTTATCTGGATTGGTCCGATTAATGAGACAAATTTTTATTATGATTTTGTTGATTGAGATAATAGGAGCCCTTATTTTAGGTACGTATTTTCTTAATTATTTCCCAACATGGAAAGAAGCTTATTTACAAGGTCTATTTGCTTCGGTTAGTGCAACAACGAACGCGGGATTTGATATTACTGGAAATTCGCTGATCCCGTTTGCAAATGATTATTTTGTTCAGTTTATTAATATTCTACTGTTAACTCTAGGAGCCATTGGCTTCCCTGTATTAATTGAACTAAAGGAATACCTATTTAATCGGAATAAAAGCCACAGAACACATTTTTCTCTCTACACCAAACTAACAACAATCACATTTTTTTCGCTTATGGCTGGTGGAGCAATTATTATTCTACTATTCGAAGCTACCCATTTTTTTGAAAATAAATCTTGGCATGAGTCATTTTTTTATGCGCTGTTTCAATCATCAACCACTAGAAATGGCGGGTTAGCTACAATGGACGTAAGCCAATTTACTGACTCTACATTATTAGTCCTTTGTTTTTTAATGTTTATCGGTGCATCTCCAAGCTCTGTTGGGGGTGGAGTGAGAACGACAACTTTAGCAGTGAATATGTTAATTTTGGTCTCCTTTGCGAAAGGTCAAAAAAACATAAGGGTTTTTAACCGTGAATTACACGAAGAAGATGTAAGAAAATCGGTTGTCGTTAGTACGCTTGCAGTGCTTCTTTGTTTTGTAGCAACTATTATTCTAACGGCTAGTGAACAATTTACTACTTTAGAGATAATATTTGAGGTAAGTTCTGCATTTGGTACGACCGGATTATCCATGGGAATCACGCCTGAGTTAAGCTCAATAGGGAAAATAGTCATTATTACACTAATGTTCATTGGAAGAATAGGCATCCTCTCATTTATTTTTCTTTTTAGCAAAAGAGAAAAGGAAGTTAATTACCATTATCCGAAAGAACGAGTGATTATTGGTTAATTCATAAAAGAACAAAAAAATATATAAATGCTCTGAACTTTTTAAGTCATCCGTTCTAGTTTAAAACGGATGACTTTTTCATTTTCTTTTATTTAATCTCCCTAAAAGGTGCGAATCATGCATCAATTATGTTGTAAAAAAGCAGATTCAAAAGAATAACTCATTTCGATTCTGCTTTTTATATCGTGCTTTTCAATTATACATAATAGCAGGATCTAAAAGGTGAAAGCGTATAATTTAAAGGGTTCTTGTAAAGTATGAAAATAGGTACTCATTTTATATTTTTTTAGACGGGTGATCTTTAGATGCGAATATGGAGAAACAAAAGAAAAACAGACAGAAGTGACGAGGATCATTCTTTTCAAGTATTGTTACAGCGATTAACGGAATCCGATGAATTTACTCAATTTACGTATGCATCAAGATCATCAACGCTATGTATAGGGTATTATACATCCTTAGTAGACACAGAAATTTTGCATCGAGATATTTTGCCATACTTAAAAGAGTTGGAGATCATGAATGCCTTGCCTAATGTTCTTCCCATTGAAGAAGTAAGTCTTGAAAAGGACGCGACAAAAATTCAAGAACAACTGTTAAGAGGATTTATCCTTATATTTGATATCAATAATTTAAACCAAATGGGTCTTGCAAAAGCAAGTGTGGAAAGGACGCGGCAAGTAACAATTCCTGAGGTAGAATTTAGTGTAGTAGGGCCGAAAGAAGCTTTTGTAGAAGCGCTTGACACGAACATTAATCTTGTCCGAAAAAGGTTGCCGCTTGCAGATCTGGTAATAAAGGAAATGCAAATTGGGAATTTGTCGAAAACAAGAGTTTCCGTTCTTTATATTGATGGTATCGCTAATCAAGAGAATGTGAATACTGTTGTCCAAAGGCTTTCAGAATTGCAGGTGGACCAAATTAATGATAGCTCTTATCTTACACAGCTCATCCAGGATAATCAGAATTCACCATTCCCGCAATTGATTGATACGGAGAGGCCTGATCGGATTGCTTCGGTACTTGGGGATGGAAAGATTGCGATATTAGTTGATGGTGCTCCACACGGACTAATTGGACCGACTACGTTTTTTGAATTTTTTTCTGCATTTGAAGATTATTTTTTAAATTGGACAGTTGCTTCTTTTTTTCGCTTAGTCCGATTTTTTGCGGTTTTTTTCTCAATTTTAATTACGCCAATTTATGTGGCAGTTCTTACCTACCATTATGAATTAATCCCTAAAGATATGCTTAGTACATTAGTCACTTCAAGAAGCGCCATTCCATTGCCCCCCATTATGGAAGCGGTTGTTTTGGAACTGACGATTGAGTTATTAAGGGAAGCAGGAGCAAGACTCCCTACAAAGGTTGGACAGACTATTGGTATCGTTGGAGGTATTGTCATTGGAACGGCATCAGTAGAAGCTGGCTTAACAAGCAATGTATTGTTAATTATTGTTGCATTGGGAGCTTTAGCATCCTTTACGACACCTGTATACCAAATGGGCAATACGATCCGACTAATTCGTTTCCCTTTTTTATTAATGGCGCATTATATTGGTCTATTAGGCGTCGCTGTTAGTTTTTGTTTTCTGCTAATTCATTTATTAAGGTTATCCTCTTTAGGCAGACCATTTCTTGAACCATTTTATCCGCTTAGAGTTCAGGATTTAAAGGATTCACTTATTCGGCTGCCTTTTTCAATGCAAACAAAGAGACCCATTCAGGAACAAACAGAGGATACAATGCGATTTAATCCAATGAAAGCAAAAGAAAAGGATGATATATAAGGGATTGAGAAAGGGAGCGGTGTTTTAATTGGAAAAAAAGGAACTGCAAGTATCACCTTTTCTAGTTTTCTTTATCATTCATGCGGTTCAAGTAGGGGTTGGGGTATTAGGATTCCAGCGGGTAATAATGAAGTCTGCTGGGAATGATGCTTGGATGGTTGTCATAGCAGCGGGTATGTTGGTAAGCTTCATCATCTGGCTTATGTATGTATTACTTAACAGGCACCAAAAGGATATAGTTCAGATTCATAAGGAGTTATTTGGAAAATGGGTTGGTGGCGTTATAAGTCTAATCTGGATCATTTATTGGCTATTGATTGGAATTGTAACCTTAAGAAATTATTTAGAGATTGTTGAGGTATGGATGTTTCCTACAATTAATATGTACATGTTTACACTGATTTTTACTATTCTCGTCTACTATTGTGTAACCGGAGGATTCCGAGTTGTTACTGGGCTAAGCTTTTTAGGCGTTTGTATCCCATTTTATTTATTTTTTACGTTTTTTTTTCCTGTCGAGTTTGCGCATTTCCGAAATTTGCTGCCTATTTGGAATCATTCTATAAAGGATTTAACTATTTCGATAAAGGATATGATTCTTGGATTTTTAGGATTTTCAACCTTGCTCATGTATTATCCATACATTAAGCACCCAAAAAAGTCGCAAAAATGGGCACAATTAGGCAATTTGTTAACCGTAGTCATTTATTTATTTATTTTAATTATCACCATTGGATTTTTTAGTGAGGGACAAGTAAGCAAGCAAATTTGGGCAACCTTATCTTTGTGGAAAATTGTGGAAATGCCCTTTGTAGAAAGGTTTGAATATATTGGCATTACATCATGGGTCTTAATCATTCTTCCAAATATTTGTTTTTCTGTTTGGGCAGCAACAAAAGGCATTCAAAAAATTTTTAATCTAAAACCGAAAAAAGTACTGTTAGTACTATTGAGTATATTATTTTGTACTTCTGTGGCAATACAGAGCCGGGGGGAGATTGCTCTGTTAAGTAAAATTATGTCGTTAATAGGATTATGCTTAGTCTTTGTTTATATTCCTTTGCTCACCCTTATATCTTTTTTTATATCGAAAATGAGGAGGGGAAAGCTTGAAAAGAGTTCTTAATATAGTTGTTCTTTCCATAATAATGTCAATGTTTCTTTCAGGATGCATGAATATTAAAGAGAGAATATTAGATGACATACAATTGGCGACCGCGGCAGCCTATGAATACATAGATGAGGATAAGATTGAGGTAACCGCAGTATTCCCGAATTTTCAACCTGATAAATCTGTAAAAAATGAAACACTTGTAGCTTCATCGATTCTCAGTAAAGAAATTCGCGATAAACACAGTTTGCAATCAGAAAAACCATTGGTCAGCGGAAAATTGGAAGTTACTTTATATGAAAAGAAAACAGCAGAAAGGGGAATAAAGGATCTATTAGATACTTTACAGAGAGATCCATCTGTTGGATCCAATGTTTATCTTGCTGTCATTGACGGAAGTCCTCGAGAGTTATTAAGCAAGCAATATGGGAATATGGATAATGGTATTTTTTTATCTAACCTAATCGAACAAAACATTGAATCGGGTTTGATTCATAAAACGAATTTACATCAATTTTTATATAAGTATTATGCGGAAGGAATTGATCCGATGCTTCCGATTATTGGAAGAAAGGACGGGAAGATCAATCTTAAAGCAATTGGTTTATTTGATAACGATAAAATGGTTGATCATATTGAAGAGAAAGAATATTTTTATTTGAAAATCCTTTTAAATCGAAAAGGTGAAAATGATACCCATGCGATTCAATTAGACGGAAATACAAAGGTTTCCATATTTAATATTCGTTCAAAAAGAAAATATCAAATACCAAAACCAATGACAAATAATGAGATAATCATTCAAGTAAAAATAAAATCGATGATTCGAGAATATAATGATGGAATATTAACTAAGCAAAAGTTAAAAGAACTAGAACAAGCGATGGAAGAAGATATAAAAAAGAATTCAGAAGAAATGATTAAAAAATTCCAAGAAAAAAAAATAGACCCGTTAGGTGTTGGTGAAGAGGTCCGTACCCGAACACGAAAATGGAATAAAGAAAAATGGGAAGAAATCTATCCTGATATAAAAATATCGGTACAGGTTACAATGGATATAATTGAATCAGGAATCATCGAGTAGCAAACAAGCACAAAGCAAATGAAAATAAAAAATCTTCCTCCGGCTTATATTGAAGAGGAGGAAGATTTTAAATAAAAAGTTATGCCCTTTGCACCTTCCGATTTTTCGATAGGATTCCAAGATACAGGATGATCGAGCAAAATACAGAACCTGCTGCAACCGCATAAATCGCACTGTATCCAAACCAGTGGGCAATTTGTCCAAACATAATAGCCCCGATCCCTACACCAAGATCGAAAAAAGAGAAGAATGTTGCATTCGCCATCCCCCTGCGATTAACCGGTGCTTCTTTAACAGACCAAGCTTGTAAAGCGGGTTGTACAGTCCCGAATCCAAGACCGTATAATATGGCAGCAATGTAAAGGAATAGACTGTTTGGCAGCCATGATAATAGAATCATGGAAATAATAATTAATAGTGCTCCTGGAATGAAAACAGCTTGGTGTCCTTTTTGGTCATATAGTTTTCCAGCAAATGTTCGACTAATCATTAACGCTAATGCATAGAGGAGGAAATACCATTGGATACCTGGGATGCCTTTCTGTGCTGAATAGATTGGAAGAAATGATGCGATTCCGCCGAAAGTTACTGTGATAAAAAATAAGAGCATGGATGGCGGAAGGGCGCTTTTCTCGTAAATGTCCCATTTTTTTAGCTGGGCAGTCTGCGGTTCAGCCTTCTTATATCGAATCGTTGAGGATAAGAAAAATGCTGCAAGACCGAGAATTGCACAAATTAAAAATAGTTGGGTGAAAGTAACCACACCGACTAAAGCGAGACCTAATGTCGGTCCGAATGCGAGGGCTAAGTTTCCTGATAGGCCATAATAACCCATTCCTTCTCCACGCCTTTTGACAGGGATTAAGTCTGTAGCAATTGTGCCAGAAGCTGTTGTAGAAAAGCCCCATCCCAAGCCTTGAATGATTCTCATAATAAATAAGAAGACTAAACTTTTAACAAAACCAAAAGAGCCGACTGATAGGACGAAAATGCCAAGTCCAGTCAGGTATACAAACCTTCTTCCTTTTGATTCTAAGGCATGGCCTGCATATGGTCGCAGGAGAAGAGCAGAAAAAGTAAATATCCCAACGACAATCCCGATCAACTGATCATTTCCTCCGAGTTCCTCTACAAATAAAGGGATTGTCGGTAATGTCATTTGAAACCCAAGAAAAATAAAAAAATTGGATAAGCAGATGAGAACGAAGTCCCTTGTCCATATTTTTTCGGAATGCATCTGCAGATTTGATGCACCCTCTGAACGTGAATCACTACTCATATAAGATTTCCTCCCAATGAAAACTGTTATTTGGACTCTAATCGCTAAAATCCATAAAAATGTGTCAAATTTAGAATAATATTTAGAGCCACTAAATATAAAATCTATTCTACTAGATATTTGGCCATTTTTCTATTAAAGGGAGATAAAAATAAGATGTAGTCATTTTAGTGCCCCAAGAAAAGCAACTATTATTGTTGCGGCTGCTAATGACAACACAGCAACGGATCCGAGTCTTTTCTTATCTCTCCATAATGATATTGTAAATCCGAAGGAATAAAGAGAGACGAGTATTAAAGCAATCCAAATAAATATTTTCAATTTCAATCCCTTACTTTCTCTAGCCTAGGCATTCTGCTTTGCCTGCCAAATTCTCCAAATGTTATGTTAACAGATATATTCACGTCCATATCTGGATAGGTATTCATCCAGTCAAACTTCTTATATTCACGGGTATTTGGGAATTTTTTCCTAGCAATTAATGACCAGCCAAATGGTTCTGCTTTAAATTCTTCCTGTGTTTTTGAAACAAATTCCATTATTTTTTTCTCAAATCTGTTTTCAATATATTTTTTGAGCTCATTTCTTTTCTGAGTATCTTTTGCATAGTTTTCCATGGCATGATCAGTTAATATATCTATATGTAGCGGAAGGGTAGCATCAATTTTCGATCTCCCATTTCTTGGAGTTAATTTTATTTCAGGATTTTTTAATTGTGTAATTTTAGCTGCCATCCGATATTCTTCCTTATTTGGATCCGGAAAGGTGACTAGCATTGGCGGTGATTTTTGGGCTACGTTCATAAGTAGAGAAATTCTAGTTTCTTGTGCTGTCAGCTTTCCAATCATCGTGCCTTCTTTAAAAACAGTTGATCCTAGAAATTGTGTTTTATTTGTTTTTCCAGTCGTATGGAGCTGACCGGCAAAGATGTCATCCCCTTTACTGCTCGGATCTTCATCTTGATGTTCGGTTGTAGCATATATTCCTAAGAACAAGTCGGCATCTGCCTCGGTAATTCGTAAATACCGATGCAATGTGGAGTCAGGTATATTGGCCGTTTCAATACCGCGTTTAATAATGAAATCAAAATATTTATTTGCCCTTGTTTCGAGTTTTGGTTCATTCGTGTTAATAAATGTACTAGCGTCTTCTTTAGTAATGATAAGATAAGTGTCTCTCCGAATATCCTTTTCCTTTGTCGTGTCATACATCCATCTGATAAAATCCTTTTCTTTTGCGAGTTTTTCAGAAACGATGATATTTTTCATTAAATTATAGGAAATTTCTTTCGCTATGACGGCATTTGCCTTATATAATGGCGAAACGAGATCATCCGTTTCAAAACTAATTATTTCAACAGGAGGTTCATTTGTTGAACCTCCTTGCTGTATCGAACCATACTCGGGATTGGCGATTAAATAAGTAATCTTTAAGTTTGATTTTTTACCTTTGTCTAACCCTATAGCAACTACATAAGCACTTCTTTCGATTTCTTTTTTATCCCAGCAGCCGCCAAGCGAAAACACGATTAACAGTAAACAAATCACCTTAATTAGATGCTTTTCCTTTATCATTATTAAAATCTCCTTTAAATTTAGCGGCTATCCATAATAAGAATGGCAAAAAAATAAATATAGGTGTTGCAATAAACAGTAACTTTTCCCTTAATTTAAAGATTGTAAAAGTTGGATTTTCGGGTATCAGTCCTAACAAAACAACTAACGTAGCAATTATGGGCAGTAAATGTTCGAAATTCTTAATACTAAACAGACTTCCAAATAGAATGGATACTAAATATAAATAGAAAGCAAAACGAATAAAGGAAGCAATTAACCAAAAAGGAAAGAAAAAGCTTTCAATATTTTCTAAGAATCCGATCTCGATATACCGAATGGTTTCATGAAAAGGGAAATCCATCATTTGAATTCCTTTATAATCAAATAGCATAACAAAACCAGCTAACGATAAGGAAAGCTCGGTAACGATGATGGCAAATGCTATCCATGTTCCCTTTTTATACACCTTCATATTTTTTATATACGGAAAAATTAGACCTAAGTAAAGAAAGTCAGCATTGATTGAAACCCTGAGAGAGCTTTCTTTTACAATTTCCCATGCACCATTCCCAAATGTGGGGAATAAAAACAATATTTCTCCTTGAGCAAAGGTTAATAATAAAGCTGCAAGCAGTGAAAATTTAATCCAAAAAAGAACCGACCAAGCAACAGAACCAATGTGCTCAATTCCTTTTTTTGCTCCATAAACACTGACAATCATTAAGAGTGTATAGATCATAATCGTAGGCGTTTTGTCGAAATACATTGTTGAGATGATGTCCGTGTATACGGCTGAATCAACTGTCAGTGCAGAGAATAATGTAACCCATAAAACTATTAAGGTAAAAAAACCAAAAAATTTTCCAAATAGATGTTTGACTACATCTGCTAAATTTTTGCTTTCGTAAATAGTCAAAACTTTTATAAGTAAATAAATCGGAATAATGGAGAGGGCACACATTACAATAGGGGACATCCACGCTGCATTTCCCATATGCTTATACAAAATGACGGTTGTATCATCCGTGAGCTTTGTGCCAATTGTTAAAATAATTATGGCAATAAATTCTTTAATGCCGATCTTTCCCTTTGAATCTTCCATCCACATTCTCCTATGTTTTTTTCATATCTTTTGGCTTTAAATATCCTGGGCGAAAAATTTCATTTTTCAAAAGTTTTCTAAATACCGTGTCTTTTGATGACGCGTATTTAGGAGTCATTGGAGATAAGTAAGGGACACCAAAGGATTTAATGGAGACGATATAAAATAGACCTGCTGTAAAAACTGCTGTCATTCCGTAGAAACCAAAAATACCTGCAGAGAGAATAAAAAAGAATCGAATAATTCGAATAGCGAAGTTCATGCTTATGTCAGAAACTAAAAATGAGCAAACCCCAGCCAAGGCAACAACAATAACTACGATTGGACTAACGATATTTGCCTGAACTGCAGCCTGTCCTAATATTAAGGCCCCAACAATTCCGATCGTCGGTCCAATCGGGGTTGGAACGCGTAAACCACCTTCTCGTATCAAACCGAAAGCAAATTCCATTAACAAAACTTCAATAATGGCAGGAAACGGGACTTTTTCCCTTGTTGCTGAGATGGCCAGCAATAAATCAGGAGGAATCATTTCTGTATGGTAATTAGTAATACCAACATAAATGGAAGAACTAAACAAGGTGATAAATATGGCAATCATCCGCAACCCCCTTGTAAAGTTTCCATAAATATACCTTAAATAGTGGTCTTCAGAAATATGGAAAAAAGACCAAAAGGTAGCTGGCAGCACCAATGAATCAGGTGAATTATCCATTAATAAAACAATATAGCCATCTTCGATAAAGGCTGAGGCACGATCAGGTCTTTCTGTATAAAGAATAGACGGAAATAATGAAAGTTTTCTCTCCTCGATATGCTGCTCCAGCAAAGCTAAGGTTTGGACGGAATCTACATTTAATGCATTTACCCTTTTCTTAATGTTGTTAAGAAGCTGCTCATTTGCTAAATCCTTAATGTAGAGAATAAAAAGTTCATTCTTCGTGCGCTTGGATATAGCGACGGTTTCAACAACAAGGTTTTCATCCCTAATTCTTTTGCGAATGAGCGAAATATTGGACATTGCTTTTTCAGTAAAGGCTTCTTTAGGGCCTTTTAAAACGATTTCATTATCAGCATTGCTAACATCTCTTCCTTGAAAATTTGCAACAGCAATACTATAGGCTTTTGTGTAGCCATCAATAAATAAAACGGCATTTCCTTTATTGATTTCATAAATGGCATCCTTATTAAATTCGACAGTAGACAGTGCTTGTACCATTAATAAATTTTCGATAGAACAGGATGGGTCATTGTTTTTAAGTAACGGTTGAATGGTAAATTCATCCAGAAGATTTATATCAATAATTGTTGAAATAGAAATAAGGCAAGCTTGTTGATTCAATCCGCCAATTTGAAACGACCGGAATTTCACATCCTTATTAGTAGGGAAAGAATAGATTTTTTTAAAAATAGCTATAGTATATTCAAGGTCAGCATGTATCTTTTGTTCTTTTATCTTAATTTCTTTTGAGTTGGATTTTTCTTTAAACGGATTATTCTTCTTATTTGAGGAAAAAGCTTTTTTTAGTAAATCACCTAACATTTTCTATCCCTCCCAATTATAAGTGTTCCACTAATTTATGAAGTTATGTAATGCGAGATTGAGGAATTTCATTCAGGGGAGGAACGTGCTAAAATTTATTTAATGTAAGAAGTGATTGGGGGTTGCATAATTGGGAAAATTCGGAGATTTATTAGAAAAACAAAGAAACTTCTTTTTACAAGGAAAAACGAAAGAGTTGTCGTATCGGATAGAAGCATTAAAATCGCTGCAAAGTCTTATTCGAACAAATGAACAAGATTTGATGATTGCGTTAAAGAAAGATTTAAATAAAAGTGAGTTTGATACTTACTTGACAGAAATTGGGATTGTGCTTGAAGAAATAAAATTTACCCTAAAGCATTTATCTGTATGGGCAAAGCCAAGAAGGGTAAGATCTTCTTTAGCAACACTTGGTTCAAAAAGCTATATCTATCCTGAACCGTATGGCATTTCTCTTGTAATCTCTCCGTGGAATTATCCATTCCAATTAGCCATAGCCCCATTGGCAGGTGCAATTGCTGCTGGAAATTGTGTGATTTTAAAGCCTTCGGAATTAACTCCGAATACATCTGCAGTGTTAGCCAAACTAATCAGCGAAAAATTCCCTCAAGAGTTTATTACTGTTGTCGAAGGCGGTGTGGAGGTGAGCACTGCTTTGTTGAATGAGAAATTTGATTATATCTTCTTTACAGGCAGTGTCTCTGTTGGGAAAATTGTCATGCAAGCAGCTGCAAAAAATTTAACACCGGTAACACTTGAATTAGGAGGCAAAAGTCCTTGTATCGTTCATGAGGATGCAAATTTGAAATTAGCTGCAAAGAGAATTGCATGGGGAAAATTTACGAATGCAGGACAAACGTGTGTGGCTCCCGATTATTTATATGTACACAGTCGTGTGAAGAAGGAATTCTTACACGAATTAAAGGAAGCCATTTATGAATTATATAGTGAAAATATTTTTGATACTGGCCTATTTACAAAAATAGTCAGTGAGAAGCATTTCAAGCGGCTGATTTCCTTTCTGAATAATGGCGAACGATATCTTGGAGGAAAATTTGATGAAACGAAACTTACTATTGAACCTACGATTTTAGATAAGATTCATTGGGATGATGAAGTGATGCAGGAGGAAATCTTTGGACCGATTTTGCCTGTGATGGGATATGAATCATTGCCGCAAAGTATTAGAGAAATTCAAAGTCGCCCGAAACCGCTCGCATTATATCTTTTTTCAGAAAGCGATATGATTCAGGAAAAAATATTGAATGAGATTTCCTTCGGTGGGGGGTGTATTAATGATACCGTTTATCATCTGAGCTCTCCTTATTTGCCATTTGGCGGAGTAGGAGAGAGTGGAATAGGGGCTTATCATGGGAAAGGGAGCTTTGATGTATTTACACATGAAAAAAGTATATTAAAGCAAACAACCCGGTTTGATCTTCCTTTTAGATATCCAACAATGAAAAATGGATTAAAATTCATAAAAAGGATTTTAAACTAAGTTCCAGCATTGGAAAAATCCGGAGTAATAATCCGGGGGGAATGGTATAATATTAAATTGTGGACTCATTCTAAAAAGGAGGGAACAAGATGGAGTTTTCATTAGGATTACTGATTAGTGTAGCTGTAACCATTTATTTAGTTATCGATGCACCTAAGCATAATAAAAGTCCTGTGTTATGGGGAATACTCGGATTTATTTTAGGATTATTAGGACTGGGAATATACCTAATTGTTACTGGAAGAAAAGTTTTGGGATGGATTATAGTTGTTCTTTATATTGTTCTTGTCATCATAATAATATTATTTTTTGCAGTAATCATTGCCGCTTTATTTAATATGCAATAAAAAAGGAACCGTCCTGCTTAGATAAGCAGAACGGTTTTTTTATATCACGTATAGGAAAACACTTAAAAAATGCGCGAGGCTGCCGAGCATGATGAAAATATGAAAGATTTCATGGAAACCAAAATGTTTAAATTCCAGAAATTTAGGTTTAATCGCATAAATGGCTCCACCAATAGTATAAAGAACCCCGCCAAATATTAATAGGAACAATCCAGGGAAACTTAATGACTCTGAAAGTGGTGAGAATGCAACTATTATGATCCACCCCATTGCAATATAAAGAGCTGTTGAAAGCCATCTTGGACAGGTAAACCAGATCATTTTAAATAAGATTCCTGAAATAGCCACAGCTGTGACAATCCCAAATAATAACCAACCTGTTACTCCGTTTAAGCTGATCAAACAAAAAGGTGTATAAGAACCTGCAATTAAAATGAAAATCATTGAATGGTCAAGTCTTCTTAAAAAGGCGATTACTTTGTCTTTGGCAATAACCATATGATAAGTAGCTGAGGCAGAGTAGAGAAGAATCATGCTAATTCCAAAAATGATTACTGCTGAAATGGCAAGTGCAGATGAGGTTGTCAATGAAGCTTTGATGACCATAGCTAGCAATCCAATGAACGAAAGAATCGCACCAGCGAGATGAGTAAGTCCATTTATTGGCTCCCGAATATAAGAATTCATAAGTAATCCCCCTAAAAATACTTAATGTAGTATCGATAACTACTTATAATAATATAACCATTCTATCAAGTAGTCAACATTTACATGCTGCTTTTTTTTAAGTAATATTAAATTATCAAATAATATAGTAGGGGAATAGAATGGAACAAATACAGGCTATGATAGAGAAACTTGGCTTAGAAAATCAAATTACATTAGAAGAGATTCCGCAAATCGATTTGTACATGGATCAGGTCATCCAATTATTTGAAAATAAATTTGGCAGCTCCAAACGGAATGAAGAAGAAAAGGTTCTTACAAAAACAATGATTAATAATTATGCAAAAGGCAAATTATTTTTTCCAATCAAGAACAAAAAGTATTCCAAAGAACATCTCATCCTCATCAGTCTCATTTATCAATTAAAAGGGGTGCTATCTATTAATGATATTAAGGAAACCCTTTTTAAAATAAATGAAAAAATGAGTATGAATCAATTTAATTTAGATGGTTTCTATGAAAGCTATCTGCATGTAGCAAATAAAAATGTCGAAAACTTCCGATTGGATGTGGTTGAAAAATCTAAAGATGTGAAGAAAGAAATTGATTTATTAGAGGATGCTGAAAAGGGGGATCTTCAAAAAATATTAATGATAGCTTCACTTGTAAATATGAGCAATCTTTATCGGAGAGCTGCAGAAAAGCTCGTGGATGAAATTTCTATCACGCAAAAGAGAAAGGAAAAGTGAGTAGCAGATTAAAAGGATATGAAACCGTTTTTTGGTTTTATATCCTTCTTTTAATCAAATACCGCTGAAACAGAACGGGGATCACAATCAAAGTGCTATAGCTATAACTTTGGGCAGATTTCTAGTTTTACACTTCAAACAATCCCACATTAATCCGTATTTCAGCTCCCTAGAAAATTTTTTTGAAAAATTTTTAGCTAAAACCAACCTTTATCACTTGATTAAATACTTCTTCACAAATCCTTCACACATTTATATGCTTATGTGAGAAAAATCACCTATTTGTCAGGAAAATGTCATTAATATAAAAGTATGAAAGGAAACCAAACAAGAGGGGGAAACACAAATGAATAAAAGTGTAAAAATTCTTCTTACTTCCGTTTTAGGCATTGGACTTTTAACAGGATGCAGCCAGCAAGCAGCAGATTCTAAAAATGACAAGAATATGGAACAGAAAGTATTAGCAGCAGAAAAAGGTGAGGTAGAAGTAATCAAGCCCCATCAAGGGCTAAATCAAGAACCAATCCCATTAAAAATGGAGCGGGTAGGTCCGAATGAAGTGAACGTGGAAATGACTTCACAAATAACTGATATTGAAATTGATAAGGGAAAAATGTACAAGGCATGGACATTTAATGGAGAGGCACCAGGACCAGTAGTCGTCGTAAATGAAGGAGACACCATTAATTTTACGCTAAAAAATATGGATCCAGCCATTCCTCATAGCATGGATTTTCATGCCGTACATGCATCACCCTCAAAAGACTTTACTAATGTAGAGCCTGATGAAACAGGAACATTCAGCTATCCAGCCAATAAACCGGGTGTCTTTATGTATCACTGTGGCACAGCTCCAGTTCTATCTCATATTGCAAATGGGATGCACGGAACAATCATAGTTAAACCTAAAGAAGGCTATCCAACAGATAAAGATATCGATAGAGAGTTTGTCATCATTCAAAATGAATGGTATAAATACAATGATTTAGAAGATTTTACAAATGGTGTGCCTAGCCATGTAGTTATGTCAACGAAAGCATTAAAAGAGGGCGACAGAAACACAAATGGAGACACATTCAGCCTTAAAGATCAGCCATTATTAGCCAAGGTTGGTGACAAGGTAAGAATTTATGTTAATAACGTAGGACCAAATGAAGTTAGCTCATTCCATGTAGTTGGAACTGTATTCGATGATGTATATATGGACGGCAATCCATATAATCATATGAAAGGTCTTCAAACAGTTATGCTCCCAGCTAGCGGCGGAGCAGTTGTTGAATTTACAGTTACACGTGAAGGCAGCTATTCGATTCTAACACATCAATTCAACCATGCGCAAAAAGGAGCCGTCGCTATCTTAAAGGTGACTGAAACTGGAGAAGATGACGGCACGGCCACAATGGGCCATTAAAAAATATAAAAACAACACAAACATATTATATATAAAATAAACAAAAAAGTGAACCCTTTTTGATAAATTAATGGGCAGTACTTTCCTAATTGATAAAAAGACGATTGAATAGGAATGCTGCCCTTCTATATGGTGGAAATGTGCAGGGCAGGTGAGGCTCACATGAATAAAAAGCTTGGAATATTAATTGTGCTTGTTTGGTTTGTTTTTATTGCCAAGGTACATGCCGAGGAAGTTTCCGTAACGAATGGGATTGAACTTCAAAAAGCATTAGTAAATACGAGTGAAAATAGAATTATTCGATTAGAGCCTGGGGAGTATATTGGGGCTTTTACAATAAATCGGCCCCTTCATTTAATTGGGGAAGAAGGAGCAAAGCTGGTTGGCCAAAAAAATGGAAATGTCCTAACAATTGAAGCAGATGATGTGACCGTTGAAGGCCTTCAAATCGAAGGCAGTGGTTCTCAAAATGCGGGAATATATGTGAAAGGGAATCGGTCTATTATCCAAAAAAATATCATTGAAGATGTTTTCCATGGTATTTATGCAAAGGATAGCTATGGCCATCGATTAGAGAATAATGTAATTACTAGTTTTCAAGGGAGCAGCAATCATAAAGGGTATGGGATTTATTTAGTTAACGCACCAAATTCTGTAGCTTCAAGCAATTTTATTTATGATACGCAAGATGGGATTTATGTTTCGTATTCTGATTTCTGTGAAATAAGAGGGAATCAAATGGTAAGAGCGAGATATGGTGTTCACACAATGGATTCTAGAACGGTATTAATCGCACAGAATAAGGTCCGGGAAAGTGTAAATGGATTAATGATTATGCAGAGCAATGAAGTCTTTATCCTTGCCAATTCTTTTTATTTAAATACAAAGATTGACGGAGCAGGAATGTTTATTTTTGATACCTTTGATTCAAAAATTTCTTCTAATCTGATGCAGGGGAATTTTAAGGGAATATTGCTTGAAAATGCGAAACGTAATACGTTTGAATTCAATACATTTATCGGAAATCACACGGGGCTTGAATTGAGAAAAGCTTCTGAAGAGAATACGATCTACTTAAATAATTTCTATCATAATACGAGGCAAATCATTTCTGATAAGAAAAATATAAATTTTTTTTCTAAAGATAAGTACGGAAACTACTTTGATGATCATGGCTCATTAAATTTAAATAATGATGAACTCGTTGATTACGCCTATAAAAGCGGAGATGTTTTTTATAACATGACGAGTGAGGAGCCATACTTAAGTATTTTCTATCAAAGTCCAGCAGTGCAGCTATGGAATATGATTGAGCAGTACACACCAATGCCATCAGATTCCTATGTCATCGATGAATCTCCACTTGTAAAGCCTGCCCCAGTCAGCTGGAATGATGGAAAATCAGAAAAAGCATTTTTTTCAAATCCTACATTTAATATGATGCAGATCGTAACTTTTCTATTTGTTTTCATTGGAAGTATGTTTATTCTATTGAAGTTGGGGAGGGGTAAGCATGAAATTTAAAGTATTGATTCTCATGTCAGGTTTATTTTTTTTATTAGCAGCCTGCCAGTCGAAAGCTGCTGCACCTATTGATATAAAATCAAATGAAGAATCATGTACTGAGTGTAAAATGGGCATTGAAGAGCTGAAATCAGCTGCACAAATTATTTTAGAGGATGGAAAACCGCTTTTATTTGATGATATTGGTTGTATGATTAATTATCTCCGGCAAAAAGAACCGAAATATGAAGCGGCATTTATTCATGATTTCGAAACAGAGGATTGGATTGATTTTGATAAAAGCACTTTTATTCAAGGTACATTTATTGAAAGCCCAATGAGTTATGGAATTGCAGGATTTGTATCAAAAGAAAAAGCTTCTCAATTTCAAAAAGAGCATGGTGGCGATATGTACTCGAAAGAAGAGCTTTTAAGAACAGACATGAAAAGTTTTAAATCAGGAGGAATGGAGCACGATCATTAGGAAAAAGATAATGGTCAGCCGATTAGGAGGCAATGGGTATGAAGCCTACATTACTATTATCAATGATTAAGCATGAATTGCAGTTTTTATTGCGCAGTAAGTGGCTTTTAAACTTTATGATATTATTTCTATTTTTATCTGTATTACTTTATTTTTACGGTTTACAATCGATTAAATCAGATCCGGTAGAAACGACATTTGGATTAGAATCAGTCAATACAAATATTGAGACGATGAATGTGAATCCAGAATGGTATGGTTTAAAAGAGATCAAGAAAGAAGTCAGGTCATCAAAGGAATTTAATCAATCTGCTTACAACAGATCCATTGCAATGCTAATCAATTTATCATTATGGCTTATTCCGATCATTTGTTTAATATTAGGAGCAAATTCAATCATAGCTGATAAGGAAAGCAGCAGGTTTTCACTATTTAAGACCTATCAAGTCTCGTATTGGCATTATATGTGCAGTAAGTTTTTTTCATTAGTCCTATCCCTATTGATCGTAATGGGTATTTCATACGGCTCATTCGGTCTCATCCTTTCATTGATAGGCAAATCGTTTGAAGGATCGATCTATCTTGTTTTTATGGCAGTTAACCTCCTTCTTATCGTTGTATTTTCAGCAGCTGCTTTATTCATTGGAGCAGGGAGTAAAACAAGAATGCAAGGTTTATCCTTTGCATTATTTTTCTGGAGTATTGTTGTATTCGTCTATGAATTTGTCATTTTTTCAATTATTGATTGGATCCCATATTCAATGAAGCTTGGAACCTTATTTTCACTTATCTTACTAAACCCAGTAGAGTCTATTCGAGTATGGTCGATTTCAAAATTAAATGCTGAGTATGTATTTGGACCAGAGTATTTAATGATTGAGAAATGGGCAGAAAACGGCATGCTCACTGGTGCACTTTTCCTATCAGTCATTCTTCTACTTTTTTTAACCATTGCTTCATCCACATATTTATTGAAAAAAAGGGGCGTTTAATATGATTTTAGAGCTTCGGAATATTTCAAAAAAATATAAAAAAAAAATAGCCTTGTCTCCAGTAGATCTTACTATAAATAAGGGAGAATGCATCGTATTATGTGGTGGGAATGGTGCTGGAAAAAGTACAATGATTAAAATCCTAACCGGAATTGAAAAATCATCCTCAGGTCAGGTTGTCTTTCACTCGAAAAAAAAGAAACCATTTGCCTATATGCCAGACCAGATGAATTTTCCACCTGAATTTACTCCAATTGAGATTTTAAATTATTATGGAACATTTTTGAATACATCTAAAGAGAGAATTCAAGAAGTACTTGTTGATGTTGGATTATGGGAAAAGCGTAATCAAAGGGTTGGGGGATTCTCAAAAGGGATGTCTCAGCGGTTGAATTTGGCCCAGTGTCTATTAGCGAATACAGATGTTTATATTCTAGATGAACCAACAAACGGGTTGGATCCCTATTGGGTTATTCAGTTTAAAGAGGTCATTCAATCTTTAAAAAAGCAGGAGAAAACCGTGATCGTCAGCAGCCATATTATGAGGGATGCCATTGAGATTGCAGATAAAGTAATAATTTTATTTAATGGAAAGCTCAAGTCTTTTGGAACACTGGAATGTATATATCATGACTATGGGTGCAAATCGCTGGAAGAAGTGTTTTTGTCCATTCACCAAAAAGAAAAAAGTACTAGTTAAGCAGCCAGGACTTTCGTGTTTCTGGCTGTTTAACTTTTTATGTTTGTGATTTTACAATCATATATTTATTGATTTATACTAGAAAAATATTCATGTATTTCCTGAAAAAGAGGGAATAATAATAAAATGAAAATTGTTTTGGAGGCTACATATTTTGTTTATTGCTATTGCGTTTTTTATGTTTATGTCCTTTTTTCTTTCAGGAAGCGAGACGGCTCTAACAGCTGTCAATAAGATGAAGTTAAAAACAAGGGCGGAGAATAATGATGCAAAATCACAGAAGCTGCTAAATCTTGTATCAAAGCCTGATGAACTAATTACAGCGATTTTAATTGGAAATAATATATCTAATATTATGCTTCCAACATTAGTTACGATTATTGCCCTTGAGTACGATTTTAATGTTGGGTTAGCTACAGGGATCTTAACGGTTGTTTTAATCATTTTTGCAGAAGTGCTGCCAAAGTCAATTGCTGCATCATTTGCTGATAAAATTGCGTATTTAGTTTTTCCTGTCATTCGAATCTTGCTGCTTATCTTTAAACCAGTTACTTTTCTTTTATCAAAATTCACGAGAGCCATTGTTAGATTGCTTGCTAAAGATGATTTTGACTCTATATCTGTCTCAAAAGAAGAATTAATGACAATGGTTGATATCGCTACAGTTGAGGGAACGTTTAAGAATGAGGAGACCCAAAGAATTAAAGGAGTAATTGATTTTTACAGATTGGATGTTAAAGATGCATTGAAAACCCCTAGAATGAACATTGAAGGAATTCCATATAACTCTACCTTTGAGCAAGCAAGAGAAATTGTTTTGAGTAACAAGTATACGAGATATCCTGTTTTTACGGAAAATATGGATCATATTGTAGGGGTGTTTCATGCGAAGCAATTGCTTGCATGGTCGCTTGAACCAGAAAAATCAATGGAGGAATTTACCGATAATGACCCATTATTCGTTTATGAGTTTCATTCGATAGAAACGGTTTTTAAAATGATGATGAAAGAACGGAAGCATTTGGCAATCGTTCTTGATGAATATGGTGGGACAAAAGGCATTATAAGTCATGAGGATATTATTGAAGCCATGCTAGGTCAGGAAATAGAAGATGAAACAGATGAGGATTATGAAGTTAATAAGACGCCTACTGTAAAATAAATATGAAAGCAATGTCTATTTGTTATAGCGATAAAATGGGTCAATGGATATAGAGCACAATAAGTAACAATATAGAACTAGTCATTGAAGATGGGATAAAAGCAGTAAAAGAGACTGAACTTAACTTCTACGTAAATTTGGTGATCTCCGAACGATTTAGAATTCCAGCTGAATATTTTGTACCATTATTAACAGAAGTTTATGGTGATTCCATTCGGAAGAAATTTATTGATCAGTGTGGTTGTGGGGGGGAAGTATTACGTGTATAGAAACAGTATTAAATAAATTAGATTCTCTCAAACGGTTCAAAAATCAACAAGTCATTATAAATTTTTATGAAGAAGAAGAATTAATTCAAAGAGAAGGTCTTTTTTTTGATTCACTTCAAATAGTCGGTCGTCAGATTCAATTTATTAAGGGCAGTACGATCGTATTATCGATCCCTTTTGGTGGATATATGAATTTCTCACAACGTACTGAATTTAAGAATTATTATTCTTTAGAAAAAGGCAACAAACGAGTAGAGTTATACTTTCCCTGAAGTTTAGGCTGGGTCTACCTAAAGCCCCAGCCATCTACCTTCTAAAAAAATTCTCTGTATAATAAGGATGAGAGTCCTCATTGAAAGCCACGCCAACACCTAAATATTGATATTCGGGACGAAGGATATTTTCTCTATGCCCAAGTGAATTCATTAGTCCTTCATGAGCAAAAATGCTGCTGAATTGTCCAGTTGCCAAATTCTCCCCAGCAAATGTAAAGAAAATATCATCCTCACTCATACGGTCAAATGGGGATAGTCCTTCAAGATTTGTATGCGAAAAGTAATTATTCTCTGCCATATCCTTGCTATGTTTTCTAGCAGTTTCTTTCACATGTTCATCCCATTCCAATACATTCAGATGATGATTGACACGAGTAGCATTTGTTAAGTCAAAGAGCTGATATTCAAAACCCTCTTTTAATTGCTGACTTGCATCTGAATAAAAGTTTTTCTTACTTGATTCGAGTTCTTGCGTAACAATTTGCAGAGAAGTGACAGTATTCCCCTCGTGTTTATCGTAAAAAATAGTTACATAGCTATCATCTAGTACGTACACATCATAATCACGATCATTTTCCAA
Organism: Cytobacillus sp.; assembly: GCF_032154635.1. Lineage (GTDB taxonomy): Bacteria > Bacillota > Bacilli > Bacillales > Cytobacillaceae > Cytobacillus. The sequence continues at coordinate 82,999 of NZ_JALDXW010000017.1, read as the reverse complement.
TTGAAAATAGGTCATTCCCTTACGAATTTTGTCTAATGGCTCCCCTAACTTACTATGGACGTCTTTTTTAGCGCTCCCATACTTAATGCCAACGGAAGAAGTAATTAAATCTTGGTTCGTATACAGCCCGACAACCTTATTATTGTCATCGTATGCAACCATTATAAAATTTTGATAATCATCATGGTACGTATGCCATTTAGTTCCATATTCATTTAAAGAATCACGCTTCGCCGTTCCGATTTGTTTCTCCACTTCAGATAGTTGTTCTCCAAGGATGATGTTATGAATCGAAAAAGCCTGTTCAGTTGGAATAGATAAATGGGGCTTTTCCGCTTGATTTGTATCAGACTTGTTATCTTTAATTGTACTGAATTCTGAAGATGGATCTTCGTTTCCTGTTAATTCATTGACTGTTTGATAAATTGAATGTAAGGCTGCTGTTACATTGGGGTGTTCAATTACGCTTCGAATTTCAGACTTAATTGATTCTAACACCGGATAATAATTTGTTTTCTGAATTAGTTTCTCGATGAACGGCCAAGAAGCAAACAATAGGAACAGTAGGATCAAAGTACGGAATAATCTTCTCAATGCTTCACCCCACCTTTCTAGATTTTCATAAAATCATTTATCCCCTATATTATAAGTTTTAATAATAAAATTGAATAGCTAGAGACCTTTTCCATCAGAAAATTAAGGGAAGTTCTAAAAAGAAAAATGCTGATTTTTAATGATGAAAGAGGGCAACATAACAATATTTAATAGCGGAAAAAATCTTTAAAAGGGGGAAATAGGATTGGAATTATCACCTGAACAACGAATCGAATTGCATGGATTTAATAATTTAACAAAATCATTGAGCTTTAATATGTATGATATTTGTTATACAAAAACGAAGGAGGAGCGAGAAGCATATATTGAGTACATTGATGAGGAGTATAGTGCAGAAAGATTAACAAAAATATTAAAAAGTGTTTCTGACATTATAGGGGCGCATGTTTTAAATATCGCTCAACAGGATTATGAACCACAAGGGGCAAGTGTGACAATGCTTGTATCGGAAGGACCGGTTGTTGAGGTGCCGAGAGAATCATACAATGAATCACCAGGACCGCTTCCAGGCTCAGTCGTTATGCAACTAGATAAAAGTCATATTACCGTACATACGTATCCTGAATATCATCCTTCTGAAGGTATTAGTACTTTTCGCGCAGACATTGATGTATCTACATGTGGAGAGATATCCCCTTTAAAAGCATTAAATTTTTTAATTCATTCCTTTGATACCGACATCATGACGATTGATTATCGGGTGAGGGGATTTACTCGGGATAAGAATGGGCATAAGCTCTTTATTGATCATAATATTAGTTCCATTCAAAATTATATTCCAGAAGAAGTGAAAAATGAATTTGATATGATTGATGTCAATATTTATCAATCCCATATTTTTCATACTAAATGCAGGATTCGCGATTTTGACCTTAATAACTATTTATTTGGATATACAAAGGAAAAGCTTGCCCCAGAAGAAGTAGAAGAAATTACCGAACAATTAACGACGGAGATGGATGAAATCTTTTACGGAACGAATTTTGAATCAATATAACATATATTCCCCTGACACCCAAAGGGTGTCAGGCTCCGTTCATAGAATATAATTTACTACTATAGTTTCAGCTTATTTCCAAAACTTCCACCATTGCCCCTTTTTTTCTTGTGAAGCAGCAGCACTTCTAAAGCTAAGAATCATGTCTTGGAACATCACCTCACGCTTGTTGACATCTTTCCAGTATTCCTCGCGTTCTCTATGGATGGTTTCCAAATAAATTTCTCTGTCAGTATTTAAAGTCTCTATAAGTGCACTTATTTCCGTATGTGTAACCTCCGCAGAACTAGAAATATAGTGAATCATCGTTTTAAATTCTTCAGCTGCAGCTTCAGATGAATCGGCCACCCGGTGGGTAAGATTGCGAAGTTGTTCTGTCGTGCCTTTTGATGATTTCGCAATTCTCTTTGATAGGGTTCCAAGCTTTTCAGCAGTATCTTCAGAGATTTTATGTAAATCGGAGGAAAGATTATCGATTTCAGCAATCGTTCTTTCGTTTGATTTATAAATGGAGTCTGATAAACTTTTTACCGTGTGTACAGAACCTTTAAGTATTTCCTTTTTTATGTCATCAATGATTTCTTTACGAACCCTATGCCGAATTTCATTTCGAACATCATCGATAATTTCGTCTTTCCATGATTTCATTGCGGTTAGGAATTGATCAATATCATTCCTGTTTGGTTCGGATGCTATTTTCTCAGGCACTATAGAGGTTAATGAGGGTTCAATACTTGCTACTTTCTGTAATTGAAAGTCCTTTTCAATAATTCCCCTGATCATGTCCTTACTTAGACTTTTGTCATAAAGCTGTTTGATCGTCTCGAGCAGACTTATTTCATCATCTGTATAATAGCGTGTTCCCTGCTTAGTACGGGGAATAATGAGCAATCCATCCAGATCCTTTTCCCATTGTCTCAATTTACTTGGTGATATACTCAGCTTTTTTGCTGCATCTTTAATCGCGTATGATTTCGTCATTTTGTTTTCCAGCCCTTTCTAAAGAAAGATGAAATGTCTTTATTAGATTCTATTCTTATTATTTCAGCGTGTTCCCATCTATTTTCCTGCCTCGTGACAAAAGCTATCAAAAGAAGACGGATTTCAGCAAAAATTATAGCTCTAATTAAGAAGATGGGAGTTTCTACTTGTATACATTCATTTTCTTTTTTTGAAGTTTCCGTCAAAACCTTATAATGTTCACAATTTGAGACGTATTGTTAAGTTTAGTAATTACTAATGTGGGGAAACTGACTAATAAATTTACTAGGACTACTAGACAGTAGTTTAGAAGGAAGGAGTAAACAAATGTCAGGACCAAGTTTAAAAAAACCTGATGCTCATTCATCAATCCATGAGGCGGCATTAAATGAAGCAAGAGAATTGAGAGAAATATTTCAGCGCTGTTTGAAGGATGGGCAAAAGGAAAAAGCACTCCAAGTTGCCGAGGTAATCATTGAACATTGGGAAACTCGAACACTAAAACATGCAGAATCGGAAGAAGAGGGCTTATATAAAGAAATGGTTTTGGAAAATGCTCAATTAAAGGATTTAGTCGTTCAACTTACTCGAGATCATGACATCATGAGAAGAATTGTCCAGCAAATGAAAGAAAAGCTTCAAAAACAAGAAATTGATGAGGAGTTCACGAGATTAATGGATGGTGTGATCATTGTTGATCTGATCCATAATGAGGATGAAATGAATAAATTACTGCCCAATAGCAAACACTAACGCAGGTAAATTAAGGAAATTAGTAGCGGGGAGGATGCAAAGCAAATGGGAGAATTCAAGCTGCAAAAGGAAGAATCTTTACGGATTTCTGCACCAAATGTTTATAAAAGGATGATAGAAACCTTTGAAAAATATAATATTCATCCGTATGATGCCCATGGAACTGTAATTAAAACGCAAGAGGGGCTTGAAATAACTTTAAGGCTTACAAATCATTTTACTGAGATTGCTCATACAAAAATAAGTTTGGAACAAGCACAGTATCCTGATGGGGAGGTTTCTTGCTTTTTTGAACAGGCAGCAGAAAAATGCAAGACTCAATTAATCACAGACTATTTTAAAATGATAAAGCTTTAGAAAGGGCTGGTAGCGTGTTTTCATTCGAAACAGATGCATTACTTGTAAGTGATCGAGAAGACCTAATAGCAGTATTACGTATGAGATTCGGAACCCTATCTGGCGAAATCATAGAGAAAATATACGAAATAAATGAATATAGCACTTTGCAACGATTGATTCTTGCCGCAGCTAATGCTGCGAATTGGGCAGTTTTTGAAGAGGAATTACTAGCTAGTAAAGACTCATTTCACATTCTTGAAGAAGAATTTAATCCGCTAAGAGATCACTTAAAAGGAGGAGAAGGCATAGATGGAGCAAAGACAAAATAAGCTCATACAGGCACTCAGGCATTTGAAGCGCGGAGAACGAATTAATGATGGCTGGACGGAAGAAAGCCCTCGTCCTCGTAACTCAGAAGATCTCTATAGAAGGCGCTGGCAGTACGATAAAATTGTCCGCTCCACACATGGAGTTAACTGCACAGGCTCATGCAGCTGGAGAATACATGTCAAGGATGGAATTATTGCATACGAAACTCAGCAAACAGACTACCCTTCCACTGGTGAAAACTTCCCAGATTATGAACCCAGAGGATGTCCTAGGGGAGCAAGCTTTTCTTGGTATACGTATAGTCCGACTAGAGTGAAGCATCCATATGTCCGTGGGGATCTTTATGAATTGTGGAAAGCGGAGTTGAAAACAGCGGATAATCCTGTCAAGGCATGGGAGAATATTGTTACAAATCCTGACAAGCGAAACAAATATGTTAAGGCGCGAGGAAAAGGCGGCTTTGTTAGAGGGAGCTGGAAGGAGCTCTGTCAATTAATTGCTGCGTCTACCATTTATACGATCAAAAAATATGGGCCAGACCGGATTGTGGGATTTAGTCCGATTCCAGCGATGTCGATGATTAGTTATTCGGGTGGGACAAGATTCCTATCTTTAATTGGCGGGACTATACTCAGTTTCTATGATTGGTATGCTGATTTGCCGCCTGCGTCTCCACAAGTATGGGGAGATCAAACGGATGTTCCGGAAAGCGGAGATTGGTATAATGCAAAATATTTTATTATTTGGGGGACTAATATCCCGCAAACGAGAACGCCTGATGCCCATTTTATGGTGGAATCCCGCTACAATGGGACGAAAGTTGTTGGAGTAAGCCCAGACTATGCTGAATATGATAAATTCGCCGATATCTGGCTGCCAGCAAAGCCTGGTACGGATGGGGCACTTGCCATGGCGATGACTCATGTTATTTTAAAAGAATTTTATGTTGATAAAGAAACACCGTATTTTCTTGATTATGCAAAGCAATATACGGATCTTCCTTTCCTCGTGATTTTAGATAAGAAGAATGGGGAGTTTCGATCAGACCGTTTCTTAAGAGCCTCTGATATTAAAACAAATCAGGAGCTTGGTGAATGGAAAACAGTTGTTTGGGATGAAAAGACGAATCAAATGGTTATTCCTACAGGAAGTCAAGGCTTCCGCTGGGATAACAGTGATAAGTGGAATCTTGATTTGAAAAGTGAGGACGGTCGGGAAATCAATCCGAAGCTTAGCTTTATTAAGGGTTCGGATAAGGTTGTCTTGGTTGATTTTCCTTATTTTGCAGAAAAAGAAGGCGGAAAGGTTAGCCGCGGAGTACCAGTGAAGGTGATTGCAGATCAATCAGGCAATGAGCTTACTGTTACAACTGTTTATGACTTAATGATGGCACATACGGGTGTGAATCGTGGGCTAGAAGGTGATTATCCGTTAGATTATAACGATCCAAACAAACCGTATTCACCTGGTTGGCAAGAAAGCATTACAGGTGTCAAGAAGGAACATGTCATTCAAGTTGCAAGAGAATTTGCTGCAAATGCAGAGCAGACAAATGGAAAATCAATGATTGCCATGGGTGGCGGTACGAATCACTGGTATCATAGTGACCAGATTTATCGCTCTATTCTAAATTTGATTTTATTAACAGGTTCACAAGGTGTGAATGGCGGCGGGTGGGCCCATTATGTTGGGCAAGAAAAGGTGCGGCCAATCGAAGGGTTTTCCCAAATTGCGTTTGCCAATGATTGGGTAAAGTCACCAAGATTTATGAATGGGACGTCATTTTTCTATTTTGCAACTGAACAGTTTAGGTATGAATATATGGCAGACGGGGAGAAGAATGAGTGGAACAGCAAATACAGCAAAATGCATCCAGCCGATTTCAATGCGATGTCTGCAAGGTTAGGCTGGCTCCCGAGTTTTCCGCAGTGGACACAGAATTCACTTGATGTAATGAAGGAAGCACGGGAAAAATATAAAGAAGATGAGCAAGCGATTATTCAAGATGTTGCAAAACAGATTTCAGATGGGAAAATTAATTATGCAATTGAGAATCCAAATGACCCGCGGAATTTCCCTCATATTTTCTTTAACTGGCGTTCAAACCTGCTAGGTGATAGCGGGAAAGGGCATGAATACTTTGTTAAGCATTTAATTGGTTCAGATGATTCCGTTCTTACAGATACCGAAAATTCTTGGCGGCCAGAAAAGATAAATATTGATGAAAAACCACCTGAAGGAAAAACCGATTTATTTATAGCCATGGATTTTCGGATGACAAGCTCAGGACTGTTTTCCGATATTATTTTGCCAGCAGCAACTTGGTACGAGAAATTCGATATTAGTACAACAGACCTCCATCCGTTTGTTCATCCATTTAATGCTGCAATTTCACCGCCTTGGGAAACAAAAAGCGATTGGGATGCTTTTAGAGAAATTGCCAAGGAATTTACTGAACTTGCTAAAGAGCATCTCCCTGCACAGGAAGATTTAGTGATGTCTCCATTAGCCCATGATACGGTTAATGAAGTGGCACAGCCGATGGGGAAAGTGAAAGATTGGCGAAATGGGGAAGTAGAAGCGATCCCTGGTAAAACGATGTCAAACTTGAATATCGTCAAACGAGATTATCCGAATGTATACAATATGTGGACAACAGTCGGTCCAAATATACGCAATGGCTATGGGACAAAAGGTGTAAAGGTGAATGGAGAGAAGGCATATCAGGAGTTGCTTAGTCGTCTTGGTGTGTCAAAGCGTGAAGGTGTTGGCAAAGGGCATCCGGATCTCTATTCTGATAAACAAGCCATTAACGCTATTCTCCTTATGTCAGGTGCAACAAATGGGAAAAGAGCAATTGAAGGCTGGAAGTCTATGGAAGAAAAAACAGGGAAAAAGCTCGGTCATATTTCTGAAGCGCGTGAAGAGGAAGATTATACATTAGATGCTTTAAGTGTTCAGCCGCGGCAGACGATTTCAACTCCGGTTTGGAGCGGGTTAGAAAATGATAATCGGCGCTATTCTCCGTTTACAGTGAACAAAGAATACAATATCCCTTGGCATACACTTACAGGACGGCAAAGCTTTTACCTTGATCATGAAGTAATGCTTGATTATGGTGAAGGGCTCCCATTATATTTGCCTCCTGTGAATTTGTCGCCATTTTTAAAAGGGGAAAAAGAAGTGGAAAACAAAGGTAAATCATTAACACTCCGTTATATGACCCCACACCAGAAATGGGGCATTCATACGATGTTTACCGATACAAATCAAATGGTCCAGCTATTCCGTGGATGGCAAGTCGTATGGCTTAATGAAAAGGACGCTACTTCCGCAGGGATTAAAGACAATGATTGGATTGAGGTTTATAACAGAAATGGAGTCGTTGCTGCTAGGGCAATCCTAACTTACCGTCTTCCGCGAGGTGTGGCCTATATGTATCATGCGCAGGATCGAACGATGGGGGTTCCTGGAAACTCCATTAACAAAAAACGCGGAGGCACCCATAATAGTGTGACACGAATTAATCCAAAGGCGACACATATGATAGGCGGATATTCACAGCTAAGTTATGGATTCAACTATTATGGACCAACAGGCAGCAATAGAGACACAATGACCGTAATCCGTCCATTGAAGGAGGTCGATTGGCTTGAGAATTAAAGCTCAAGTAGCGATGGTGATGCACCTGGATAAATGTATTGGCTGTCATACTTGTTCAGTGACATGCAAAAATACGTGGACAAACCGACCTGGTATGGAATATGTCTGGTATAACAATGTGGAAACTCGCCCAGGCCCAGGCTACCCGAAGGAATGGGAAAATACAGATCGCTATAAAGGCGGCTGGACGTTAAGAAATGGGAAATTGCATTTGCGCGCAGGTGGACCAGTATCGAAGCTCGCAAATATATTCTACAATCCTAATATGGCAACGATTGATGATTTCTACGAACCATGGACATATGACTTTGAGCATCTTCATAAAGCTCCTAAAAAAGAAAACTTACCGGTGGCGCGTCCTAAGTCGATGATTACTGGTAAATATATTGATAAGCCAGAGTGGGGATCAAACTGGGATGATGACCTAGCTGGCGGTAGTGAAATTGTTCCAATGGATCCAAATGTGCAAAAGCTCCAAGAGCACATTACAATGGAGTATGAGAAAACATTCATGATGTATTTGCCGCGAATATGCGAGCATTGCTTGAACCCATCCTGTGTTGCCTCTTGCCCATCGGGAGCACTATATAAAAGAGATGAAGACGGGATTGTCCTTGTTGACCAAGAAGCCTGCCGGGGCTGGCGCTTCTGTATGAACGGCTGTCCATATCATAAGGTGTACTACAATTGGAATACACATAAAGCGGAGAAATGTAATTTCTGTTACCCACGAACGGAAGCTGGGCTTCCTACGGTATGTTCCGAAACATGTGTCGGGCGGATTCGTTATATAGGTGTTGTTCTATATGATGCAGATCGTGTAAAAGAAGCGGCATCTGTTGAAAATCCTCAGGATTTATACGAAGCACAGCTGTCTGTCTTCCTCGATCCAAATGATCCAGAAGTAATTGAAAAAGCACGTGAAGCTGGAATAAATGAGAGCTGGATCAAAAGTGCGCAGGATTCACCAATTTATAAAATGGCAATGAAGTGGAAAATTGCATTGCCGCTCCATCCTGAATACCGTACACTGCCAATGGTTTGGTATGTTCCTCCGCTAAGTCCAATTATGAATCATATTACAAATGAGCAGGATTTAAGTATGGATGGCTATATTCCTGCAGTAGATGACATGAGGATTCCAATGGAATATTTAGCTTCGTTATTATCGGCTGATGATACAAGTGTCATCCGCAGGGTTCTGCTAAAGATGGCTGCGATGCGCGTTCATATGCGAGCAAAAACAGTCGGAGGCATGGATGAAATGAAAACCAGCAAACTGCTTCAGGAGGCTGGGACAACAATGGAAGAATTAGAAGATATGGCACGGCTTTTAGGAGTATCTAAATACAATGAGCGGTTTGTCATTCCGACAGGAAGACGTGAGATGGATGATAACTTACATTATCGTCAAGGTGCTTGCAGTATTGAAGGGTTAGCGCCGGCTGAAGGCATGGTTACGTATCCGTATGAAAGAAGTGATCTTGGATGAAAGATGAAATAGCAGAACTGCTCGTTGTAACTGCTCGCTTTTTGGATTATCCTGATCAAACGTTTTATAGGGAATGTTCAAACCTGGATGCCTACTTAAGAAAATCCATCACATCTGAAGAGTTACAATCAGAAATGTCTCAGAGATTAATACCACTTTTTTCAGTAAAATTAAAGGATTTACAAGAACTTTATGTAGAAACCTTTGATTATAAAGAAAAAACAGGCTTGTATTTAACTGCCCAAGAATTAGGTGATAGCCGAAGGCGCGGGGACGCATTAATTCGCTTGCAGAAATTAATTGCAGATATGGGATTTGAAAAGGTAGGAATCGAATTAACGGACTATATTCCCATGCTAATGGAGCTGCTTGCTGTAGCTCCCGAAAATGAGGAAATTCATCATCTAAAACGGAGACTTGCCTATGCAATCCATCGGATTTTTACCCATATTTCAAAGAACAATCCTTATTATCAAATTTTTGATGCATTAATGACTCATATTTTTGAAGTGCCGAGTTCTGAAGAAATTTCCCGATTAGTTAACGAACGTGAGGAAGCTGACTTAGATGAACTGCCTTACCCAATGATTTATCGTTAAGGCTGGGTTTTCATTTTAAAAAGAACGGTTTATCTAAGTATAAAGATTTAATTATATAAATGAAACCTACTAAGGAGGACAGAGATGGGATTTTTTTGGTGGGGGATTTTTCCTTATATTGTCGGTACCATATTAGCCGTTGCTTCTGTTTATCGCTTTGTTTTTCGCGGGACGAGCTGGCATGCACCTTCTACAGAGATTTTTGAGAAAAAGTGGTTAAGAATAGGTTCATTACTTTTTCATTGGGGAATTCTCTTTGCTTTTATTGGACATGTAATGGGCGTGTTAATACCAATTGAATTTTACGAGTCAATAGGTGTAACTGATCATTTATACCATATTGGAGCAATTGCAGGTGGAGGTATTGCCGGCCTTATGGTTGTCATTGGCTTGATTGTTCTGCTCATCCGTAAGTTTGCCAATCCAAGAGTAAAGGTTCATGCTTCCTTTGCTGATTATTTCACAGTTATCTGGCTGATTGTTGTTGCTGGTTTGGGAACGTATATGACACTTGTTTATAATACGACGGTTGTAGCGTATGAATATCGGGTGACGATAGGGCCATGGTTTCGTAGCTTATTCACACTTCAGCCCGAGTATGAACTGATGACTGCGGTTCCATTATTGTTCCAATTACATGTGTTATCGTCGTTCATCTTATTTGCAGCCATTCCTTTTACACAGCTGATCCATATGTTTAGTTTTCCCGGCCGTTATGTCACTCGTGCACCACAGCAATATCGTGCTCGTGACGGATATAAAAACAGCCGCCCATAAAAAATCACTTTCCATTTTGGAAAGTGATTTTTTTGCAATTTAAAAGGTTTTAGAACGGCTATTAAGTTTTTATTGGGTATTAGTTAGGAGTTATCTAGCAACAAAATAAATTCAATTGGCAATTCTCACCATTTATTTTGCAGTATCTCAGATTTTTCAAGAAGGCTCATTGTTTCGTAATATCACTAAACATAGCTACATGCTTTTTGGGATGGCCAGAATCGTCCTTAAGTGTACTGATCGTCAGCCATTCAAGATAGATTTCACCATTTTTTCGTTTGTTCCATATTTCTCCTTGCCAATATCCATATTTATCAATTTCTTTCCACATATTTTTGTAAAATTCCTTATCATGCTTACCAGAATGCAAGATATTTGGTGTTTTCCCTACTGTTTCATCCAATGTAAAGCCAGTCATTTTTGAAAAAGCTGGATTAACCTGCTGAATCACACCATTTAAATCAGTGACCATAATTCCTTGACCGGTGCTTTCCACAATTTGATTAGCAAGAGTCAATTTGTCTTGGTAATAAAGCCATACAACGAGAATTGTGCTTGCCAATGCAAATTCAGACAGGGCCATGAACCCAATGGCATAATGCCCAGTCCAATTGTGCAAAATGGTTAGAATGATTGGAGGGAAGAAGCCTCCTAGTCCCCCCATTGCAGATACGATCCCATTGACAATACCAGCTTGCTTTGAAAAATAGAGCGGGACAAGCTTGAAAATAACGCCATTTCCTATACCAGCACAAATAGCTACTGCCAAGCAGCCAACCGTGTATATGGGAAGAGAAGGTGTAAAGGATAATAAAAATCCTGAAAATGTAAGGCCTGAAAAGACAACAACTAATATTAAAAACGAATTAAACTTGTCCCCTAGCCATCCTCCAATAGGACGGAGAATAGTTGCAAGTGCGATAAAACCAGCTGTTCGGAAGCCTGCATCCACTTTCTCTAATTCAAAATGGTTAACTAGGAAGTTAGGAAGGTAAATGGTAAATGCAACAAATGATCCAAATGTAATGAAATAAAATAGACTAAGCAGCCAAAGCTTTGGATTTTTATATACACTTTTAAATTGCTGCAAAAAAATAGCATGAACTTTTTTCTCTTTGCGGTCGCCAAGTGTAAAGTTTAATAGTGCTACTAAAATTAATAAGATGATATAAAATTGAATCGTTAATCTCCAGCCAAATGAGTCCGCAAGTACAGGTGCTAAAAAAGATGTGAGTGCTGTCCCAATATTGCCCGCCCCATAAATACCATTAATGAAGCCGTGCTTTTCCTTTGGATAATATTTAGGAAGAGATGTAACCCCCACGGAAAAGACGGCTCCTCCAATCCCTAAGAGTAAACCGCCAAGAATCAACATGAAAAATGAATTTGCTAAGCTAATAATAATGATGGGCAAAATAAGAATGATAAAGCTAATCGTAAAGATTATTCTTGCGCCATATCTGTTCGTCCAGAATCCAATAGATATTCGCAGGAGTGATCCTAGAATAACAGGTGTTGCTGTTACTAAGGTCATTTGATTGGCTGTGAGTGTAATATCTGCAGAAATGTAGGGCATTAAAGAAGAGAGGATGACCCAGACCATAAAGCCAAGAACAAGGCTGGATGTTTGTAAGGTTAACTGGAAATTTCCGTTCTGCATGATAAGCTCCTTTCTATTCAATCCTATAAGTAGTTTGCGTTTATGTACGCTTTTCATACTTTTAACCGTTTACCCATACAATACACATAAAATAAAAAAAGCTTACCCCGTTTAACGGAATAAGCAAAGATTTTAAAACGTATTATAGACATTTTCACATTCTGTTGCAGTTGGTTCGTAAAAGCAGTGCAATTTATATCTGTCTACAAACGGTTGATTGTACCAAGTAGGTGGACAATCTCCTGGGGGACGGAAATACCAAAGTGAAAATTTTGCTGGCCATTGCCTTTCACCTTTTACAGCTCTTCTTGCTAGACGTTTTTCACTTTCCCTAGCCCGCTGATAAAAGTAGCCCTTCGTTGTTGCTTCAAACGCATGGGGTTGAAAAACCATTTGCGGGATTGTTCGTAAGCCTTTAAAATCTGAACAATTTGCCCGTATTCGATTAATGCCAACGTTTCCAACAAGCATCATGCCTTTTACGCCTTCACCCTCTGCTTCCGCTCGAAGCAATCTAGCCAACAAATCTATGTCAGCTTCCTTATGTGCGACTACTGCCATATAATCACCACCAATGATGTTATACAGTTAGCATATTGCTGAGGATTTAAAATGATGTTTGTCTTATTGAATTTGATAATAATATACCTTTAAATGGCAATTGGCCGGATTATCAGAAAAAGCTGAATGAGTGAGGAAACTGACTTGTATTTTGCTGATAATTAGTTCTTTTCAATGGAAACCTTTAATTCAATCTCTACATTTCCTTTGATGGCACGTGAGATCATACAAGATGTTTCGGCCTTTTTTGCAAGTTTCAGTGCAAGTTCAACATCCACATCAGTTGCATTTGCCTTAAGAACAATAACAGGATTATGAATAATTTTTTTGTATGTAATAACCCCTTTAGTCACATCGACAATTCCGACGGATTCCATTGTTAAATCGGCTTTCTCCAGCTTGCTCCGCTCCATCATTGCAGCTAAAGTAATGATGTAACAGGTCGCAGCAGCGCCAAGCAGCATTTCATCAGGATTGGTTCCTATTCCTGGTCCGTCCATTTCGGGTGGGATGGATACTTTCGTTTTTAATTGTCCTGATTCAATAGTACCAACATCATTGCGCAATCCTGGCCAATGGGCTTTTAAATGAAATTGATGTTCTGCCATTTGAATTCCTCCTTTACCATTAACTATAAACGAAGTTCAAAAAAAATACTCATAAAGAATTTCTGTATTTATGCAGATTTCAATCGTATGCATGAAAGTAAAATCCGTGTTAATCTAGAATTTTAATAGAATATTTATAAGGAGTATTTCAACAATGAAATTGGTTTCTTGGAATGTCAATGGCCTTAGAGCCTGTGTGAAAAAAGGCTTTTTAAATTACTTTAAAGAAGTAGATGCAGATATTTTCTGTATTCAAGAGTCAAAGCTGCAGGAGGGTCAGATTGAACTGGAATTAGAGGGCTATTATCAATTTTGGAATTATGCATTAAAAAAAGGATATTCAGGAACTGCTGTTTTTTCGAAAAAGAAGCCACTATCTGTCAAATATGGAGTAGGGGATAAGGAAACTGAGGATGAAGGCAGAATTATTACGCTAGAGTTTGAAGACTTTTATCTCGTTAATGTATATACACCCAATTCACAGAGGGATTTAGCGCGACTTTCATATCGATTAGAGTGGGAAGAGGAGCTGCGTGCATACCTGAATGAGCTTGATCAATTTAAGCCAGTTATCTATTGTGGAGATTTAAATGTAGCACATAACGAAATTGATTTGAAAAATGCAAAATCAAATCATGGGAATTCTGGATTTACAGCAGAAGAACGGGGGAAAATGACAACCCTATTGGAATCCGGTTTTGTTGATTCATTCAGATATGTATATCCGGATGCTGAAGGTGCTTATACTTGGTGGTCCTATATGATGAAGGTGAGAGAACGGAATATTGGCTGGCGGATTGATTATTTTATAGTTTCTGACCGATTAAAACAATCGATTAAAGCGGCACAAATTCATAGTGAAGTCATGGGCAGTGACCATTGTCCGGTTTTCTTGGAAATGGATATTTAGGCATATTATTATATACAAAAAGAAAAGACATCGTAGGGTGTCTTTTCTTTTAAGTTGAATTTATAGGCTTAAATTGAGTTTTGTACATCTTTCAAGAGGACCGTTTCTCATTATGAAATAGGATAGGACAATCAGAAGACAAGAGATGCCAGCTAGAATATGAACAAAAGCAAGATGCTTGCTAATCATGAATTGGATAAATGGGTTAATTTCTCCAAAAGCGATATAGGAAATTGCAAGGATGAGAAGAAATGTTGCAGCGATCATTGTTCGTACTGTTCCAAAGTAATACCAGAAACTGCAAACGAATAATCCGAAACCAAAAAGAACGATACCCCATAATAAATCGATCCAAGGATAGAGAAGGGGACTAGCTCCTTTTACTAAATCGCCCATATGAATTAATTTAGCGGATATAATCTCCTTATTCGTTAAATAGTCAGTAAGTAAATAGAATGCATTTAAGATTAATGTGGTCATTATTAGAAATATTCCAATGTTTGTAATTGTACTAAGTAAAAACTGTTTTCTTGTACCGCCTAAAGAAAGCGTATATTTATATGCTTTAGTGTATGCTAAGAAAGGATAGTACAAAAACAAGCTATAATAAGGTCCAAAGCTTGCGCCAACAGTAAATGTATCGTGTGATGACAATATTTTCCCTATAATTAAATAGACAAGCGATAAGACAACGGTTACACCAGTCAAAATATAAAATTGAATTCGTAAATCTTCGAAAATGACACGAAACGGTCCTTTAAATGTATTCATTTACGTTCTGCCTCCTTATTTCTCTTTGTGATATTTACTAGATAATCCTGTAGAGGTGCTTTCTCAATATTGATATTCAATTGGGCAGCCCTTGAGATCCATTCACCATTGAACGGTTCATCTAACATGATACTCATCTGATTGCCTAATTTGCGCTGATCTAGAATTCTGCTTCGAGCAGTCAGTGATTCGATTGAAGATGCATCACCAGTTAATATGATTCCCAGCATCTTCATCTTTTCTGTCTCATCATATTGGGTAATCGTTTGCTTATCGACAATAGCAATTTTTTCACAAATCGGTTCAATTTCATCAATATGGTGGGAGGATAAAATAAATAAACGTGGATGTTCTTCATACGAATCAAGCAGGGCATCGTAAAAAACCTTTCTCATATATGCATCGAGGCCATTTGTTGGTTCGTCCATAATCGTAATGGGGGATTTACATGCTAATCCAATCACCATCGTTGTCATTGTTTGCATCCCTTTTGAAAAACTTTTTATTCGTTTTCTTCTTGGCAGTTCGAACAATTCTACAAGCTCATCTGCTAATTTTTGATCCCAGTTCTCATTGAAATAGGAAGCAAATCGAAGCGCATCGTTCACATTCCAAAACTCAGAAAATGGGTGGTTCTCTTGTAGATAGCTAATATATTTCATTCCTTCACTGTTATTATAAGGAGAAAGATTATTCACGAGTATTTGGCCAGTAGTAGGTTTTTCTTGTCCGGAAAGCAATTTCATTAACGTTGTTTTACCTGCACCATTTCTCCCCCATAAGCCGACAATGATAGGTTCTTCCTCTAGAAAATTGACATTTGTTAGTGCAGGTGTATGTCCATATGAAAATGATAAGCCCTTTATATTAATCATTAGAATCCCCCTTAATAAAATGAATAATCTCCTCTTCTGTTAAATGAATCCGCTTTGCTTCATCTAACAAAGGCTGAACATACTGCTTATAAAAATCCTGTTTGCGTTTTGCAAGCAACTTCTTTTTGGCACCTTCTGCAACAAACATTCCAACACCCCTTTGCTTAAATACAAGGCCAGCATCCACAAGGATTGCTAAACCTTTTTGTGCTGTTGCTCGATTGATTTGATAGAACTTTGAAAGCTCAGTAGTTGAAACAACTTGATCGCCTTCCTTTAACTGTCCATCAACGATATCATCAGCAATCATATCAGCAATTTGCTGAAAAATTGGTTTCGTATCATCAAAAATAGATTTCACATTTCTCTCCTTCTTTTCAGATATTGTTGGCTAGTTGATTACTTGTGTAATCAACTATAACATGGTTGGTGTTTATTGGTAAACCTTTTTTGTAAAAATGGGCAACAAAAAAATTTTCTGGCATTATGTCTGATTTAAATACGTATATGGGACAATAGCTGTAAAAATTTTATACTTGAAATATTTCGTTAGGAGTAGTAATATGTACAAAGTGATCATAATTAAATAAATATTACCTGTATAACCTCAAGAATATGGCTTGAGGGTCTCTACCAGGAACCTTAAAAATCCTGATTACAGAAAATGATTCAATCATTTTTTGTAATCAGGATTTTTTTATTTTCTAAATAAAAGAGACCTTCTTGCCTATTTCTTTTAGATTCTATAAGAAAGGATGAGAAACAGATTATGAATTTGAAAGTTTTGATTTTAGCTCTATCCACTGTTGCAGTTGGGTTGGTTGAATTAGTCGTTGGCGGGATTTTGCCGACGATCGCTGCTGATTTTAACATTTCATTAAGCGCCGCGGGACAGCTGATTACCGTGTTTGCACTAATATATGCGATTGCCGGTCCTATTTTGCTAGTTTTAACGAGTAAAGTAGAGCGTAAGAAATTATATTTAACTTCTTTATTTATCTTCTTCCTAGGCAATGTAATGACATATTTCAGTCCTAGTTTTACCTTTATGATGATTGCAAGGGTGCTGACTGCAACAAGTACTGCACTTATCGTCGTGCTTTCCTTAACAATTGCAGCAAAAATTGTTGCTCCTGCCCACCAAGCAAAGGCTTTGGGTCTCATTTATATGGGGATTAGTTCATCACTTGTTCTAGGTGTGCCACTGGGCATCTTGATTTCTAATTTATTTGGATGGCGCGTTATATTCCTTGGAATCGCTGTGTTATCAATTGGTTCTATGGTGCTTATTTCACTATTTCTGCAGCGTATTCCTGGAGAAAAATCAATTCCGCTATCCCAACAAATTAAAGCAGTTGCTAGTGCGAAATTAGGCAGTGCTCATCTTGCTACCATGTTTATGCTAGCAGGTCATTATACACTTTATGCTTATTTCACTCCATTTTTAGAAACAAATCTTCACCTGAATTCCAACTGGATTAGTATTTGCTATTTAGTATTTGGAATCGCAGCAGTTAGTGGCGGTGCATTTGGTGGTACACTTTCGGATTCGATAGGTCCTCGTAAAAGTATTATTATCGTTATTAGTGCTTTTGCAATCGTCTTATCCTTATTGCCATTAACCACTTTCTCCATTGTTTTATTCATACCAGTGATGATGATATGGGCAGCATTAAGCTGGAGTCTCGCACCGCCTCAACAAAGCTATTTGATTCAAACAGATCCGGAAACTTCAGATATTCAGCAAAGCTTTAATAATTCAGCATTGCAAATTGGGATATCACTAGGATCAGCAATTGGTGGAATCGTATTAAATCAAACTGGCACTGTGTCAAGTACTGCTTGGTTTGGAAGTGGCATTGTCATTATTGCACTACTATGTGCTGTCTTTTCTTTAACAAGACCGTCTATAGCAAAGGAAAACAAAACTTCAGCTTCTACTTTCCAAAGCAGAGGAGCATAGTTGCTGTATTGAAAAGATAATAAAAACAGACTTGATTCTTTTACAGTAGAATCAAGTCTGTTTTGCATGGTGAAGAATGTTCTCACAAAATGAATGCTCGTTCAATTTAGCAAGGGAGTATAATTCTTTAATCTGCTGTACTATTTAACCCCCTTACCCATTCTCTATCATTCCAAATATCGGGGTTGTCAATCGTTAGATTTATTCCACGCTCCATAAAGTCATAACTATCCTTTGTACCAGTGTACCAATCAACAATGACTAACTTGCCGTTTACATTACGTACGAGAAATTCAGTGACTTCACCATAACTACCTACAGTCTTATTAATTTGAACAGGTAATTTTATATAGAGAAAACCTCCATCTAAATCATCCGTATACTCCATTTCCCAAGCACCAATATCAATATCCTTCACCAGATTATTAGTTAGATTGTTCTTTAAATGCACCTCATATTGGGATTGAATTTTCTTTTGTGTATACTTCTTAAGGTTAATGTTATCAATAAATGTATCCAATTCAATTTCCGAGCCGTTCCAGATTGCTTTATAATAGTCAGTTAGTGCCCTCATGCACATTTCATAAGCCGTATCAAAATCAATAACAGATCGTTCATCTTTATTTTTAGAAACATATTTGGGGGGATTTTGTAATACATTTCGTTCCATGCTGTGCATGATTTCTGTGTTTGTATCACTTTCTGTTGGGTTATCTCCCGAAACTTCCGTGTGAATACTAGTCATATCTTTTACACAGGAACTCAGAGTAAATAAGACTACTAACAAATAAACATATTTCATTGTCTTCCCTCCAATTACTATATAAATAGATGTTGAAGTCACGATACTATTAAGCCTATATTGACAAGATTTATCGCTGATTTTCTGATTGTTACCATTAAAGTTAGACGAATTAAACTCTCTTAACGTTTCAAGTTTCGCTGTGCTTTAAAAGGGCATTAAATGATATGCAGGAAGTGAGAAGCATTTAAATGAGAAAATTTGTTGAAATATTATGAAAGAAATGTATATCAATTGTATGTAAAAGTATGAAAAGACATAGAAGAAAACTACTTTCTTTAATGCCTGAAAAGGGAATCTGCTGGAAATGGAGAAATATTAAGAGATGAGCAAATGGTAAATATCAAGAATGGGAGTTAAAAATATGAATGTAAAAGTTGAAAAATTATCTATAAAAGATGCTAAGGATTTATTTCAATTTGAATGTGAAAACAAATCATTTTTTGAAAAATCAGTCCCGCCAAGAGGGAATGATTACTACGATTATAATAAGTTTTTAATACTATTAGATTCGCTATTAGAAGAACAAAACAAAAGAGAGTGTTTATTTTATTTAATCAAGAATGAGAAAGGAGATATTCTTGGTAGGATGAATATAGTAGACATTGATCCCGCAAATGGTCATGGTTCCCTCGGATACAGAGTAGGTTATTCATATACGGGTAAAGGGGTTGCGACTCAGGCATTAAAACGGCTAAAAGAGATGATTATTCAAGAGAATACGATAAATTTATTATCTGCAAAAACTACTGTTGATAATATTGGTTCACAAAAAGTTTTAGAAAAGAATGGCTTTAAGATTGATAACCATTATAAAGGCATTAAAGAAAAAATGAATGATCGATATTATGAGTTTATTTATTATAATTATTTCTTTAAATAGAGGGTATTGATACCTGTCAAAGATCCTAAATTATCATCAAAATGGTAGGAAGAAAAACTTAGGTTCTTGAGGAAGAGGCTTCCGTGAAGAAGATTTCAGCAGAGTGTAAGACGGTAATATGTCTTGTGCGAACAATAGCCATCATTCTTATGTGATTTTTTAAACTATAAGGTAGGGATTTGTAATGAAATATCTTAAATTTTTCGTTATTCAAACAGCCAGTATATTGTTACTCTTTTTTCTTACTTTTATTTAACAATATCATTGCTCATCGTTCTGATATTATCTTTTATTCTAGGGATATGGTTGTGGGAAAAAAGGGAGAAATGGGTGAATTCAGCTTTAGGTTTTTACAGCATTACAAGCATTGGGAGGGAACAAATTCCAAGTTCTGCATTTGATTGGGCAATTAGGGATCTTTAATTTATTTTTTGGCGGTACGTTATTCGGATGGATCCGCCTGTCTTTATTTCGGTTACGAAAGGATGGGCTGGGTTAATGGGACAGTTCCGCTCAATTATTTATTATTATCAGTGGAAACTTTTCTTTCCATTGTTAAGTTATTTATTATTGCTATTTTCCTTTTATTTAGTTTCACAAAGGATTACTCAACAAGAAAAAGTGCAAAAGAGAAAGCGTCCTCTTATTTAGCTGGAAGACTATAAATTATAACTAAAAAATAATTTTAAGGAATGAATAAAAAAGATAATTTTCTACGGAGGTCTAAAATGATATATATTGAAACATCAAGATTGCATTTGCGCGACTGGGGAGAAACAGACATAGAGCCATTTAGGCGATTAAATAAGGATGAAAAAGTTATGCAATATTTTCCTAAGACTTTATCAGCCGAAGAAACATATGAATTTCATCAGTCCATTTTATCTGAATTTAATGAATGTGGATATGGACTATATGCTGTAGAGGTAAAGGAAAACAAAGAGTTTATAGGATTTATAGGATTCCATCGAGCAACATTCGAGGCTGATTTTACACCTTGTATAGAAATAGGCTGGCGTCTAAAAAAAGAGGCATGGGGAAAAGGGTATGCAACAGAGGGTGCTGCTGCATGTTTGCACTTTGGATTTAATGAATTGGGTTTGCGTGATGTTTATAGTTTTACAGCCGATATGAATAAACCTTCAATAAACGTAATGGAAAAGATAGGCATGCGTTTTATAAAAAATTTCGATCATCCTAATGTTGAAAAGAATAGCCCATTAAATAAGCATGTTCTTTATCATATAAATAGATGTAGCTAACTTGAGTGAATACCTAATACTTTATTTAAGCGAGTTGATACTAATGGACTTAAAGGAACGAAAAAGATGGAATGAGAACCATAAGCTATTGACAAAAATGCTAGTAAAACCTGAACAGCATTTTGAAGCAATACAATTGTTCCTAACACAACATGCTTTGCTGCATTCTTCAGCCATTGAAAATTCTATTCAAGAGACATTGGTAGATGCAATGGTAAAAAATTTAGATGAAGAAACTTATAGGACATATCCAGTATCTCACCCAGATACAGAAAACTCAATCGTTTGGCATACATGGCATATTGCCCGAATCGAAGATATGACTATGAATATATTGGTTGCAAATGATCAGCAAATTCTTTTCACTGAAAGCTGGCTTGAAAAAATGAATATTGAATACCTTCACTCAGGTAATGATATGATCATTGAGGACATTGCTACGTTAAGTTCAACAATCGATTTTGATTCATTGCTAGCATATAGAGAAGCGGTAGGAAGGCAAACACGTAAGATCATTTCTACCATGGAAGTTGGTCAGTTTAAAAAGAAGGTTGATCATAGCAGAATTAGACGATTATTCGAAGAAAATGCAATTTTACTAGAATCACAATGGTTAGCTGATTACTGGAGTAAAAAAACGATAGCGGGATTACTACTAATGCCTGCCACAAGACACAACTTTTTACACTTGAATAAATGCATTCGAATAAAGGAAAAGCTACAAAAGCTGAATCTGAAAATGAAAAAGTAACGATCACTTGCCGTTAAAAACAGCTTAAGAAGCTGTTACTTATTAAGAAGCATAGCGTTGAATAAAGAAAGGTGACACAGCCTGACTTAAACAATCTGCAAAAATTGCTCATATGTTGGGCATTTTAATTGATGAACTAGCAAAGTGGGAGGAAGAGTATGGAGGAAGCTATTACTTATATTTATAGCAGCTGCCTTTTTAACAGGGTGCATCCGCTACTCGGAGGAGAAACAGTAAACAAAGATAGGGAAGAAACAGAGGAAGTCACTTTATATTGGCAATATTCTATAGTTGATATAGTTGATGCCTTTGGGAAAACTTTTGATGAAAACGAAATTAAGATTTCATTAACAAAAGGTACATTTAATAAAATTGAATGGAAAAGCTCCGACTATAATAATTTCAAAATCGTTGCTGATTAATACTGGATGCATAATGCTTTAAAAGAAGAAAAATAACCGTCTCATTGCGAGTCGGTTTTATTGAGCATCATTTATTTTTCTGCGCTGTTTGCCAGCTGATAATATGTTTATTTGCTTAAACGATCTCAGTTGTTGTTTATTAAGGTCAAATGCCAGGATGCCTTCCACGGATATTCGACGGACAATTATACTCCTATACGATATTTCCTCTGCCTTATTTATATAGATTAAATCAATCGGTAATTTCTTTTCCATTGAGTATTTAAATAAGCAATTCATAATATCAGCTCCTTTGTCATTATTCTATACGAACAATTGTTCGATTTCAAGGTGATTCAAGAACGAATGTTTGTATGGTAAATGCGAAAGAACTTATGATAGTGATCACGGATTCTCAAAAAGAATTTACTTACCTAAAACGGTAACAACAGTAGTACCTAATAACTTTTCATGTAAATAAGGTTTCAGTTTCCATTTGCCTTCTCTCAATGGTTTCATATTCGCTACAAGTTTTACAACTTTATCCGAATCTGGAACTTGTAATTCTCCCTGAGAAACCGCTTGAATTTCCCCTTCCGCTAAAAAGATTTCGTTTCCTTTTTCTTTTTCACTAATCCCATTAATCTGTACTTTTCCCCCTATCATTTTATTTCGATTTTCTTTGTCATTAACCCATATTAACCACGTATATGTATTTTCTATTTCTACTCTGAAGACTTCTGATATAAGCAAAAAACTATCATCTTCTCCTATAAACTGCATTACCCCATCTTCAGTTTGGATAGAAAAACTTTTATTTGTAACCCAACTTTTATAATCTTCATGTGTTGAAAAATTTTCATTTTCTTTCACAACTTTTGTTTCTTGATTGGAACAACCTGCTATTGTAGCGAATGCAATAACAACTCCGATTATTATTTTCTTTTTCACATAACCCACCCCTACAAAAATGTGAATTTATGTAATATTATACCATTTAGATATATAAAAGAACACGCTGCTCTGTTTTGCACGGCATATATTCAAGTTACTTCAAATTCTCATGTGCATGCGAAGAAATGGTATGATTGAACTGTTACAAATGTGGCAATTTTTACTACTAACCGCAGTTTATGAAAGATAACTAATATAGTACTTGAGCTATGGAAGGGTGGAGTTAGTGAAGCGTACAAAGATTATGTTAATCCTTGTTTATATTGTGGCATTAGTAGTCTTTCTAGTCATTAACCAAATGACGCCAAGACCAGGTACTTCGTCTGGAAACGGGAATCCAGCCCTGTTATTAGCGTGGCTTTTACTGCCATTATTCTATTTTATAGTCATTTTATGGATCAGAATCTTTCGTGAGCATTCGATAAACATCTATGTTTTTGTTGGTTGTATATTTGGAATTATTGGCCATCAGATTATTGCCTTTTTTTATCAAAAAAGTGAATGGAATGAGTATCGTCAAGTTATAAAAAATGCGATATTCAAAAGATACGGCACAGTAGATGAGGAATACTTACATACAATCACTAATGGATTGTCCATTCATGTTAACAATCAGTATTTTAATTACAATACCTATTTTATGTTTGTAACTTTTTCGCTTTTTGTTTCTATTGTTTGTATTCTTCTGGAAAAACAAAAAGAGAAATATATAAATAGATAATAGTCAAATATTTTGATATGCAGTCAGCTATCGAAAAGAGGATTATTTTTTGGCAATATTATAATTGGCTATAAAAAATACTTTTTTTCATTTGCAAGCCTTGGTGAAGGAATTTATTTGAAGGGAACAGTTAATTCGCCCACTGGAAAATTTACTGCTGATTCTTATTTTGAAAATTGGGGCGGTGCAACTGGTGGGGCTTTAGTGTGATTAATATTACTGATAATGAGAATAGCCAAGTTAGAACGATCTATTTTAGCGAAGGGAAAGTAATTTTTCTATGAAGTGGAAAAATGACAATACTATCTATATAAGAAATAATCAAGGCCCATGATGAAAGTGGAAGAGCTTGTAATAGTTGGATCATGAAAGATAAGTATGAAACCTGCATCAGTCATAATAGTAAAAAATGCTGAAAATGCTATTCTAATGATCGGTTACAAATTTTTCCTTTTTTTAAAAAAGACGTTGATAACACTGCATGTACCCGATTGTTCCGTTTTTTGTAAAAAACGAGTACATAAATCAAAATACGTTCCCGATTATTCCACCTACTGTAAAAAACAAGCTTTAAAATCGCGCTCAGTTATTTCAATTAAAAATCAGGATATGTTCCACACAGGTAATTATTGGTATAATTATAAGATAAATAAGTATTTGTGTAACAAACTTTAATTAGGATTGGGAAGACGTCTGTTTTATGGTATGGAGAATCAAAGTGAATATTCGTTAACAACAATCATATAAATTTATGTGTTCTTCGTTTCCTATAATGCTTCATGGTGCTCATTTAAGAAGTACCTATCTTTATGCTGGATAATTTTCAAAAATTTAAATAAAGAAGGTCGGAGGAAAATGAAAAAAAGAATTGGATACATTGCGGGTGGATTCCTTGTAATTTTGGCTATATTCATTAGCTTTCAACTAAATAAGGATTCATCAAAATTAAGCTTAGAAGCAGTGTTGGGTAATTCGGTTTATAATGCCTGGGAAGGTCTAAATGAAATAATTGAGGATTCTACAGAAGAAATAACAATGGAGTCTGTAAATGAAATGAATGAAAATTTAATTTCAGTTCAGGCTTATGCAAATGTTATTGATAGAATAGAAGAAGAAGATTTACTACTCCCGATTGCGAGTAATTTATTGAATATTGGCAGAGATATCGAGGAAAATCATAAAAAAAACGGAAAGTTCACTGATATTGATAAGAAAAAATACAAAGTAATAGTAGAAGAAACAAAAAAAGTTATTACGCAAATCTATAAAGTATACTATGTCCCTGATTCTGAAGGTAAAGTCAAATTAGAAATTCAGAACTTTAAAGAATTGGAAAATATAAATGATCGGTTGAATAATTATAAATTCGAAAAATAGCTGCTGTTGTACAGACGAATAATATTCTTATTTGTAACAAACTTGAAAGGAGGGGGGATTTTTGAACAGAAATAAATTTTTTATAGGATACCTGATAGGATTTATTTTCTGTATGGGAATGATCTATTTTATATTTGACTATTTTTCTTGGTCATTCCTTATTGGTTCATTAATTGGAATAGCCATTTTTGGACTTATAATACATGTACTAGGTAGGAAACGTAAATAGAAAATCCACTGCCAGCGAGGTGATTCTTGTAGCTTTATTTATACAAAAGTAAGAATGAAGAGAGGGATTAAAAGGGTATGATTCTGGTTTTATCTGAAATCATATGTCCGTATTCTTCAACAAAAAATGCGTTGGTCCTACAAGGATGAACGCTTATTTCCGTTATGGTATACGTTATAGATTTAAGAAGAGGAAATTGCTACTGAATCTAAGAACTTAATACTTTTAGTGTTTAAAAAGGTGTTGACTATTCCTTAGTCAAAGGAGTGAATATAATGCTTTATGCAATCATTTTATTTATAATTGCCGGAATAGCTGAAATTGGCGGGGGATACCTTATTTGGCAATGGCTACGGGAAGGGAAGCCTTTCTATTGGGGAGTGAGTGGAGGATTCGCATTAGCCATTTATGGAGTAGTTGCTACATTTCAAACCTTTCCTTCGTTTGGTAGAGTATATGCAGCATATGGTGGAGTATTTATCGTTCTATCCGTATTATGGGGATGGGGGATTGATAAGAAAACACCCGATTTATATGATTGGATTGGTGCTGGAATTTGCCTGATTGGTGTATTAGTCATGTTGTTTGCTCCTCGCCACTAGAATTTTTCAGCCGACTAGTTTGAAATACAGCTAGTCGGTATTTTAGTTACTTGGAGGTCAGCAGTTATTTTTGAAAAAAGGATGAAACCAAAACATCAATTAGTCGTCTTAGCAATAAAGAAATGAGGTGATAGTAGATTGAGCAGTGAAAGCGGGAAGGAAAATGTCAGTCTAGATAGGGAAGCATGGTTAGAAAAAATAATGGAGCAATATGGTGACAGGCTAACCAAGCTTTCCTATAACTACATCAAAGATTGGAATCTTGCAGAGGATATTGTTCAGGATGTATTCATCACTTGTTATAAAGAATTTGAAAAGATTGATAATATTATATCCTTTAAAACATGGATATATAGGATCACAATAAACAAGTGTAAAGATGTATTAAAAAGTTCAATCTTTAAAAGAGTAATGGTAAATTCAAATTTTTCACCATTGAAAAGGTCCCCAGAATTAACACCAGAAATGATGATATTGAAACGCAGTGAAGAGGAGTTTTTATCTACGAGTGTATTAGCGCTGCCATTAAAATTTCGCGAGGTCATTACGCTATATTATTATGAAGAATTATCAATTGAAGAAATGAGCGGGATATTGAAAATTAATCAAAATACGATAAAAACTAGACTAAATAGGGCAAGAAAAAAACTAAGAGCATTAATGGAAAGGTGGAGAGAAAATGGAGCGGGAACTTAATAACTTGCGGAAATCAATGAATGCTTCCACTCACAAAGGAATGCGCTTTACAGAACGACAGAAGGTGAAAATTAGAGCAGCCATTCAACTGGAACAAACGAATATTAAAAGAAAACATCCTCTTTTAATTTATTTTATTACCTCTTTGGCAGCATCCTTGTTCATCCTTCTCTTTTATACAGATATAATAGCCACTCTAACAAATAAAGATATCAAACAAGGATCCAAACAGAGCATAGAAAGTGAATGGGAGATTAGAAATCATTACGTAAGGAATGGAAAGGTAAAATTCAGTGTTTTTGAGGATCCTTATTTGTCTGCAGGAAAACCTTTTGGCTATATGATAAGTTTTAAGGAACCTTTTGAAAAATATGAGGGGAAGGAATTAGAAATTTACGCAGTCCATAAGGAAACGGGTAAGCGTTTAAGTGTATTACCTTCTACAAAAATTACAGAGCCTTCTTCTGGTTATTCCAGTTTAGAGAGGTTTACTACAAAGCTGCTGATTCCAGAAGCTGGACTATGGAAATATGAAGTATATTTTGATAATAAATTATATGGGGATGTAGTACTAGCAGTGCAGGAAGCAAAATTCTTTCCTTCGAATATTCCTCCATTTGTTCAAAAAACAGATTTTGAACACATTGACTGGAACCGAAAGGCAGTAAAAATAGATAACAATATAATAGGGAATACAAATAAATCTGGAGTTATTGGCGCTGACATGCCAAGCTTGAACATTAACCAAAAATGGATGTGGCATCTTTGGGGCATTGAAAATCCAAAGGAAACGAAGTTAACGGTGATTGGTTATCATAGAGAAACGGAAACGATCCATCAAATCCTGACAACAGGGTGGTCAATAGGTCTTGGAGGTAAGAATAATGGGGCAGATGCACATACACCCTCAAGTGTGAACATACCATTGCCAGGGGAATGGGCGGTAATGCTTTATGTTGATGGAAACGTATTTGATGTATTGGTCTATGAAATAAATAATTAACTATATGGTTCCAGAATTAGCTGGATCAAAAATGGTTGAAGAAACTACCTTTTTGAATCAGTCTGTTCCACAGAAGTCTGGGATTGTGCTCCATAGACTTTAGCTTCGGAAATTTACTATCTTATGCAGTATTCAACACCGAATAGATTGCTGTAAATTAATAACAGTAGCTATAAAAGAATCCGCATGTAAAACCAGGATATCCTATTGATAGGAGGGATAATCTTGGGAATAAGAATCGCAGTACTATTATTTTTCTTATGTTTTCATTCATCAATAATGGCAAGTGCTGAAACAACACTCACTGCTGCATTTATTCGTGACCATCAGCTATGGATAAAAAAGGGAGAAGAAGAAATACAAATAACCAAGAATCGATATGTGTATTCCCCGAAATGGTCATATGATGGCCGATTTATTGCTTATATTGATGGAGACGAACAAGGAAAAAAGTCAGAACTATTTATTTATGATACAAAAAAAAAGGAAAGCTATCGGCCTTACATTAGGCTCGAAACATCTGACTTTAAATGGTCACCGATCAAAAATCAGTTAGCCTATACGGATCAAGGTTTATTAAACGTCACAAAAATGAAGAATGGCCGCCCACATGGTTTTAAGAATGTCTCATTAGGGGTTATGGGGTTTGAATGGTTTCCGAATGGGAGGGAATTTATTGTTTCCTCACAATCGAGTTTGCGCCCAATTGGATGGGGACCCATTCCACTTTATAAAATTCCGGTTCATGCGAATATGCAAAAAGATAAAATGCAGCCATTTTATACCATACAAACAAATGAAAAAGATTTATTTGCGATTTATGCTGACTATTTTAAGTGGAGTCATGATGGAAAATGGCTTAGTTTTCTTGCCATACCTACAGCTTCCTGGTCAATGGATAGTAATACATTATGTATAATATCCAATCAAGGAGAAAAATTTCAAGCAGTAGGAAAAATGCTAGGGTACGTAGATTGGATGAAGTGGGCACCATCAGTCAATCAGCTAGCGTATATTTCAGGGGAAGGAAGATTTTTTGTTGAAAATAAGAAAACCGCAATTGCTGATATGCCAACATCTTTTCAGCAAAAAAAATACACGCCAAAAGGTTTTGTAGATCTTGGGTTAGAATGGCTTTCACGTGATAAAGTTATAGTGGCTCGTGCAATAGAGAACAAAGAATGGGAGAAAGGACCTGTTCCAATAATGTTAACTGCTCTTTACTCTGTTAATATAAGAACAAATGACCAAAAACAAATCTCCTTTCCAAAGAATAATGAAATGGATAATGAACCTCAAGTTATTGGCTCTTTTCTTACTTGGTTTCGAAAAAACGAAAACAATTATCATGGTGACGTATGGGTAAAGAATGGCTTAAGTGGTCAAGAACATAAATGGCTTAAAAAAGTTGACTATGCTCCAATCTTTTTTAAGCCGAGCAGAAAACTGAGTGATTTCAGCCAACAGTGAATCCATATGCGTTTACTTGATAGCTCATAAACAGAAGGTTTACTTTAAAGGAGTAAATTGTTTAACAAATGTGTTTTAAAAATAGAGGATAATTTAGTGTAAATCCATTTAAAAATATAAAAATCAGTTACATAGAATCAATTGACGAAATATTTGGCTGATTGGTATAATGGTGGAAATTCCATGAATAACACGAGGAATAGGAATAGTAAGGAATGTTTATTGTTTAGAGAGCTATCGTTTGGTGAAAGATAGTCAATAAAGTTCCCCAAGTCGCCTATGAGTGGTTAGACTGATAGGTAGGTCTAGACGGGTAAAATCCGTTATTATATATAAGATGGTTTGACTATATATGTTTTGCAAACTAATTAGAGTGGTACCACGTTAGGCTTAGCCTATCGTCTCTACAGAGACGATAGGCTTTTTTTATTTAAACATCACGAAATGGAGGTGTTTACTATGTTGAAGTGAAACGCTAAAAACTTACAAGCGATTAACAGTAACTATTTAAAAATTTGGAGGGTGTTTTATGAAATACAGTAATCAATATAAAACTATTACGACTAATAGGCTACTATTAAGGCTGTTTCAAAAATCTGATGCAGAAGCGATTGCTTTACTATGTAATAATTATAATATTTATAAAAATACATTATACCTGCCATATCCATATACAATAGAGGATGCTTTAAAGTGGATTAAGCCTCATCTTGAAAACTATACTTCTAATAAATCATACGAATTTGCTATAACCGATAAGGATAGTGGAGGGTTGTATGGTGCAATAGCGTTAACAAACAACCAAAGGTTTAATAATGGGGAAATAGCCTATTGGATTGGCGAAGAATTTTGGGGAAATGGTTTTGCTACCGAAGCAGCGCAAGCTATATTACAATTTGCATTTAATGAAAAACAATACCATAAAGTTTTTGCACGATACTTTAAATCCAATCCAGCATCAGGAAGAGTTATGCAAAAATTAGGGATGAAGCAAGAGGGGATCCTAATCGAACATGTGATGAAAGAAAATCGATATGAAGATTTAATCTGGTATGGAAAGATTAACCCAGGGGAAAATGGATCTAGTATTTAAATTAGTGCCTGCTAATAATATCTAAGATGTTGCCCGGAAATGATGAAGTTCTAAGCTTTATCGAGAGACTTTTTGGAAAGAAGAAACCTTCAGAGTATTTACGAGTTGGAAAATAGAATATGCTAAGATTTGAAGAGAGGGTCATGTTAGAAATTATAGTAAGAATTTCGAGGAGATATTATGAAAACTTTCATATATATGGTGCGACACGGGGATTCACCAAAAGAAGGAAATGATAGAACGAGAGGCTTAACGGAAAGAGGAAAACTAGACGTTAGAAGAATAACTGATATATTAAAGGATGAAGGGATTGATACTATTATATCAAGTCCACACACTCGATCAATTTTAACTGTTGAGCCATTAGCTAAACAAATTGGGCAAGAGATTTTAGTATTTGATGAATTCAAAGAGAGAATTTTTTCTGCTGAAGACAAGCGAATCCCTGATAAGGAATTACTTCCTCTATTGGAAAAATCGTATGTAGACCCCAATTTTACTTTAGATGGAGGGGAATCGAATGCCATTTGTCAAAAAAGAGCTGTAAAAGTCTTAAAAGAGATCTTATATACATATAGAGGGCAAAAAGTGGTGATTGGCACCCACGGAGCAGTTATGACTTTGATGATGGGGTACTATGATTTAAAATATGATTTGGCTTTTTTGCATAGCACATCTAAGCCTGATATTTATAAAATGGAGTTTAATGAACAGGAATTAGTTGAGGTTAATAGACTATGGGAGAATTATTAATTGAATGGATTTCTTCTCATTCTATTATTCAAGAATAATCAATGCACAGGTAAGGAAGCAAAAGTTGAAGGTCTATTGAGGACCAGCAGGACTTTTTTTATGCGAACGGTTAAGGTTAGCTAGAAATTATGGTGTTTTTCAGAAAACTTTTGACAATCCTCTTTATGCCATCTGTATTACATATAACCAAATGGTGGTTATATGTGTGAAGTGAGGGAATAAGAATGCCAGATATTTATCGAGCATTAGGGGATCCGACGCGAAGGCGTATACTAAGTATGCTCAAACAAGGAAATCGAACCCAGAAGGAGATCGTCGAAGCATTTGATATCTCTCAACCAGCAATTAAGAAGCATTTAAGCATTCTATTGGAAGAAAAGATGATTTCAGAGAGCTTGAAAGGCAAGTATCGTATTTATTCATTAAATTTCAATTTTCTTCAAATTGCCATTCATGAAATGATTCAATACACCGGAGAACTACTTGATGGTCAGCTTGTCAATCTAAAAAATTATGTGGAAAAAGGAGAGTTTCAAGATGAACGGGATGAAAGATTCCATAAAGAGTGTCATCGTTATTAATGCGCCTTTAAAGAAAGTTTGGGATGCATTGACTAAGCCTGAGCATTTAAACCGCTGGTATTCCAAAAATGCTGAAATTGATTTTTGTATTGGCGGGAGAGGCTATATGAATCATGGGTGGGGAGCTACAACTGAGGGTGTATTTACAGAAATAGATGATATGAAACACTTTATACTTCAAAGCCTTGATGGGGATTTTACTACAATTACTTCTTTAGAAAAAGTCGAAAATGGTATACAGGTAAGTATTGAATATCAGGCCTCATTTATTAGTAAGATGAATCAAGAAGTAAAGGAAAATATGCTATTTGGCACAAAACAATTCTTAGAAAATTTAAAAAGTGTTTATGAAACGGGGATTGATATTCGTTCAAAATTTTGGAAAGCATGGATTGGAATTGTCCACACAACAAATGACAGAGGTAAAGGAACAAGAGTTTTACTGGTGAAGGAAGCTTCAGCATCTGCAGCTGCTGGAATTAGAACGGATGACATTATTATTGAAATTGATGGAGTAGAAATTTCAGGCTATGAATCATTTGAAAGAGCTTTGAATAATTCAGCTGTTAATAGCACGGTCCCCTTAACAATAAGAAGAAATGATGAAATTCTTCGGCTAAACTGTCTTGTAGATGCTTATCCTGAACCATATTAAGTTTCCAGGCAGAATATGACACGATACAATCGTACTATTGTTGACAAACATTTCGAAAAATTATATGATAAAAATCCTGCCAATTTTATAGTTGGTGTTAAGGGGACTGTGAAAAGTTCATTCTTCTTTGAAAGGGATGGATCGTATGAATAAAGAACAATTAGTTGAAAGCGCACGTCAGATGAAGGAAAGAGCCTATGTGCCTTATTCTAAATTTCCAGTTGGAGTCGCCTTATTACTCAAAGATGGAACTGTTATTAATGGAGTCAACGTAGAAAATGTTTCATTAGGTGCAACAAATTGTGCTGAGAGAACAGCTATTTTCACTGCAATAACAAATGGCTACAAAAAAGGTGATTTCCAGGCAATTGCTGTGTCAGGTGATACAGTGGATTTTCTTCCGCCTTGTAGTATTTGCAGACAAGTTTTAGCTGAATTCTGTTTACCAGAAATGCCAGTTTATTTGACAAACGAGAAGAAAGATATATTAGAATTAACTTTAGGGGAATTATTACCCTATGCTTTTACTGATTTAGAAATGTAAATAAAGTAACTTATTCAAATAAAAGAGAGAAAAGGAGGACACACTTTTTTCTCTTTTTTTAGTAATAGGACGGTTAGTTAATGCCCAAACTTCATCAAGAAACCTGCACCCAGCTATTTAAGCAACAACGTCTCCCCAAATTCATCAAATGAGTTTTTATAATCGAATGCATAAGGAGTTGGTCCATGCTGTAAATAATAGTTGTATCTATTGAATGCCTCCATCCAGGATACATCTTTCACCATCTCGGTCCACCACAGTACATAAGTAGGTTGTTTATCCAGACGCTGTTCTATCCATTTATGCCTGTCTAGTAAGGCTTTTTTATGATCACCTGAATAGGTAAAATGATATAAAGATTGAAGGCTTTTCCATACTGTTAAAGTAAGGATTGGCAACCCCTCTCCATTAACCATTTCTTCAGGAAAACGGACTCTATTAGGTGAAAATTCCTTTATAAGATGCCCTGATTTAGCAGCCTGTCGAGATACCTCCGATCCCACTTGAAAAAACTCGCGAGTGGCAGGATGGCCATGCGGATGCTTTAGTCTCCCAACAGTATAAATTGCAATAAATGCCATAAAGTACGCCTCATTTCCACTTTTTATTTACTTATATTCAAGATAAATGGATTAATTCCTTTATAATACAATAGTGAAGTGCGGTTAAGATTTACACTTTCCCTATAAAATTGGGGGGGATTGAATGAAGAAAGTAATCATAATTTTACTCTTGTTTTGCTTTCTGTTTGTAGGGGGATTGGTAATTAGCAGCAGTGGTTTGATGAAAAATGAAAAAGATATTATCAAATATGGAGGGCGTACTTATTCTAATATTTCAGATCTTGATTGGTTTGAAAGTGAAAAAAGCAGATATAAGAAGGGAGAAAAGATTGGAGAAATTAAAAATCATGCAAGATTTTCAATTCTATTTCGGGATTTCTCAGCAACCAAATTACCAGAAGGCACCCTTTTGTATAATACAGTCGGTACAAACCAAGGTATAAAACCACTCATTATTTTAGTTGAAACGGAAAACGCAGAAATTTTATACTATAGATGGCTGCCTAAAGAATAATAAATATTTACCTATTCTTAAATCGTATTAGAAAATCAGGGACGTTAATCTAAAATGGGATTAACTTACGGAACAGAATATTTTCAGAAGAAAAATTAGAAATAAAGTGTTATCCTTGATAGATAAAGAAGAAAACGACAGGAGAGAAAAATGTCTACAAAATTCGTTCACCATATTTGCATCCAAACAAATAATTATGAAGAATCCTTAAAATTTTATCGGGATATTCTAGGTTTTGAATTAATAAAAGAATTTCCTCATTTCCATAATCGTTCTTATAACTCCTGGTTAAAATTGGGCGCATTTTATATAGAACTACAAACTGGTAAAATAGATGAGAATCTTAATAGTGTAAACGCAAACACAAAAGGGATCGTTCATTTTTGTCTTTGGGTAGATGACTTAGTTAAAGAGGTCCAAACGATTAAACAGTTGGGTTGTGATTTTATACGAAAAAATGGAAAAGAAATTTACCAAGTGGAAAATGGAAGTTTGTGTAAATTAGTTGCGCCTGAAGGGACAATAGTTGAACTGAGGGATAACAGAGGAATATAAGCAATGAAATAGAAGTTTCTATTCGAAAAAGAGCAGATTATAGAATGATTATTTTATAGTAAAAGAGCATTTCTTTGTAATAAAGAATGCTTTTTTTGTCTGAAACAATATATATAACGATAAAGATATATTTAAAAATAATAATTATTTATTGTAAAACGATAAAAAATCTGATAAGATCAATTTGAAAATAAATCAGTGAGGTGCCTTTTATGAAACAAGTCTCAACACTCTTTTTAAAAATAGCTCTTATTTTGATTGGTATGCCGATTCTTGCTTTGTGCATCTTTTTGGTGCCAGAGCTAGGGAACAT
The DNA here is from genome assembly GCF_032154635.1 of Cytobacillus sp. GTDB lineage: Bacteria > Bacillota > Bacilli > Bacillales > Cytobacillaceae > Cytobacillus. Next base: position 48,383 of record NZ_JALDXW010000017.1, on the reverse strand, counting down.
TGCAGAAAAATTGCTTCCAAATATGGCTTATATAAAATATCTCGTTTTCATCATTTTCTATGCATCTGCGATACCTTTTTACTTCGCTTTGTATCAGGCCTTCAAACTTTTGCGCTACATTGACAAAAATAAAGCTTTCTCGCAAATTTCTGTAAAAGCTTTAATGAATATCAAATACTGTGCAGTTACAATTAGTTGTTTGCATGTACTAGTCTTGCCTCTCTTCTATCTTTTTGCGGAGATAGATGACGCACCTGGTGTCATTTTTGTCGGATTGGTTGTTCCTTTTGCTTCGCTTGTTATTGCAGTTTTTGCAGCTGTTCTTCAAAAACTTTTACAAGAAGCAATTGATATAAAATCAGAAAATGACTTAACGGTCTGAGGTGAATAACATGGCAATAATAATTAATATTGATGTGATGCTGGCTAAGAGAAAAATGAGTGTAACTGAACTTTCGCAAGAGGTTGGAATCACAATGGCTAACCTTTCTATCTTGAAAAATGGAAAGGCAAAAGCGATCAGATTATCAACACTAGAGGCAATTTGTAAGGCTTTAGAGTGTCAGCCAGGGGATATTTTAGAATATCGAAAGGATAATGATGCACTTGATTAAGCAGGGATTAAATAGATCAAATAAATTTTTTGGAGGCAAAAATCATGAGAGCAGTTAAACAACTCATGCATTTTGGTTGGGAGCAAGCATTATCATGTTTATTTCCTGTTGTTATATTTGCCTCATTAGCATGTACAAAAATTGTGCCACTCCCCTTTTTGCCACGTTATGACTGGCTGCTTATTATTTGTCTTTTGATGCAGTGGTGGATGGTGCGATCCGGGCTTGAAACAAGGGATGAACTAAAGGTTATCACAATGTTTCATATTATTGGATTGACTCTTGAACTTTTCAAGGTGCATATGGGCTCTTGGTCTTATCCAGAGGAAGGATACTTCAAATTATTTGGAGTGCCATTATATAGCGGGTTTATGTATGCTAGTGTAGCAAGTTATCTTTGCCAAGCATGGAGAAGGTTGAAGGTGGAGCTGATTAAGTGGCCGCCATTTTTAATAGTTGTCCCACTTGCAGCTGCAATTTATTTGAATTTCTTCACTCACCATTACTGGATTGACGTACGTTGGTGGTTATCTGGACTTGTTATTATCGTTTTTTGGCAATCATGGGTTATTTACGAGGTTAATGGAACTCATTATCGTATGCCACTCGCCCTTTCTTTTGTGCTCATTGGATTTTTTATATGGATAGCCGAAAATATCGCAACGTACTTTGGAGCTTGGAAATATCCAAACCAAACCGAAGCTTGGAGTCTTGTCCATCTAGGAAAAGTGAGCTCATGGCTCTTATTAGTGATTGTTAGCTTTCTTATAGTTGCGACCCTAAAGCAGGTTAAGGGAAAAAACACCGCTAAGATAGATGCTAGCCAATTTTTATAAATGTATAAATCGTCGAATGCTTAAATTGTAAGGATTCGACTTTTTTGTGTATATGAGATTGTAACGTATAAATGGTAAAATCATCTATAAAATAAGGACCGTGAATGTGTAAATTCTATAAAAAATGATGGTTTGCATATCGGCTACCTTTAATTAGAAAAATAAATCTTAAAAAGGGGAGAAGGGAATATATGATAAGATTAATAGAGATATAAGGGAAGGAGAAACAAGAGCAGTGGTGAATGGAATGCCCTCATTTGATCAGTATGGTCATAATATAATTGAAAGAAAAATTCGTTACGACTCTAAAGTTGTTGAATATAAATGTATGTTGTTAGAAGCACATAACCAACATGTCGTGCTTTTTCATATCATACAAGATACTTTTACAATGACTGCTAACCAAGCAAAATTAACCATCCCTAAAGGTAGTTATACACTTGCCTATTACTGGGGAAATCGTCCATATAATTTATACATTTGGAGAGATACTAATGGGAGGTATATCGGAAGCTATTTTAATATTGTAAAAAATACATGGATTACTAATAAGATGGTGTCTTTTGAGGATTTAATTATTGATATTATGGTTCTTCCAAATGGGGATTACTTTATTTTAGACGAAGATGAGTTGCCGGAGCCATTGGAACAGTTTGAGGATGGCTTTGTCCTGCGAGTGCTAGATTCAATAATAGATGGTATAGATATTCATCTTCCTAAAATAATTTCAGATGCTGAAAATACATTTAGACACCAAGAATTACTTCGTTGGTTGAAAGCGGAGAATACAAAAAAGTAGAAAAGAAGAAGGCTATTTAAAACAACTATTTTTTTGATTTTAAATAATGCGGGAATGTTTTTTTGAAAAGTTAAATAACTGAATCCTTTTATGCGTGAAATCGTAATCAATAGGGAACGCCTTGGTTGATAGAAAGGGAGAGGGGTTTATGGAAGAAACCATTCTAGCAATTATTTTTATGATAATTTTTGCAATCCCTTTATACGGCCTATTTCTTTGGAGTTATTACTATCCTGAAGATAGTTTATTGGCTGGTAAGAGATGGATGTATACTGAAGAACCAGAAATTTCAAAGGCAGCAATCCGTTATACAAAATTCGCTTCAATGACTGCTATGGTTGGATTGCCGATTGTTATAATAAGTTTCATTTTAAAAATTTTTGTTCTTAGATTATCGATAGTCATTTTTTTCTTAATGTTTATACTTGGCGCACTTAAAATATTTACGGATGACAAAGGTGATTAAACTAGTACCATTTTATCTATACAAAAGTAGCGTAGGACTGTTCTTCATTGCAGTATAAAAAAAGGATAGTTGAAAGGGGTAGAACATGCCTTGTGTACATGAGTTTGGGATTATTGATAATTTCAACAAAAGGAAAGAATACAATGAATATACCCCTCAGAAATACAATTGCATTTCTGTTGACGATGAATTAATCGATAGTTTAGGTGAACAATTATCAATCATGAAAACCTACTTTCATTCATTTGATCGCCCCGAATATGGATTAGCTTATTGGGGGATAACAATTATTCCACCTGAGTCATTATCATTATTTTATGATGTAGTATCAACATCCCAGCATTTTCAAAAATCTGTTGAACTTAATGAATTGGCTGCAAAAATTATTGCAGCAGCAGAAGATAAAAAATACATGATACATTATGGTGTTTAAATGATCGTTGATGACCAAAATGAGTGCTCATAATAAAAAAGTTCACTGCCTTATGTAATGAACTTTTTAAACGTAGATATTAATCTAAGCTTTTTGTAGGTAAACCAGTGGAATATGTAAGTTCTACAAAAGGAAAGCTGGAGTAATTTTTCCCTAAACATGCTGCGATCCTATATATAATTAAGAGAGAAGGAAGAAAGATGGCATATTGTAAGGTTGAACAAGCGGAAATTTTCTATGAAGATATCGGGGAGGGGGTACCAATTATCATGATACATGGTTTTTCCCTCGACCATCGTTTAATGACTGGTTGTATGGAACCAGTATTTAGTAAGAGAGAGGGATGGCGAAGAATATATATTGACCTTCCAGGAATGGGATTAACTAAAAATTACAACGAAATTAGTAGTTCTGATGATATGTTAAATGCTGTTTTACAATTTATTGAGACGATTATTCCTGGCCAAGAATACTTAGTTGCTGGAGAATCTTATGGTGGTTATATAGCTAGGGGGCTTATTCGAAAACAGCAAGAACTAATACTGGGTGCTGCATTCATTTGCCCACTCATTATCCCTCTTGTAAAAGATAGAACAGTTGAGAAACATAGAATAATGAAAACAGATGAAAAATTCATAACACAATTATCAAAGGAAGAATTAGAAGACTTCAAAAGTAACAATGTTGTGCTTGACGAGTACACATGGTTAAGATACAACCAAGAAATTTTAAGTGGCGGCAAAATTGGAGATGAAAAGTTGCTAAAAGTAGTAAAAGATAATTATGGATTCTCTTTTGAAATTGACCAAGGCAATTTTGATAAACCAAGTGTATTTTTCCTAGGAAGACAAGACTCTTCTGTTGGGTATAAAGATGCACTAGATTTAATTAATAAATACCCAAGGGGAACATTTACCGTATTAGATAAAGCCGGTCATAATTTACAAATCGAACAACCCCAGGTATTTACCATTTTAGTAGAGGAATGGCTGGATAGAATTGAAGAGTTGATTGACTGATAAAGAATTTTGTCAGACATTTTGTAACAATATGCTTCCTCAACCGAGCTTGATTGAGGAAGCAAAAAGCAGTTTAATGGAATATAAAATATATTTTATACTAGATGCCCATTTCCTAGAAGAAATTGGGTAAAATTACCCAAAAACTCGTTATATATTCTTATTTGTTTTTCTTTACCTGCTTACTTCTCATATTTTTATTAAAAAGAAAGAACACTAGTTTTTTCCTCGTGTCTTACACCTCTTTTCAAGACTGCTATAAGCTTAATCATCCTCAATAAAATACCCACAATACTTCTGATTACTTTATGAGCTAGTTTTTCCCTATTAATGTAAATCTTGGGTTCTATGTATACACGCTCTTGCTAATCGTGATAAAGCGCTAGTATTTAATACATTCTTGCCAGCTATTTTAAAAAGGAGCATATTATGAAGGGATTTTGAATAAATACGCAAAACAAATTGATTTATACAAAGGACATACATATTAAATTAATAAATATGTATTAATATTTGAGGTTACGTCTGTATATATTTAGAGATAAATTAAAGAAATTCAGATTGGGTCATTTCGTATTCACAGGATGGAAAAGAGCAGCTAGAGGATGGGGTAAATGGCTAAAATGAATTTATTTTTAGGTTTAATGTTAGTGATAATGGTAGTTTATTTGTATTCTACAATGGTCATTGATTCAAATTTTAATAAAGAATCACCTGAAGACTATATAACACATGAATATGTGATAGTAGACAAGACTAGCGAGGGCTACATTGGAGAGTCAGTAGACAATCATAATGTAATATTCTTTACTCATGATAAATTGCAACCTGATCAGATTATCGAAGTAGGGGATATTGTCATTTGTTATTTTCAAAAATCGAGCAAGGTGGATGGAATAATTAAAATTGATAAGGTAAAGTAGATATACATAAGGGATAAATATCCAATATACGAAGCGTGACCGCGATAAAGATAAAGATAAACACAACGAGAGCCTATTTCAAACTGGAAAGAGGCTCTTTCATTATTAACCAAATGAATAATAGTTATATAACGGAACGTTATGATATGTAGTTAGCATAATGGGATGAGAGTTTCAAATAAATTGTATGTTCAAATATAAAAAATAAGAACCCGTAATAATAACTATTACAGGTTCCTATAAGTATTATTATGGTTCAATTGGGCAAGGTTTTGTAGGAATAGGACATTTGGAGTTGTTTGCAGTAATCGGTGTTGCTAGTGCACTTGATGTAATGCCAAACACTAACAATGTAGCAAATAAAGCAATAGATAGTTTCTTTTTCATATAAACACCTCCTTTTTGCTGATATATTTAATTCTATCATATTTTTTACATATTATACATATTTTAGGAGGTTAATATAAAGATAGGACCTAAGTAGGAGTGTATGCATTTTTTAAAATAGAATGGTAATAAGTATGAAGGAAATTCCATAATTAATATTTCTAGAAAAAATTTAAAGGGCTCTAGTAAAAGCAGATCGAATTAAAAACTAAACCAAAGCTTTACACATTGAAATTCTTATGGAGGAGGAATTGGTGAATACATTTCTGAAAATTGTTTTTTCGTCATGGTTATTGTTTGTTTCTGGATGTGAAAGTAAAGAGGGGTTAGATCATAATGCTCGTTTAATTGCTTCAGAAAAAAGGATCCCTCTCTCATTTGATCAAATGTCAAGAATTGATCAAAAGTCCAATAGCAAGTTTGTAATTATGAGAATTAAGAATAATGAAGACTACCAAAAAATGTGGGATACATTTCAATTCAAACAAGACTTAAAAGAAGTTGATTTGGATAAAAAAGATGTAATTTTTTTAGGTCTATATGAATCAAGTAGTTGTCCCTATTCTATTAAAGAAATCAATCCTGCAGAAAAATCAAAATTGACAATAATTTTTTCAGATATCGAAGGAAATTGTACGGTTGATGAAAGTCCTCGTAGCTTTGTAATGGCTATAGACAAAAAGTTTTCAATGAATATAGAAGAAGTGTTACTTGTTCAGGGTAAACAAAAGATTGTGTTACCAATAATAGAGAAATAATCAAATAGCAAGTAATTTTTGTGTGATGGATTAAAAAAGAAATACTGTATTAACTTGGCTTTTTTCATGTTACGGGACTAGGCTCAGGAGCATTTTTGTTTCCAAAAATGCTCTCTTTTTATGATCTTATTTAAATCAGAAAGCTTTATTTCTGTGATAGCTTTAATCAGGTTAGCGGCGTCTGATTTATTTAACTGAACATACATATTATTTTCTTTAGTCATCTTTGAAGAATCATTATTTGGATGAATCCAGACGGAGCATAGCACAACTTTTGATTTTATATTAGGATCTACATACGTAAAACTAAATGGGAAGCCAGTTTCTTCTACTATCTCTACACTATCGCATGTTGAAGGATAGCTAAAGCCACTTTCTTAGCATGAGTAATTCCTTTAATATCTACATTCATTAATTTTTTGAACTATGATTTATTGCCGTTCATTATTAAAACAGTTTGAAGTGACGAGTACAAATAATATAAGGACAAAAACCGTTTTAAATCGAGGCATAAAGCTCCCTCCATTTTAATTTTATTTGACGTTATGATTGCTTCATTAAAAAAATTTTTTGATAGGCAAGTATTTTTATGAATTCTCCTAATACAATTTAAGTGATGGTTTCTAATCTTGGGTAAGGGGGGACACCGTGATGAATACGAACTCACAAGATTTGAATAGGGGAATGAATGCAGAAATGTTCGTTACACGATCTTTAGATGAAATTCGTTTTTGGGCAAGAATTATGAAGGAACATTCATTATTTCTCAGGTTAGGTTTTCGATGCGATGATACACAATTAATTGAGGAGGCAAATCAATATTATCGGCTGTTTGAACAAATAGAACAACGAGCACATACATTTACTCATCAAACGGATCCGCAACAAATTAAAAGCTTTAATTCAGAAGTTCAGCAAGCCGCCACTGGTATATTTGCTTTTAAACGAAAGGTATTAGGGTTAATTTTGACATGTAAATTGCCAGGGGCAAATAATTTTCCTCTGTTAGTAGATCATACAAGCAGAGAGGCGAATTATTTTAGAAAACGATTAATTGAATTAAATGAAGGAAAGCTCAAACCACTAGCGGATGCAATTATTAAAGAAAATGTTTTTTTCTTAAGAATAATGGCTGATCACGCTAAATTTATTGGGCATTTACTTGATCCATCGGAAAGAAAGCTTGTTGATATGGCACGAAACTTTAGTAATGATTTCGATACTTTAGTTTTTCAAGCTAGAGATCTAGAGTCAATGAAACCTCAATCTCAAACAGTCCCTCTTTTAGATCAATTCCTTGACGAGAACCGGGTATCAGTCGTATCGCTTCGGGACTTTAAGAAGACTGCACGTGACTTGATCGAAGAATGTAAAATAAAAAGTATTATCCATCCCCTGCTGGCGGACCATGTTTTCCGTGAAGCTGAAAGATTTCTTGAAATCATCGATATGTTTGAGACTCATCTTACAGGGGGAAAACCTAAACATAAATAGACGTTTTATAACCATTAGACGTTAAAAGAATGGCTAACTCAAAAAAATCGTCTTTATTAACGACCTATTGAGTCAGCCTCTTTTTGTGTATAAAATCAAAATCCGAAAAATAGCTATTCTTCCGTTTGTTCGTTATTTTTCCTTTGTCATTTTAATAAGCGTAATAATATCTTTTGACACGGCATCGTACGGAACGGCGTCTGCTTTTATATCATTTTTAATCTTTTCAATCAGCTTAACCGCATCAGGATTTGTTACTGTAAGTGTTTGAACGTTTCCATTGAAGACCTTGTTCATGAAGCTTTTTGCCTTTATCAGGTTATCATCTTCATCTTGACTAGCTTTGTTAGGTGTATTTTTTTGGTTTTGATCTTTTGTAGACATTCCATCGACACCCTTGAGGGTGTGTTCCTGCATAGAATCGTATTGAGTAGATGTCACTTCAGGGGTTGCACGTGCGAGAATGACGGTGTCATCAAGAACAAATACTTTTATCCCATTGATTCCCTCTCCTCCTAATCTGGATTCAAGATGAGAAGAAATTCCGCCATCATGCAGCCCTGAGCTCCCTATTAGGCTGTATACATTTGTCCCTGTTCCATGAGAGGTTCCCCCATGTTCATCTGTTGTTTGTCTCTTTTCTCCGTTTTCACTAGGAATAATTAAGCCATCATCTAAATTCCTTGTTGAGACACTTTTATCATATACGTTTGTTGCTGGTGATCCATGTACGCCATGCTTGCCTTCCTCCGCTTTAACGGTTTCATCCATCCCATTATGTTGCCCTGCACATGCTGTAAGGAATAGAACCCCACTAAAGATTGCTGCTTTTTTCCAAGTTTTTTTCATATTCTTCCACCTCATTTAAAAAGATTTAAAATTATCATGCCCAACTTTTTTTTATGTATGAATGAATTTTTTGGGGGCAATATAACCTTAAAATGTAGGAGGTGGACATTATGCCAGAAAACACCAAACAAGAGGAAAAGAATGAATCTCTTTCCCGTCGAAGATTCCTCAAGAGTTCAGGTATCGCTATTGGAGGGTTGGCTGTAGGTGGTGCATTAGGAAGTTTAATTCCATTTAAAGAAAAAACAAATGTTGACAAAGTAAAAAATGTATCCAAAGCAGAAAACTATAATTTAGCACTAATGTATTTTACACAAGAGCAATTTAGAATGGTTGAGGCTGCAACTGAGCGTATTTTTCCGGCTGATGATAATGGACCGGGTGCAAAAGATTTAGGGGTAGCTTTCTTTATTGACCATCAGCTAAGTGGGGATTGGGGCTTTAATTCAAGGGAATATATGCAGCCTCCTTTTTTCAAAGGGGAAAAGGTCCAAGGGTATCAAGGGCGAATTAGGAGAAGGGAAATTTTCGATATCGGTTTACGAGAACTTCAAAACCATAGCTTAGCAAAGTATAAAAAAGGTTTTATCGAACTGAATGAAGAGGAGCAAGACGATATTTTATCTGACTTTGCAGAGGACAAGGTTAATCTTACGACGATTTCTGCAAGCGGATTTTTTAATATGCTTAGGAGCAGCACATTAGAGGGTGCCTATAGTGATCCATTGTACAGCGGTAACCGCAATATGGAGGGCTGGAAAATGCGGAACTATCCTGGCAGTCAAATGGCCTATACGGATGTCATTGATAAAGAATTTACCGTGATTCCGCCAGTAAGTTTAAAAGATCACCTAGGACATTAATCGCAGTTAGGAGATAAGCTCGAAATTAACAATGAATGAGGTGTAGGAAGTGGTAAAGAAATTACCGAAGACAGATGTAGTGATCGTGGGAGTAGGCTGGGCAGGCGGCATTATCGCAGCTGAGTTAACTAAACAAGGTCTAAATTGTGTAGGCTTAGAAAGAGGGAAAGAGCGAAAAACAGAAGATTATTTTATGGTTCACGATGAGCTGCGCTATGCACTAAGATATGAGTTAATGCAAGATCTCTCGAAGGAAACGATTACTTTCAGAGGGAATGAAAAAATTCGTGCATTGCCAATGCGGCAGTACGGGTCCTTTCTTTTAGGAGATGGATTAGGGGGATCCGGCGTTCATTGGAATGGCCAGACATACCGCTTTCTTCCGTATGATTTTGAAATTCGCAGCAAAACGATTGAAAGATACGGGGAAAAAAAGATTCCTAAGGATATGACCATTCAAGATTGGGGCATTACATATGATGAGTTGGAGCCATATTTTGATAAATTTGAAAAAATGGCTGGAATTTCTGGAGAAGAAAATCCACTTGGCGGGAAAAGATCCAACCCATATCCAACCCCTCCGATGAAAACAACACCTGTTCTTGAAAAATTTAAGAAGGCTGCTACGAATCTAAAGCTTCACCCATACAATCGGCCTTCTGCCAATCTATCTGAAGCTTATACAAATCCGGACGGTGTATCACGTGCCGCTTGTCAATATTGTGCGTATTGTGAGAGGTTTGGGTGCGAATATGGGGCAAAGGCTGATCCTGTTGTTACCGTTCTTCCAGTAGCAAAAAAGACTGGGAAATTTGAAATCCGCACGCATTCTAATGTTAGACGCGTGTTAAAAACAGGGAATAAGGCAACTGGAGTTTTATATGTCGATACAACAACAGGGGAGGAGGTTGAACAGCCTGCAGATATTGTTGTTTTAACTAGTTATGTATTTAATAATGTTCGATTATTACTACAATCAGGCATTGGACGACCATATGATCCGAAGACAGGGACCGGAGTGATTGGAAAAAATTATGCTTACCAGGTTCAAAAAGGAAGTGCAACGGGGTTCTTTGAAAAGGAAGAATTTAATACCTATGCTGGAGCAGGATCACTAGGGATGGTGATTGATGATTTTAATGGAGATAATTTTGACCATTCTAATCTGAATTTTATTCATGGTGGCTCAATTGCCATTTCTCAAACAGGTTTAAGACCGATTGCAAATAATAAGGTTCCTAAAGGAACGCCATTATGGGGGAAAGAATTTAAGGCAAATTCAATCAAATATGCGAATCGCACGTTATCTGTTGGCGGACAAGGGTCAAGTATGCCATTTAGGCATCATTATTTGGATCTGGACCCTACGTATAAAGATGAATTTGGAGATCCGCTTATTCGGATCACCTATGATTTTGAGGAGCAGGATCGACAGTTAGCAAAGTATTTGACTGAACGATGCGTTGAAATTATGAAAGAAATGGGTGCCGACCAGATTGATTCAATGGAGGAACTGGGTCCTTATGATATTACAACATATCAGTCTACCCATAATACAGGTGGGGTGATTATGGGGGCAGATCCTAATACTTCTGCGGTAAATAATTATTTGCAAATGTGGGATGCAGAAAACGTTTTTGTTATCGGTGCTACAGCATTTGCCCATAATGGCGGCTATAATCCTACCGGCACAGTAGGCGCATTATCATATCGGGCAGCTGAAGGGATATTAAGCTATAAGCAAAAAGGCGGTATCCTCGCTTAAACAGTGAAATGAGGGGGCAAATATGCTTTCGAATATAGGAGTACCTGGATTAATTTTGATTTTAACTATCGCTTTAATTATTTTCGGACCGAAAAAACTCCCTGAAATCGGGTCTGCTTTCGGTAAGACGTTATCAGAGTTTAAACGGTCAGCCACATCGATTATTGATGAGGAAGAGACCATAGAAACTAATAAGGAAGATCCATAAACATAATATGTTTGAATTTGTACGAAAGAAGAAAGCACCCTAATAGGTGCTTTTCTTGTTTCAGATAATGATAATATGAACCATATGATTAGAAAAAATAGGAATTTATTTGCTTTCAACAAAAAATAACACTATAATTAGTACCAGGTACTATTACTAACTTCTAATTAAGATTTGGGGTGTAAAGATGATAGGCGCAAGAATTACAGCAATAGGGACATATGTTCCTGAAAAAAAATTAACAAATTTTGATCTTGAGCAAATGGTTGAAACAACTAACGAATGGATCATTCAAAGAACAGGTATTCGAGAACGGAGAATAACCCGTCAAGATGAATTTACAAGTGATATATGTGTATCAGCTGTAAAGGACTTAATGTACCGATTTAACAAAAAAGTTGAAGATGTAGACATGGTAATAGTAGCAACAAGCACACCAGATTTTCCATTTCCTTCAGTCTCAAGTATCATCCAAAACCAGTTAAATATCTCTCAAACAGGAGCCATTGATTTAAGTGCAGCATGTGCTGGATTTGTTTATGCCTTGCATACTGCTCATAGCCTAATTTCTTCGGGTCTTCACAAAAAGGTATTAGTGATTGGTGCTGATACACTCTCGAAAATAACTGATTATACTGATAGAAGTACATGTATTTTATTTGGCGATGGAGCCGGTGCTGTTTTAGTTGAAAGAGATGAAGAATCAAAAAGCTTTATTGGATTCCATTTGGGAAGTGATGGGAATGGATCGCAACATGTATACCGTACAGGATTATCAAAAAAGGTCAATGGAATTGAGTTAATTGATACGCAATATCTTGTACAAAATGGGAGAGAAGTATTTCGATGGGTTGTTAGGAATGTCCCTGAAAGTGTAAAGCAAATTTTAGAAAAAACACAAATGAGTACAGAACAAATAGATTGGTTTATTCCCCATAGTGCGAATTTAAGATTGATAGAGCCCATATGTGAAAGATTGAGATACCCAATAGAAAAAACTCTATATAGTTTAGTCAACTTTGGGAATACATCTGCTGCAACCATTCCTTTGGCTCTTGATCTTGGATTGAGAGAAGGAAGAGTCAAAAATGGTGACAGAGTTCTAATGTATGGTTTTGGATCAGGGCTGGTTCATGCGGGACAACTTTTAGAAATTAATTTTGACGAGCAGATTCATACGCCTGAACTTCTCTGAAATAACCGACTACCGTAATATTCAGGATATTACGGTAGTCGGTTAAAAAGAATGTATAGATGAGTATAAGGGGACAAATCATTGGTAATTGGTTTAATGGTACTTAATTTTTTTCAAAACAGTTATTGACTATTAAATAGATTAGTATTACAATTATCTCGAATTGAATATATTTTAACTAAAGATAAATAACGAATACATAGTCAAAGAACAGTTATTATGCTTTTGAAACATTTTTTTGTTTGCAACAACAATTATTTAATATGAGGAGAATGGGAATGGATTTTGTAAATTTAATGAAAGAAAGACGTTCTGCAAGTAATTTTTTACCAGATAAAGAAATTAATCAGAAAGAATTAAATGAAATTTTTGAATTGGTAAAGCTTGGACCATCAGCTTTTAATTTACAACATACAAATTATATAACTGTAATGGACCCTGGTTTGAAAGAAAAAGTAAGAAAAGCAGCAAAGGCCAATATAAAGTTTCAAGTGCGTCTGCAGTTATTTTTGTTATTGGTGATAAAAAAGCTTATCAGCAGACTGCTGAAATATATGAAGGTTTAAAGCTATTAGGAATAGTAAATAAGCAAGAATATGATCACATGGTAAATGATACTATCTCCTTCTATGAATCAAGAGGGGAAGAATTTCAAAGAGACGAGGCAATCAGAAATGCATCACTATCTGCCATGCTATTTATGCTAGCTGCTAAGGAAAAAGGGTGGGACACATGTCCAATGATCGGATTTAATCAAGAGGAGATAAAAAATTTATTAAAGATTGATGAACAATTTGAGGTCGCATTGATGATTACAATAGGGAAAGAAAAGCTTTCAAGCAGGAAACCTAGGGGCTATCGAAAGCCTGTTAGTGAATTTGTAACATACATTTAATGACTAAATTGCATGTAAAAAAGCAACGTCTTTGAAAAATAGATGTTGCTTTTTTTTATTTATAATTGTTTATACATAATAATATGTGGACCAATAGGGGGATAATCAAAAACTTCACCATGTACTTGAAAACCTAACTTAGTATAATATTCTTGTACCGACGTTCTTCCCTTGCACCATAACAGGTTAAAGCCTTTTTCTTTAATTAAATTTTCTCCAAAACTAATAAGCGATCTCCCAGCACCTAATTTTCGAAATTCATCAAGAGTGGCCATTCCTCTTAAGCGATATTGCCAATTTGATCGAAAATCAGGATTTTTCTCGATACAAAATGAGGCTATACTAATTAGTTCGCGTTGGTAAAAGGCTCCCACATGAAAGGCATCTGCATGATGGTCAGTCTCATATTTGCAGTCTTCCACTGTCTGGTGGGGGCGCAAAACGCTATGTCTAATATTGTAGGTCATTTCTGGCTTGATTTTTCTAATCTCAATCATGCTATACCTCCCATATTTTTCAAATGTATTATTAAGACTATATAATATATATTTCAAGAATTATTTTATTAATCCTGCCAATATAAAAATTTGAATTACTTTAAGATGGTTAAAAATTTGTTTATTAAACACTGTAAACTATAATATAAGGTAGTTACCTTTATCATATTTTGGATATTTCAATGACAATTTTAGGTGAGGTTAAAATGAATAAAGAACCAGATGAACAAAAACAAGTCGTGTTACAAGTTGGAGCTGTATTAAAAAAACTGCGTAAAGAAAAAAATTTGAGTCTTGAAGATTTATCGGAACAATCGGGAGTTAGCAAGCTAACACTAGGAAATATCGAGCGGGGTGACACAAACCCAACAATAGGAATGTTGTGGAAGATATCGAAAAGCTTATCGATCCCACTTATGACCTTATTTTCAAATGGGGACGACAGTGTGAATTTGTCACGTGCCGGGAAGGGATTAAGAATATCTGGAGAGGAGAAAAATTGGGCAATTGAACCTATTTTCCAGAATGTAAATAATGAGGTGGAAATGTATCGGGCTTATCTACAACCAAATAGCTCGTATTTTCCAGAAAAACATCACCAGAATACAACAGAAGTTGCGACAGTAATGTCAGGAACCATTTCCATTCAAGTTAATAATGAATCATATACACTAAACAAATATGATTCAATTAGTTTCCGTGCAGATGGGAATCATTCTTATTCAAATGATTCAAACGAAATGGTAGTCCTCCATATTATATTAAAATATGGGGTCTAATCATGATGATTTTAAGGTAGATAATCTAGAATAACCCTCTATCATTTAATAAGATAGGGGGTTATTCTTATGAGATTACGGATTATGCTAAGAATATAAAATGATAGACATATTACAAATAGTATATTATATTGTATTAAATAAAAATAAAAGTATATTAAAGTTTATTCGAAGGTGACATATCGTTACAGAAACGTTTAACAACTGGAGGAAGCACCATGGGTACAATAAAGCAAGCAAGAAATAAAGAGGAAATAAATTCAGCACAAAATGGCCAAAAATCACCAATGGTTTGGGTAATGATCGTTGGAATCATAGTTATTGCATCAAACTTACGTTCCCCTTTAACTTCGGTAGGACCACTAGTAGGTTTTATTAGGGATTCAATGCATTTTTCAAACACCTTGGCAGGGATGATCACAACATTGCCATTACTTGCATTTGCATTTTTCTCACCTATAGTACCTAGGTTAGGTCGAAAATTTGGAATGGAACCTATTATTTTGGCATCTATTGTTTTTCTTACAATCGGAATCATTTTACGTTCACTTTCTGGAGCAGCAACTTTATATATTGGTACAGCTGTCATTGGATTGGCTATCTCTGTTTGTAATGTATTGTTACCTAGCCTTATAAAAAGAGAGTTTCCTACAAAAATTGGCTTAATGACTGGTGTATACTCCATTTCTATGAATCTACTTGGAGCAATTGCTTCTGGTATTAGTGTTCCAATTGCGATTTATTTAGGATTTGGCTGGCAAGGTGCATTGGGAATATGGGGGGGATTAAGTTTTATATCCATTTTAACCTGGCTCCCGCAAATAAAACATCGCAATCGGAGTGCGGGCAGTGTTCATATGATAACAGATGACAGTAGAGTAAATGTATGGACTTCGACAATAGCATGGCAAGTATCATTGTTTATGGGCTTACAGTCCATGCTGTTTTATGTACTAATTGCGTGGCTGCCTGAGATTTTAATGGTACAAGGCATAAGTTCAGATCAATCTGGCTGGTTGCTGACTATAATGCAGTTAGCTTTGCTTCCCTTTACATTTATCGTTCCTGTCATAGCGGGACGAATGTCCAGCCAATATTCCCTTGTTTTCATAACGTCAGGTTTGTTTTTAGCTGGAACGCTTGGTTTGTTATACGGTAGTTCAAGTCTAATTGTTTTGTGGATGATTTTATTAGGGATTGGCGGAGGTTTTGCCTTTAGTTTAGCAATGATGTTTTTTAGCCTCCGGACTAAAAATTCTCATCAAGCAGCAGAACTTTCAGGGATGGCACAATCAGTCGGTTATCTGCTTGCAGCTATCGGCCCAACGCTATTTGGTTATATACATGATAGAACTAATAGTTGGACGATCCCTCTTCTTATTTTGAGCGGTGCATCAATATTGCTTTTTATATTTGGACTAGGCGCAGCTAGGAATCGTTTTATCTCGTCTAGCAAATAGAAAAAAGATTTGCTGTTTATCTTAAGGTATGGTAAATTAACTGGAAATAAGAGGTGGCTAAAATGTTTACATTAAAGAAAATTATTTCATTGTCTCAATTACATCATCATATGCAATAGCCTTGCTATACGATTTTAAAAATCGCTAATAGGAAGGTTATTTATCAATCAACCGTATTTGATTAAGTTTTCTACACTTACATCAAGTGCGGTTTTTTATTTTACAAAAAATAATGGAGGTCACTCAAAATGAAAAAAATGAATGTTGTGCAAAATGTAAAGGGTACACAGGATTACTTGCCTAATGCTGAAATGGTAAGGAAGAAAATTACGAAAATATTAGAAGAAACATTTGTTCAATACGGCTGTAAACCTTTAGAAACACCGATATTAAACTATACAGAATTGCTTGCTTCAAAGTATGGAGGGGGTGCTGAAATTTTAGAGGAAATGTATACACTATCAGATAGAGGAGAGAGAGATCTCGCTTTAAGATACGATCTTACAATTCCTTTTGCAAAGGTAGTTGCAATGAATCCAACAATTAGAATGCCTTTTAAACGGTATGAAATTGGGAAAGTATTTAGAGATGGTCCTATTAAAGCTGGTAGGTTCCGTGAGTTTACTCAATGCGATGTTGATATTGTCGGAGTCGAGTCTCAAATTGCAGAGGCTGAATTAATGAACATGGCACTAGATGCTTTTAAAAAACTTGAGTTGAATGTAGTGATACAATATAACAATCGAAAATTATTAACTGGCATGCTCGAATTCTTTGGTACAGATAATAAACTGATCAATAAAGTAGTACTAATACTTGATAAAATTGAAAAAGCAGGTTTAGAAGCTGTACTTGCTGAACTTACTGAACTCGGGCTGCACGCTTCAACAATAAGATTAATCGAACAATTTTTAATTGATCGTAATAATAAAAAATACAGCTACTTTGAGCATGCTGCTAAAAAAAATATTCTCGTTAAAGAAGGAATCGAAGAGTTAAAAGAGCTTGAAATGTATTTGGAATATCTTGATCTAAGTGGACAATGTGTATTTAATCCATTTTTAGCAAGAGGTTTAGAAATATATACGGGAACTATATATGAAATTTTCTTAGTGGATCTTTCAATAAAGTCCAGCATTGGAAGTGGTGGAAGGTATGACAATGCTATAGGTGGGCTCATTGGATCAAATGAAAGAATTTCAACAGTAGGAATTTCATTTGGTTTAGATGTAATTTATTCTGCAATTACAGCGTCAAATAATTTTATTACAAAAAGTTCGCATGTTGATTTTTATATCATCCCATTAAACACAATGAAAGAATCGCTGCTGCTGGCACGTTATTTAAGAAATAAGGGTTACAATGTTGAGTTAGAATTAGGAAGTAAAAAGATTGGTAAGGCACTTGATAAAGCAAATAAGGAAAAAATTCGTACCGTCGTTATAATCGGTGAAGATGAAGTCAAAAATAATCAATATAAAATGAAAGATATGGGATCTGGAGAAGAAAGATATGAAGATTTTGTGTTTAAAAAATAAGAAATCATTTACGATACAATGAGTATGAAAAGATCGTGGCTTATCTTTTAATACCCAGCCAAATAATTTTAATTTCTGTCTTCGTTTTGTTAATAATTAAGACAAATTTTTTGGGAATGTCTGGTTAATTGACATAATGTTAGAATGAATTATATGTGAGTTATAGTATAATCTAATTCATTCTCGTTCCAGTAAGGTAATAGAAGATAATCTATCATTCATTAAATCATGTTTAAAAACATGCAATCATATCATGGAGGTTTGGCTTAAAATGAATACACAAATTACTACAAAGTTTAGAATACAATGTTCAGCAAAAGAGATTTTTGAGGCGATAGTAGATCCGGAAAAAATCGGTAACTTTTGGTTTTCCTCCAGTTCACAAAGGTGGGAACAAGGAAAGCGAATTACATTGAGGTATGATGAATATGGTGCAGAAGGGGTTATTAATGTATTAGAAGTTGACCAAAATAAGAAAATCGTCTTTGCTTGGGGAGCGGACCAAGATAATGAAACGATTGTTACCATTACAATCAATGAGTTGGAAAAGATGAATACAATAATAGAAATAAGTGAATCAGGATTCAAGGAAAAGGATCCAGAACTAGTTAATAAAATGATTGGACAAAAAGAGGGCTGGGTTTATATGTTATCCTGTTTAAAATGTTATTTAGAGAATGACGTTAAGAATTTGAGAGCTTCCTTACTCCATTAGATTAAAATCAGTCTATAAAGATTGTCAGCCTCCTGGTATAGCAGGTATCTAGTTTTTGGAGGCTGCTATTATTTTTACCCTTGAATGATCGAGTCTATAATGTGTATAGAGTCCCATTCCCTTGAAGAGAGTAAGATGATGGCATATTTTCTAGGAAAGAGGATATTTTTTATCTGAATAGGTGTCATCCCTTTGTTATAGAGATTGATCACTTTTTCCTGGAGTTCTAATAAATAATTCAGTTTTCTTTCTAAGGCATGACGCCCATTTTCTAAATAGCCAGCATGGGAGCAGAACACATCTTCAAAATTATAAGTTAATACTCGTTTTAGAGACTCAATAATTGTTGGAATAGATTCCTCGCGTAATATGACCTTTGTTTTTTCCTGGCAATATAAATCCCCAGTAAAAAGCTGACCCGTTTGTCGATTTAAAAAAGCCAAATGATCAATTGCATGACCAGGAGTTTTTATCACATCCCATGTTGTATTGCTTGAAGAAAAGGTGTCTCCAATTTTCTGTGCACGGAATGGCAATCGTTTTCCCCAAAATAACTTTCGATACATTGGGTAATCGGCCTTCTTTGTACAATATTCAATCATTTTGTCATTCATATATATAGGCAATTGTAGTTCTTTCTGTAAGAAGGCTGCACAACCAGTATGATCTTCGTGAAAATGAGTAATCACTACTTGAGAGATATCTTGTTGCCGGAAAAATGGCATGTATAGATGTTCTAATGATTTCGCTCCCGTATCAATTAAAATACCATCAACAACATAGCAATGAACATTTAATTGTATCCCTTGAAAAGATACAGAGCCGTATCCTGATTGAACTCCATTTATCGTCTGATGCTTGAATTTTCTGAAAATAATTATTAATAATTAATTATAGATTGAGAAGAGTATAAAAATTACGGAGGAATGAAAGTGAAACAAAACGATATCAAAATTATAAAATATGCACCTAAGTATGGAAAACAAACAGTGGAGATGTGGCGAGAAAGTAAGGAACAGGCAATTGGTCAGAAAGAAAATCATAGTTTTGATCGTCACTTATATTTTTTAAATCATATATTGCCTGAAAATTTCCGTATAGATTTAGCGCTTATTAAAGAAAAGGTAGTTGGAATGATAGCCTATAATGCTATGGAAATAAATCAACTCTATATACATATAGATTTTCAAGGAATCGGTATTGGTCAAACTTTACTTGATCGAGTGAAAGAACAATCAAGCGGAAGATTAACGTTATATACATTCGAAGTAAATGAAAATGCGCAACGATTCTATGAAAAGCATGGATTTAAAATGATAGGCAGAGGACATGAAAATGAAGAAAATTTACCTGATATTCAATATGAATGGATAGCTAAATAAAGTAGTAGAATCCACATTAGTGTATGAAAGCAGAAGGATCATATTTTCGTTGTTTAAGGGTTGCTTATTGCTCTATTTCAAAAAAAGTTTTTCATAAGCTTAAATAAATAGGAAGATTAGGAGAGTATATAAATGGAAATTAAGTATGTCAAAGTTGAGGTTTTATTGCCGGAAGAATACATTGAAGAGTTAAGGAATAGGCTAAATGATATTGGTGCGATAACTGTAGGCAAATACGATCATGTCATTTCATACTCAGTTGTTTCGGGGTTTTGGAGACCATTGTCGGGATCTATGCCATTCAATGGGGATGTTGGTGAAATTTCTTCTGGAACTGAATGTAAATTGGAGTTTAAATGTTTATACGAAAATATTGAAGAGGTGAAAAGTCTCATAAAAAGTGTTCATCCTTATGAGGAGCCTGTTATTAATATTATGCCATTGCTGGGTTAAAGTATTGGAGGAATAATGACTATAAGAATGGGACATATACCTTTAACAAATTTGGTGGGGGTGTATTGGTGTTCTAGTTGCAATTGACGGATTTAATAGAGGCTCCATATTTGCTTGTATTTTATTAGTTGTAACACTTTTGGGTACTTGGTCCGGTTATGATGCAGCGGAAAACCATATAAATGCACACAGTGGACATTCACCAATCAGTATGAAAGAAAATGCTTACTTTACGATGGGAATTGTTCTTTTATATTCTTTTTTTTTATTTTTCCTTATCGTATTTATGAATGCGCTAAGAGTATATAAGGAGTAATCAAGTGAGATAAGAAAAATTGAATCATTCTAATCAGTTTTGTTAGGGTTGTAAATTTTTTCAAAAACCTTTTGAAAGCCGAAATTTAAAAATGCATCACCCAATATTATCAAAAAGAAATAAAGGGATTTCACATTTATTTTAAAGAAGTTCGTTTTTCTGAATAGAGCAATGACAGGAAATGCATAAATTACATCCGCTATGAAATTGATTAAAGTATATATGAGAAACTTTCCTTTTGATAAATAAAAGAACCAAATATTTAAAACAAGGTAGGGTCCAAAAACAAGAAGTAACGCAGTATGCAGCATTTCTTTTTGTTTTCCTTTTACCTTCCAAAGTTTATACGCAGAAAAAAGGAAAATTTCTCCTAAAAGGATCATAGAGGAAAATAAAGTAACAGGCAAATATTTGATGAACACTTGTTTTTTATTTGGCAGAAAGATCACCGTAAGCCACGAAATGATAAAGATGGCTATTCTAATTCTAGGCTGCATCATTTCATCATTCCTTTATTATAAAAAATATTTATTTAAGCGTTTCTTAAGGAAAGATATATTATTCCCATAAAAGATAAAAGTACTAACTGTATAAGAGTATTTTTATTTATCATAAAATACAAATTAGTATTGCAATTCCTGCCCAAAGGGATATAATAATTTAAAATACTTTTAAAAAATCAATGACAAAGAGAGTAGTTATATGTAACGTCAAAGCGAGTCAGGGACGGTGGAAGCCTGATCACGGAGCAGATAATGAACCGCACTTTAGAGATGCCTTCCTGAATGAAATGTAGGGATGGCCGGGGTGAACCCCGTTATCAAATGGAGTGGTTTTTTAAAACAAGTAGAGTGGTACCGCGGGTTAATCAATAATCCCGTCTCTTTTTCTTAGAAAAAGAGGCGGGATTTTTTTATTTGAGGAGGAAAGAGAAATGGAGTATAAAGTGGCATTTGCAGATGTCCTGTACGATCATTTAAAAGATTATATAGGAAAAAGTAAGTTGATGAATATGATTGAAAAGCCTAAATTTGAAAATATGGGCGATTTAGCGTTTCCTTGTTTTGAATTAGCAAAAATTTACCGTAAGGCACCCCAGACCATTGCAATTGAACTCGCACAAAACTTGAGACTGCCAAGCGTTTTCCAAAATACGAAAGCGATGAATGGATATGTCAATGTGTTTTTAAATAAAAGAGAGGTCTCCTCACATATTATTCATGAAGTAATCTCAAGCAAAGAAAAATATGGGAATAATAACATTGGCAATCAGGAAGTGATAACGATTGATTTTTCATCCCCTAATATTGCGAAACCTTTTTCAATGGGTCATCTACGTTCAACAGTAATCGGGAATTCACTTGCTCTTATCTCGGAAAAATGTGGGTACAAGCCGATTAGAATAAACCATTTAGGGGATTGGGGCACGCAATTTGGGAAATTAATTGTAGCCTATAAAAGGTGGGGAGAAGAAAAGAAGGTAAAAGAAAATCCGATCAAAGAGCTGCTAAAATTGTATGTTCAATTTCATGAAGAGGCAGAACTTGATCCAAGTTTAAACGATCAAGGAAGAAGCTGGTTTAAAAAGCTTGAAGAAGAAGACGAGGAAGCTTACGAACTATGGGAATGGTTTAGAGACGAATCTTTAAAAGAATTTTCGAAAATATATGCATTGTTAGGTGTGAACTTTGATTCAACTCATGGCGAGGCATTTTATAATGACAAAATGGATCATGTAGTTAAGTTACTAGTCGAAAAGCAATTATTAAAAGAATCAGAAGGAGCAAAAGTAGTAGAAATTAACGACAGTTTACCTCCATGTTTAATTAAGAAAAAAGATGGAACGACTCTGTATGCTACCCGTGACTTAGCTGCAGCCATTTATCGACAAAATCATTACGGATTTGTTCAGTCATTCTATGTTGTAGGAAATGAGCAAACTCTCCATTTTAAACAAATATTTGAAGTGCTGTTAAAAATGGGCTATACATGGCATGGAGGACTTAAGCATATTTCTTTTGGTATGATACTAAAAGATGGGAAGAAAATGTCTACACGTAAGGGAAAAGTTGTATTATTAGAAGATGTATTAAACGATGCCATAAACCTAGCGAAAAAGAACATTTTAGTGAAGAATCCAGAGCTTGAATGTAAAGATACAGTTGCCCGACAGGTTGGTGTCGGTGCAATTATTTTTCATGATTTAAAAAACTATCGATTAAATGATATAGAATTTTCCTTGGATGACATGCTGCGGTTTGAAGGAGAAACTGGACCCTATGTTCAATATACACACGCACGTGCATCTTCAATACTGAAGAAGGGGAATTATGTGGAAAGCAATGAGAAGTTTGTCATTACTGATGATGAAGCCTGGACGGTAATAACAAATCTTATGGCTTTTCCATCTGTCATTAAGCGTGCATTTGATGAATATGATCCATCTCAAATGGCAAAATACGTACTTGAACTATCTAAGTCATTTAATAAATACTATGGATCAGTTCGGATTTTAGCTGATCATGAACAGAAACAAGCGAGATTATCATTAGTATTTGCTGTTCAAATCGTTCTAAATGAGGGGCTGAGACTATTAGGAATTGAAGCACCAACAGAAATGTAAGGAAAAACAATGAGGTGATTTCTAGTGAATCGTTCTTTTTATGCTTTATTAGTTAGTCAAACATCAACGAATCTCGGGTTTGCTTTGTATACAATGGTCGTTGTTTTACATCTTTATAATGAAACAGGTTCGACCGCATTGTCAGCAGCTGTCACCTTAGTTAGTGTCATCGCACGAATGGGAAGCGGACTTATTTTGCCTGCTGTATCGGATCGATTTCAGCTTACACAATTGTTAAAGTTTGCTCAATTAAGTCAACTTCTATTGCTGGGAGGCTTATTTGTCCTTTTTCAACAAAAACATACGGCAGCCATTTTTGTGCTTATCTTTATAGTACTAGCAATTATCTCCTTTTTTAATGGCTTTTTTTCGCCAATCAAAAGCTCTTTAGTTAAAACGATTGTCGATGAAAAGAATAGGGTGAAAGCGAACAGTCTCATTGCAAGTGTAGATCAGACTTTTTTATTTGCAGGATGGACATTTGGCGGTATGCTGCTTGCTTTTTTAGGGAAAGAAGCAGCATTTGCCATCACATTTGGACTCCTAATCATTTCAATCATATGTTTATTTTTAGTGAAGGTACATAAGTCATTGTCTATTCAATCCCAGGAAAAAATTCTTGTTAAGCTAACTAGCGGTTGGAAACATCTTTTTAAACATAAGGGATTAAGAATTTTAGTGATTATGGATTTAATGGAAGCATGGGTTGGAACAATATGGATTGGTGCTGTTACGTTAACCTTTGCACAGGAAGCCCTAGGAAAGGGAGAAACTTGGTGGGGGTATATAAATGGCGGCTATTATTTAGGCACTATTTTAGGTGGCATAATTGTATTTCGCTTTTCAAAATGGATGCAAGGTCGCTTAACCCTTTTTATGCTGGCAGGTTCTTTCTTTTTTGGCTTGCTTACGTTTATTTATGGATTCGTCTCTCATCCATATCTGGCATTAGTTCTTGTTCTATTAATGGGTCCAGCCTATCAAATGAGAGATTTGGCACAGGAAACAATGTTTCAAAATAGTGTTGATGATCAAACTTTGACAAAAATACTTGCCGCACGATCAACACTTACTCAGTTGATTTTTATTTTTTCCGTTATTGGAATCGGAGCTTTAACAGACCTTATTGGTGTTCGATTCATTTACATTTTGTCAGGCGGTGTATTGTTACTATCAACTCTTTATGGCTTTATCCATCTTCATATGAAAGGAAACGGATCGTCTTTAGACGGTGAAAAATTAAAAGCTTCATAAGAAATTTGCCATAGTTAATTTATTATCAAAATTCTTCTATCATTTGACCACAATCATCTTATACAAGTGTGTTAAACTATAAATGTGTAAATTCTGAATTTTGATTTTAAAAGGGTGGTACATATGAGGTTACAAGGAAAAACAGCTGTTATTACTGGTGGAGCAAGTGGCATAGGTTTAGAAGCAGTTAAACTTTTTGCTAGGGAAGGCGCAAATGTTGCAATGATCGATTTTAATGAAAAATCGGGAAAAGAACAGGAAAACGGCGATAACATTTTATTTTTCCAAGCTGACGTGGTTGTTCGAGAAAGTGTTGACCATGCAATCAAGGGTGTAATCGAGGCATTTGGAAAAATTGATATTTTAATAAATAATGCAGGAATTACTAGAGATGCTACCTTACGAAAAATGACGATTGAGGATTTCCAAAAAGTGATAGATGTTAATCTGACAGGTGTCTTTCATTGTACCCAAGCGGTCCTACCATTTATGCTAGAGGCAGAGAAAGGAAAAATCATCAATACTTCCTCGGTTTCAGGAGTTGGGGGGAATTTTGGACAAACGAACTACTCTGCTGCTAAAGCGGGTGTAATTGGATTAACAAAAACGTGGGCAAAGGAATTAGGAAGAAAAGGAATTAATGTAAATGCGGTTGCACCTGGTTTTATCGAGACGGACATGATAAGTACGATACCTGAACATATCCTCATGCAAA
This sequence comes from Cytobacillus sp., assembly GCF_032154635.1. GTDB lineage: Bacteria > Bacillota > Bacilli > Bacillales > Cytobacillaceae > Cytobacillus. The sequence goes on along the minus strand of NZ_JALDXW010000017.1, from coordinate 23,147 downwards.
TTAAATTAATTACACCTAGTAACCGTCTGGGAAAGCCAAAGGATATTGCTAATGCATATTTATTCCTAGCATCAGATGAATCCGATTTTATAAATGGACATGTATTAAGTGTTGATGGGGGAATGATGAAATAGTTCAACACCATATTTACTTTGATAGAGAGGGAAATGTAATGATTAAAGAAATAGATATTACTAATAAATTGATTGCTGAAGATGTTCTGAACATTCAAATTCCGTCGTACCAGATAGAAGCTGAAATAATCGGTTATTCTGACATCCCGCCATTAAATGATACAATTTCTGCATTGATGAATTGCGGAGAAACATTCATTGGTTATTACATAGATGAAGAGTTAAGTGGCGCCATTTCTTTAAAGAGAGACAAGGATGAAATTGATATCCACCGGCTGATGGTGCACCCAAAGCATTTTCGAAAAGGAATTGCAAAGAAGCTTCTAAATTATATCGAAAGTAATGCAGCCGGGATAAAAACACTAATCGTATCAACCGGCTCCAAAAATATGCCTGCAATTTATTTTTATGAAAAATTTGGCTTTGTAAAAACAGGAGAAATCATTATAAACGAACAGTTATCTCTTACTTCTTTCTTAAAACGAATAAAATAGACTTATTAAGGGGCTGTGGGACAGCTCCTTTTTTTGTCATTTTAGGACATAATAGGTGACATATAAAGTAGCTTGACATGGAACCAAAAGGTGTTATAATATTCAACGTGAAACCAAAAGGTGTTATATTAACTGCTAAGAGGAGCGTTATGATGAGAGATCAAAATAGAATTAAAGATATCGAACAAAAAGTGATAATTGAGGCACCAATTCAAAAGGTTTGGGAGAAAGTAGCAAATGCAGAGGGGATTGCTGCATGGTTTATGCCAAATGATTTTAAGGCAGAGGTAGGCTATGAATTTCATTTACAGTCACCTTTTGGCCCATCCCCATGCAGGGTATTAGAAATAGATGAACCACACAAACTTTCCTTCTCATGGGATACCGATGGTTGGTTTGTTTCATTTTTATTGAAAGATTTAGATGGAAAGACAGAGTTTACACTCATTCATGGTGGATGGAAAGAAGAAAATGAAATTGTACCAAAAGCGGGAGAACAAGCTTCTGTTATTCGTGATCGTATGAATCAAGGGTGGATTGGCATTACAGGTAAGCTTAAAAAGGTTGTGGAGGGCTAAGTGTCTCAAGCTCCACAAAAGCATGATGTCTTTCAAGCGATAGCAGACCCTACTCGCAGGGAAGTTCTTCGGCTGCTTTCTCAAAAAGAAATGCCAATTTCAAAAATCACTGCATATTTTCCAATAAGTCGAACTGCAATTGCCAAGCATCTTCACGTACTAAGCGATGCAAAATTAGTAAGTGGACGTAAGGAAGGCAGAGAAAGAATTTATCAGCTGCACCCTGAACCTTTAGAAGAAGTCCAACAATGGATTTCGTTCTATGAGAAATTTTGGAGCAATAAATTATCTATTCTTAAACATATTGTTGAAAATGATGACAAAAATCATTAAATTGGATCCAGACCGACAATCAATTGCGTCGGTCTTTTTCTATACAATTTTCGAGCAGATCCCTTTCATGTAACTTGAATTTTGGAGAAACAGAGTCACGACAGTATATATTTCGTCCGGAAGAAAATACTATCAAAAAAATCGGACGAAGGAGATGTTATTTTGCAACCCATAAAGCCGATTAAATTAGGTGCTAATAAATCAAGCACTAATGAAAAACTTAGTTCTGCAGAAATGGGGAAATTGTGGGCAACCTATATGGGGAACAGCATGTCTAAGTGTATTTTAAGTTACTATCTTCAACATGTTGAGGATAATGACATTAAAAGCCTACTAGAAAATGCATTAAGTCTATGCAAGGAATTTATTCAAACGACTACTGAAATATTTCAAAAGGAGAACTTTCCGATACCAAAAGGATTTGGCCCAGAAGACGTTAATCTAGGAGCCCCGAGATTATTTCAGGATGAATTCTATGTTCATTACTTAAAATATATTGCAAAGGCAGGATTAAGTATATACAACATTGCAGTTCCAATCGTTTTTCGTAAGGATGTTAATGAGTTTTTTATTCATTGTTTGCATTCCACTATTTCTTTGATGGAGCAGATAAAGGAAATATTAATGAATAAAGGATATATGATAAAGCCACCGATTATCCCAGTTCCAGAAAAAGTGGACTTTGTACAAAATGATTTCTTAAATGGTTTTTTTGGTCATGTCCGACCTTTACATGCCTTAGAAATTGCACATTTTTATGATAATATAGAAAATAATGTAACTAGTAAAGCACTCATAATGGCATTTGCGCAAGTGGTAAAGGATGAGAAGATTAGGGAATTATTTGAAAGAGGAAGAGACGGTACAGCCAAAAATGTAGAACAATATATGAAAATGCTGCTTAAAGAAAATTTACCTACACCTACTTTCATTGATGATTTAGTGACAAATTCTACATTTTCTCCATTTTCAGATAAACTAATGCTCTATCATAAGATGGATATGTTTACGATGAAAATCAGAGCATTCGGAAATTCATTAGCAGTAAATGGAAGGCATGATATTGGAGCCCTTTATACGAAATCTTTTATGAAAGTCAGCGTTTTTGTGGAAAATGCTGCAGAAATTATGATAGAAAAGGGCTGGATGGAACAGCCGCCTTATGCAATTGATCGAAAAGAATTAGCGTCTAATTAGAGGTTATCCTGAATGGCTTCATTCAGTAAATAATGTTATTCTTTAAACATAAAACATAAAGATTGAGCTGGCAGTATAAGGGGGAGGACTCTTGAATTTTAAATTAAATCAGAAAATGATTAAAGAAATGTGCGGAATCGTCTCCTTTAAACGGGGAGACGCTTTTTATCGTGCAAATAAAGTAACTTTTGAACATTATGATTCAAGCAGCTGCACGGCAATCGTTTCAGGAAATGATAACTTTTATGTAACCATTAAAAAAGACAATAGCAATGAGATATATACAGAATGCAGCTGCCCAAAGTTAGCTTCTTTCGACAAAGATTGTCAGCATATAGCGGCAGTATTGATTGCAGTTCTTGAACATCAACGACAAAGCGTGATTCCTTCTGACGCTAAAAAGTTCAAAGCAGAATCTGGAAATACAAATGGGCTCACGGAAGAAATGATGTCTCTTTTCAGTGACAAACTTGTCCGTTCAAGTGGTCATCAGCTGCATTTTGAAAATAGACAAGTCATCGATACAGAATTTATATGTAGACCTGTTTCCATTGATGCGGACAACATATTATTTGGAGTGGAAATAAATATTGCTTCAATCCAGGTGAAAAATATCCATGGATTTTTAGGGGATATTAAAGAAGGAAGACCATGCAAGCTTACTAATGTGTTTACATTTGATCCCCATACTCATTGTTTTCGCAGGGAATCCGATGCCATAATTGGGCAGCTTATTGAGATTGTAAAAGATGAAGAAGTCTATATGACAAGTTTGTCAGATGAAGTGAGTAATAGGATCAGCCATAATGAAATGGTGCTTATACCGCCAACATCATGGGAGAAACTGCTACATCTCCTCACAAAAGCTCCAGATGTTAAGCTATTATATGATGGGAGCATATATGAAGGACTTCGGTTATCTGAAAAAACACTTCCATTACAATTTCATTTTGAAGGTACGGAAGAAATGGGCTATATGCTAAAAATCAAAGGGTTAAACCAAATGATCATTCTCCATCCCTACCGTTCCGTATTATTTAAAGGGAAAATTTATGAACTAAAAAGGGATGACAGTAACCGTCTTTTTGAATTAAAACAGATGCTTGATGCATCCGACACGAATCAAATTCCTATTCATAGGGACCAAATTGACTTTTTCATGGAGAAAGTAGTCCCAGGTTTGAAAAGATTAGGAAATGTGCAAATAACGGATTCGATTAGAAAGGAGTATTTGAAAACACCATTAGTTGCCAAGCTGTACTTAGATCGGGTGAAAAATCGTTTACTTGCAGGTCTTGAATTCCACTATGAACATATAGTCATTAACCCTCTTGATGACAAAGAAGTTCAGACAAAATCTTTGCTTATAAGAGATGCTGTGAAAGAAGATGCGATATTAAAGCTGATGGGAGATAGTTCCTTTGCGAACACTGAGGGTGGATATTTTTTACATAATGAAGAATTGGAGTATGAGTTTTTAACCTATATTCTCCCGAAATTACAAAAGCTTGTTCAAGTGTATGCTACTACTGCAGTTAAAAATCGAATTTTCAGAGAGGCTGCTCATCCTCAGGTTCGAGTTAAATTAAAAAAAGAACGTACGAACTGGCTCGAATTTAAATTTGAGATGGATGGTGTCTCTGAGAGGGAAATACGTGAGCTCTTATCTGCTTTAGAAGAAAAGCGAAAATATTACCGTTTGAGGAACGGATCGCTTCTTTCATTAGAGACAAGGGAATTTCAAGAAATTCAACGTTTTCTCCATGCACTTCCTGTACAAAATGAAGATCTTGAAAGTGGATTGAATGTTCCCATTGTTAGAGGAATACAACTTCTTGACTCTCTGGGGGATAGTAAACTACTCACGATGGAAGAATCATTTAGACAATTAATTGACACCCTAACTAATCCTGCGAATCTAAATTTTAGTATTCCTGTTCGTTTACAATCGAAATTACGAGACTACCAGAAGACAGGATTTAAATGGATGAAGGCACTTGCAAATTATGGATTTGGCGGGATTTTAGCTGATGATATGGGGCTGGGTAAAACCATTCAAAGTATTACATTTATTCTATCAGAACTTCCAGTTATTCGTGAAAGGAAGCAACCGGTGCTTATAGTTTGTCCATCATCATTAACCTATAACTGGTTGAATGAAATGATGAAATTTGCACCTGAGCTTCAAGCTGTTGTCATTGATGGAACAAAGACAGAAAGAGTGGGATTACAAAGTAATGTATCGGATATGGATGTTGTCATAACTTCTTACCCCCTTGTACGAAGAGACATTAATTGGGTGGAGAAACATATCTTTCATACTGTATTTTTTGATGAGGCTCAAGCATTTAAAAATCCGGTCACCCAAACAGCACGTGCTGTAAAAAGGATAAAGTCAACTCATCGTTTCGCATTAACGGGTACACCAATTGAGAATTCGATAGAGGAATTATGGTCTATTTTTCATGTGATTTTTCCCGAGCTTTTCCAAGGGTTAAAAGAATACAGTCAACTTTCAAGAAAGACAATTGCACGAAGGGTACGGCCATTTTTGTTACGGAGAATGAAGGAGGATGTCCTTTCAGAGCTCCCTGAAAAAATCGAGTCAACTGAATCAGCTGAGCTGCTGCCAGATCAAAAACGGCTGTATGCGGCTTACTTAGCAAAACTAAGACATGATACACTTAAACATTTGAACAAGGATACTTTGAGGAAAAATAAAATCAGAATCCTTGCTGGTTTGACAAGGTTAAGACAGATTTGCTGTCACCCAGCTTTGTTTGTAGATGGCTATAAAGGAGACTCGGCAAAATTTATTCAGCTCATGCAAATTATTGAAGAATCTAAGCTTTCTGGAAGGCGTGTCTTAATTTTTTCACAGTTTACGAAAATGCTGGCACTCATCGGAAGAGAATTGAGCATTAGGGATATGCCGTTTTTCTATCTTGATGGACAAACGCCCTCAGAGGAGCGGGTGAAAACCTGCCACCGATTTAATGAAGGGGAGCGGGATTTGTTTCTCATATCCTTGAAAGCTGGTGGGACAGGGCTTAATTTGACAGGTGCGGACACCGTCATCCTCTATGATATTTGGTGGAATCCAGCGGTGGAAGAGCAGGCAACAGATAGAGCGCATCGTATTGGTCAAACAAATACAGTTCAGGTGATTAAGCTTGTATCTAGGGGAACAATAGAAGAAAAAATGAATGAACTGCAAGAAAAAAAGAGAGATTTAATAGATGAGGTTATTGATACTGATAAAAATACTTCCTCTTTAACTGAAGAGGATATTCGAGAGATACTTAATATTTAATGTGGATTTGTATCTATACTACTTTAAGGGTGATAACATGTATAAACTTTTATCTCACAATGATTTGGATGGAGTAGGATGTGGAATTCTGGCCAAGCTTGCTTTTGGAAACGATGTGAAGGTTCGCTATAATTCTATTTCGGCTCTGAATCGAGAAGTTGAATGGTTTTTGGAAAATGATGAGAAAGAAACTTTTTTAATGATTACGGACTTATCCGTTAACGAAGAAAATGAAAAAAGACTGGAGTCCTTTTATCAGGATAAAGGGAAAGTACAGTTAATCGATCATCATAAAACATCCCTATCCTTAAATGATTATGAATGGGGGCATGTTGTCGTTGAAGATGAGGAAGGAAAATTAACCTCGGCAACATCTTTGTTGTATGAGTATCTAATTAAAAATCAAAAGTTGACTCCAACCAGCACCTTAGATGAATTTGTTGAGCTAGTTAGACAGTACGACACATGGGAATGGGAGAAGAACAACAATCAGCAAGCACGACGGCTAAATGCACTTTTTTATCTTATCTCCATTGATGAATTTGAAGAAAAAATGATTCAACGATTGCAGCTGGAAGACTTCTTTTCTTTTGATGAATTTGAGAAGAAATTACTTGATATGGAAGATGATAAGATTGAACGTTATATCCGCAGGAAAAGAAGAGAACTAGTTCAATCACAAATCGGTGATCACTTCGCAGGAATTGTATATGCGGAGTCCTATCATTCAGAACTAGGAAATGAATTAGGAAAAGAATATCCTCATCTTGACTACATTGCAATCATAAATATTGGAGGAAAAAGGGTAGGCTTTCGGACGATCCATGATCATATTGATTTATCTGAAGTGGCAGGGAAATATGGTGGAGGCGGACACGCCAAAGCATCGGGCTGTTCGTTGACAGATGAAGCCTATAAACAATTTGTAATAGATACTTTCCATATTGAGCCTTTGAAGGAGGATGCAAGGAATAACCGATTTAACCTAAAACACTCTTCGTTCGGCACATTATACAAAGACCGTGAAGAGAATCTATACCTTCTTCATCCTCTAAATGAAAAAGAATGGGCAATTACAGAAAATAAAACACAAATTTCAGAGACTTTTGCAAGCTATGAAGACGGCGAGAGCTATTTAAAAAGAACGTATGCAGCATGGCTGGCTAAGGATGATGGATTCGTTCATTATTTAATGGATGAAGTTAAAAATAGCTAATTTAAGATGAAACCAAGCGATCTTCAGTAAATGAGGATCGCTTTTTGTTGGAATCTAACGCTTAAGGAGTGTGAGTGTTTAAATAATGACAAATTTTAGGTTGCTTGATAGCATTTACTCGATTAAAGTAAGAAGATACACCCTAATTTTCAACAAAGTGGAAGAAGGAGAAGGGAACATGCTGACAACACTATATTTTGTACGCCATGCACACTCCATATATACTCCAGATGAGAAGAGGAGACCATTATCAGATAAAGGCCAATTAGATGCAGATAAAACTACTAAATTACTACATGCAGAAAAGATTGATTATGTTTTTTCAAGTCCCTACAAAAGAGCTATACAAACAATTGAGGGAATTGCAAAATATATCGCGAAAGAAATAATGATCGAAGATGGCTTTAGAGAGCGGAAATTATCAGATGAACCTGTGGAGGACTTTGAATGGGCAGTTAAAAAAGTATGGGATGATCCTTCGTTTTCATGGGAAGGCGGAGAATCCAATCAATCTGCTCAAACGAGAGGCGTGCACGCTACAATTCAATTATTAAATCGATTCGAAGGAAAAAGGATTGTGATTGGGACACATGGAAATATAATGGTATTAATAATGAATTTTTTTGAAAAGAAATATAATTATGATTTTTGGAAAGAGCTTTCCATGCCAGACATCTATAAATTAGAATTTGATAAAGAAAAACTAATAAGTGTTAATAGAATATTTGAAAAATAAATGGTGCTTTTCTAATGAAAGTGAGAATGAATGAAATGACAAGTAAGGAAATATCTCAGATAATACTTAATCAATATGTAGCACGTACTAGTAAAAAAAGGCCGTTTATTGTTGCAATTGACGGGTTAAGTGGATCAGGAAAAACAACACTAGTACATCAGATCGGAAATGAACTAAGAGATAATGACTGCAAAGTTTTCATTATCCATATTGATGATCATATTGTCGAGAGATCTAGACGGTATGATACTGGTTTTGATGAATGGTATGAATATTATTTTCTTCAATGGGACATTGAAAAGTTGTCAACTCAATTTTTTCAAAAATTGCACAATAATAGTAAGGAAGTATCACTTCCGTTTTATGATCAATCAACCGATTCATTAACAACTAGACAGCTATCTTTTACTAATAACACAGTAATTTTAATTGAGGGTATTTTTCTTCAAAGAAAAGAGTGGAAGAGCTTTTACGACTATATTTTATTTTTAAAATGCCCTAGAGAAGTAAGATGTGAAAGGGTACTTAAACGTGATATGTATATTGGAGATTTGGAAAAAAGGCAAAATAAATATAAAAGAAGATATTGGCCAGGAGAGGATTATTATTTGCAAGCTGTGAAACCAATAGTACATGCTGATATAGTGATTGATAGAAATGAATAATTAAAAAAGAAGGTGGAGAAACTGGAATATTCAAAGCCAAATTTTACGGAAAGAATGTTGAGAATCATAAAACATGCTGAAAATGAAGTTTTTCCTCTTTCAGGTACAAATATTGTTCGCAGAGTAAACAATAACGATTATTCAAGTCTATTACAATTTGTAGAAGCAAACTTTTCATCTGAATGGTCGAAAACATTGAAGGATGGATTTTTAACAGATGCCCCTTCTATATATATAGCTGTTGCTGAAAAAGAAATAATAGGATTTGCAGCTTTTGATGTGTATAAAGGAAGAAAATGCTATTTTGGTCCAATGGGAGTATCCAAATCGAATCGAATAAAGGGTGTTGGAACATTACTCCTTCATCATTGTTTAAGAGAGATGAAAGAAATCGGTTATGAGTATGCCACTATCGGTGGGGCAGGGCCGATTGAATTCTATGAAAAAGCATGTCATTCAGTAGTAATTCCAAATCATCGATTCTAAAATGGAGGGTATTCACTATGTACGAATTAAAAACAAAAGAAACTGATAACAGTGTCATCGAATTTATTGAAGCAGTTGATAGTCCCAAGAAACGTGAAGATGCCTACAAATTATTAGATATTTTTACGGGAACTACTGGATTTGAAGCAAAAATGTGGGGACCAAGCATTATTGGTTTTGGTTCTTATCATTATAAATATGAGTCTGGTCATGAAGGGGATGCCCCTCTTGTTGGTTTTTCACCAAGAAAAGCAAAAATTAGCTTGTACTTTGCACCTGGTGAAACTAAACGGGAGCAATTATTAAAATGTTTCGGCAAACATACAACAGGAAAAGCATGTGTGTACATTAATAAAATTGCTGACATTGATGTAAACATATTAAAAGAATTAATTATTGAATCGGTAAAATTTTTGCGGGAAACCTATCCGGAAAATGAACGATAAACATAAAACAAAGAGTGACTTAATTATTTCATTGAACCAGAATTGATTTCGAAGAGCAAAAACTATTCTCTACATAGGGGAATCAAATTTTGAAATTAGGTGAATAGATGAAGCATTGGAAAAATCCACTTCTCTTAATTGCGGGGATAGGTATATCACATTTAGGCAACTGGGTTTATCTAATTGCCTTAAATCTATCAATTTTAAATTTAACTGGCTCAGCAGCAGCAGTAGCGGGTCTTTATATGATTAGACCAATTGCTGTATTAATCACAAATACATGGTCTGGGAGTATCATTGATCGAGTGAATAAAAGAAAATTAATGATAATGGCAGATGTTATTCGAGGAATACTAGTTTTTATCATTCCTTTCCTAAGCTCGCTCTGGACGATCTATTCATTGCTCTTATTGATTAATATCGCAGGTTCTTTTTTTGGACCAAGTGCATCCGTTTATATTACTAAACTTGTGCCTGCTGAAAATAGAAAAAGATTCAATTCATTGATGAGTATGATCAGTTCAGGGGCATTTCTCGTAGGACCTGCACTTTCTGGAATGTTAATCATGCTTGTAGGGACAGAGCTTTGTATCATCATTAATGCTATTACATTTTTTGTTTGTGCATTTTTTATTTCCCTTTTACCAAATGTAGACGAAAAACAAGGAGATAAAAGAGAACAAATCAATTGGCGGACATTTATTCACGATTGGGTTGTTATCCGAAATTTTGCCCAATCGGCAAAATACTTTATGATCGTCTATATTTTATTTCAAAGTGCGATGTTAGTTGGCTTTGCTCTTGATTCCCAAGAGGCAACATTCATTAAACAGCATTTACAATTATCTGACCAGGATTATGGATGGATTGTAAGTATTACAGGTCTTGGAACATTGGCTGGTGGATCTGTCGCTGCTTTAGCAGCAAAAAAGATACAGCTACGTTTATATTTAGGTGTTGGTATGCTCCTGACTGCAGTCGGTTATATATTTTTTTATGCTTCCTTTAACTTTTTATCCGCAACATTGGCTTTTGTTTTCTTAGGCTTTTTTATGGCATTTGCAAATACAGGCTATCAAACTTTTTTCCAAAACAATGTGCCGGTTGAATTAATGGGCAGATTTGGAAGTATGGCAGAAATGGTACAGGGTATCATTCAAATTGGCTTGACTTTACTTCTCGGATTAACAGCTGATATGTTTTCATTACAAGCAGTTTGTATTATTTTCTCAATCGTTAGTACAATGTTCGCTGGTTTACTCTTAGTAATGGTCATGATTCCAGCAAAATCTAGTTATTTCGAAGAAAATATTAAAGTACCTCTGTAAATAAAAGGTATAGGAAAATAATGTTATTTGTGGTATAGTTTAATAGTTCAGAAATTTAGAGTTTATATTAAATTTCTGAACTATCGCTTGAAAGGGGGCGTTCATTTATGAAATTTAAAATGCTAGTTGTTACGGTTAAAAAGGGGAATCTGCCTAGTTAATATAACTTTGCTTTTCCCCTACATTCGAGAGGGGAAATTACAATGAAAACAGAAAAAATTAGACTTAAAGAACTTAATTTGGATAATTGGTATGAATGCTGCCAATTAGAAGTTTCTGAAAACCAGAAGGCATTTCTTGAAGCAAATTCGGTATCTATTGCACAATCTAAATTTGAACCTACTTTAAAACCATACGCAATTTATCTAGAAGATAAAATGGTAGGCTTTCTCATGTACAATACTGTGTTGGAAGAGCTTGATGGCTATTGGGTATACAGAATCATGGTTGATGAAAAATTCCAAGGTAAGGGAATTGGCAAAAAGGCAACGGAGTTAATGATTGCTGAGATTGCTAAATTGCCAGATGCACAGAAAATTATTGCTGGATATCATCCGGATAATGTTGGTGCTCATCATTTGTATTCAAGTTTAGGATTTATTGACAACGGTGATCGTTTTGGGAAGGAAATGGCGGTTGTGAAATATATGAATAGGTAAATTTTTTTCGTAAGATAATAATAAATTTCAAGTAGCTGACTCAAAAGTCGTTAGAAGACGATCCTTTTGAGTCAGTTTTTCCATTGAGGGGTATCATAATAAAAGCTTATGCCATGTGGAATGCTTTTCTTGTTATTTATGCTAGGTTAATCATAATTTTGCTAAGAAATACCTTTAGTTATTCTGAATCTATCATATTTTTGCCTCTATTATTATCTCTAAAAATTTGTATGCTGCTATCATTTCGGTGCAGCATTTTTTGATGAAGAAAATTAAACGAAAGGGGCTTAATATTTGAAACGTTTTACTCCCCCCATTTGTCTAACAGGTAGAAAAAGGAGGTGCTGGAAATTTGGCTGATCATAAAAAAGTTCTTCGTGCAAAAAAGGGGAACCATAAAGCATTCCAAGAGTTAATGGAGGAAGAAAAGGTAAGACTATATAAAATTGCCTTCATTTATTTAAAAAATGAAGAGGATGCACTTGAAGTTTTTCAAGAGACGGTGTATAAGGCGTTCATTTCGATTAAAAATTTAAAGGAAGATCGGTATTTCTCAACATGGCTAACGCGTATTCTCATCAACACAGCTTTTGATCACTTAAAAAGAAAGAAAAGAATCATTCCTATGGATAGAGAGGTCCTTGAAAGAAAGACAGATCAATATGTAACTGATAATAATGATTCCTATTTACTGGATGCGATTATGGAGTTAGATGAGAAATATAAGACAGTGTTAATTCTTCGTTATTATCAGGATTATACGATTAAGCAAATTGCTGAAATTTTGGATTGCCCTGAAGGTACGGTTAAAACGAATATCCATCGCGGTGTGAATCAGCTTAGAGAAAAGGTAAAGGAGGAATGTGTGAATGAGTGAACAGTGGCCAGATTTTAAAAAAGAATTGGAAAAACTATCTGTTCCAACAGATAAGCTCAATTCCATCATTGCAAATACGATAGATCAAAACCGGAGCAAAAAGTCAAAAAAGAAAATAATCATCTATTCCCTTAGTGCAGCTGTCTTAGGTTTTGGAGTTTTTATAGGTTCAGCAAGTGTTTCTCCGGCAATGGCAAAAATTGCATCTGCTATTCCAATTATAGGTACATTTTTTAATGAGTCAAGCGATGAAGGTTTAAGAATCGCTGGGCAAAAGGGTCTAACGCAAATAGTAGATCAATCCTCAAAGGATAACGGGATTACTTTGACGATGAACGAGATCTTTTATGATGGTACCCGTTTGACATTTGGGTATACACAGGAATCAATATTTGCGATCGGTGATCTTGAGCGTCCAACCATTGAAGTGAATGGAAAAGAAATCAATTTTAGTTCTGGCTATTCAGGTGAATATATTACACCGCAGAAATATAAGGGGATTATGGATATTCGACCAACAGAAGAACTTCCAGAGGAATTTGATATTAAGATAAGAATTGATGCCGTAGGTCTTATTCCAGGAAAGTGGGAATTTCAATTTCCGGTGAAGCAATCCAATGAAGTGAAAGTCGTTCGATTACAGGAAATGAAAATAATCGAAGAAGCAGAGGTCGAAATTGCTTCATTAAAACTTGGACCTGCTGGAACAGATCTTGCTGTGAAAGTTTCAAAAAAGGAAAACAATACGAAACTCGATCCGTACGCTTTAGATTTTTATATCATTGATGAAGAAGGGAATGTATTAGACAAAATTAGTGGTAGTGGTTCAGGGGATACAGAAAAAGGAGAAGAAAAAGCTAATCTAAATTTTCTATACTCCCCATTAAAAGATGGAACGAAGAAAATTAGAGTGATCCCATATAACGTTCCAATGTCAGGGCGTGATTTTGAGGAAGTAACTATGAATTTAGATGATCAAAATACACCATTCGTTATCGATCAAGGAGATTTTGGGAAAGTCCTTATCACTGATATAAACTATCAGGAGGATAAGATCGTTATATATTTTGACATGCAAACAGATGCGATTGTAGACAATAAAGCTTCAAGGAATCCAATCTGGTTAGAGGATGCTGACGGAAATAATTTGTCGTTAAAAGATAAACCATTTGCAGAAAGAATAAAAGGGAACAGCTTCAAGCAAGAATTTTCACTAGGAGTTAAGAAAGGTATTCAGATTAAAACCGTAAAGTATCCGAAACCAATTCTATATGAAGAATTTGTTATCGATATCCCATAAACTGCTCCTAGCCCTTTCCGACATTGGAATAGGGCTTTTTTTACTTGGAATTTTTTTAAAAAAATGAAATTATTGAATATCCAAATCATCCATTTTATTACATTGAGGTGTATAACCATTAAAATAAATATGAGGGAAGGTTTCTTCTTCTAGTTGGATGTATTGTGTAGCGGTCCATCAAATTAGCTAAACCCTCTCCATCTGTAATAGGGGTACCGCGAAAGCTCGCGGTACCCCTATTACAGATTTAAAGATTCACTACGAATAGACAATCATAGAATTCACAAAAATACATTGAAATTAATAAGAGCTTGTGGTAAATTTATATAGATATACATCGGTAAATTAAATTTAAATAAAGTATCCCTATTATAATTATACGATGTATAAGGTGGATTAGTCAACCCTTTTTATAAACTTTTTTAAGGAGTGTTTGCTATGAATTCAGAAATTCAGCAGGAGCAGAAACGATTAAACAGTGTAATGGAGACGATTACGCAGGAAATCAACAGATTGGAAGAAGAAACCTCCAGGCGCAGAAACGAAGTGGTTCATATTCGCAAGCACTTTTGGGATGAAATTAAAGTGAATACAGATACCTTTGATGATTACCTTGAGACCATTATTGGCTTGCGGCAAGAGGCACAAGCTCTTTCGGTAAACCAAAGTACCCATAGACATGCGTCCAAGCGTTTATCCACTCTACGGCGAATGCAGGAGAATCCCTACTTTGGACGGATCGATTTTATTGAAGATGATACTTCAACTCAGGAACAAATCTATATTGGTATTTCCTCGCTAAGTGATCTCAAAGGAGAAGAGTTCCTAATTTACGACTGGAGAGCTCCAATCTCGAGTATTTACTATGATTACCAGCCGGGTCCGGCTAAGTACACAACACCCGGAGGGATAATCCGAGGTGTATTAGAGAAAAAGTGGCAGTATCTTATCCGTGGAGGCCATCTTCAATCCATGTTTGACACAAGTCTTACCATTGGAGATGAGATTTTGCAGCAAGTTTTGGGGAAAGGGACCGACAAACAAATGCACAATATTGTAGCGACCATTCAGCAGGAGCAAAATCGAATCATCCGTCATGTTCGTGGGAGGCTGCTCATTGTTCATGGTGCAGCAGGAAGTGGCAAGACATCGGCCGCCATGCAGCGGATTGCCTATTTGCTTTACAAATATCGAGATCGTTTGAATGCGGATCAAATCATTCTGTTTTCGCCTAATTCCATGTTTAATAGTTATGTGTCAAATGTGCTGCCAGAGCTAGGAGAGGAAAATATGCAGCAGGTGACATTCCAAGAATATTTGGATCATCGTTTAAGTAGAGAGTTTCATGTTGAAAATCCATTCGAGCAATTAGAGTATGTTTTAACAGCAGAAAATACGCATTCGTACAGAGCAAGGATTGCAAGTATCCAGTTTAAAGCATCTACCTGTTTCTTTGAAGCAGTCCAATCCTATAGACAGTCATTAGAAGTAACTGGAATGCTATTTAGGGATATTAACTTTAGAGGGAAACCAATCGTTACTGCTCAGCAAATAGCAGAAAGGTTTTATAGTCATGACACCACACACCGCTTCCATAACAGACTTGAAAGTTTGAGGGATTGGCTCATTAAGAAAATAAAAGAAGCTCAAAAGATCGAGCGGACTAAGACATGGGTTCAAGAGGAAATCGAGCTACTTAGCAATGATGAATATTATCAGGCACATCGGTATTTAGCAAAAAAGCGAGGCTTTAAACAAGAAGCCATTGCTAGCTATGAAATGGAGCATGTAGCTCTTGCAAGTTTAATTGTTCACCAGAAAATGAAGCCGTTGCGAAAACGTATCCGGGCGTTTCGTTTTATTAATATGAAGGCAATGTATGAACAGCTTTTTACGAGTTACCTCCAGATGGAACCATCGGCTTCGTTATCGGATATTTGTCAAGTCACGCTGGAAATGCTCGATCAAGGGAAACTTTATTATGAGGATGCTACTCCGTATTTACTGTTGAAAGAGCTGATTTTAGGCTTTCAAACGAACAGTTCAATTAAACATCTCGTTGTAGATGAGGCGCAAGATTATTCCCCCTTTCAATTTGAGTTTTTGAGGCGTTTGTTTCCTGCTGCAAGGATGACGGTGCTTGGCGACTTTAATCAAGCGATATTTGCCCATGCCAGTGAAACGGTTGATTTCAACAGCCTTACAAGAATATATGGACCAGACGAAACGGAAGTGATCAATATGGCGCGTAGCTATCGATCTACAAAACCGATCATCGAATTTACACGAAGGCTCGTTCCGAACGGTGAAAGTATTATTCCTTTTGATCGGAACGGTGAGGTGCCCATGCTGAAACAATTGGCAGATCATGCAGAGCTTCACAGCTGCATAACCTCCAAAGTAAATGACCTGCAAGGCTTAGGGTTTAATAGCATTGCAATTATATGCAAATCTGCTGAGGAAAGTAGATGTGCATATGATGCTCTATCCAGCATTGAAGAAATTAAACTCTTGAAGAGTAACTCGATTGAATACGAACAAGGAGTCGTTGTGGTACCGTCGTATTTGTCCAAAGGAATCGAATTTGATGCGGTCATCATTTATGATGCTTCCAAGGATGTATATGGAGATGAGAGCCTGCGTAGAGTTTTCTATACTGCATGCACAAGAGCAATGCATCATTTGCAGCTTTACAGTGTCGGAGAACCTAGTCCATTTTTACAAAACGTGTTGCAGGAAGGTTTCATTCAGACGTAACTTCATTATTTTTTTAAGATGAACGAATCTTCCTATATATCAGGAGCTTTAATGTCATGCACATTTAATGAATGTTATGCTTGCTCTTATTGAACTACCACTAAATATGGAATCATTCTCCAGGGGAGGTCAATAAATTTTCGAGCAAGCTATAACATTCTTTCTTGATTATTTGCTACAAGTGAATATTCCATAAAGGCTTTGAATGTTCTATGCGGGTGTTACATTCGAACCCCTATTTATTACTCAGAGTTGAGTTCATAAGCAATGATCTATAAAATTAGAGTTATAATACTTTGGAAAAAATATTTTGGGTGTGAAAATATTGGAAAATGAAAAGCTAAAGGTATTTGATGAACATCAAAATCAAATTGGGATTGCTTCAAGAGAGGAAGTACATCTGCTTGGTCATTGGCACGAAGCCTTCCATTGTTGGTTTGTTAGCAGGGAAGAGGATGAATGTTATATTTACCTGCAAATTCGGAGCGAGATGAAAAAGGACTATCCGAATCTTATAGATATCACTGCTGCTGGCCATCTCTTAGCACATGAATCTATTGAAGATGGAATAAGAGAGATAAAAGAAGAGATTGGCATTGAAGTTTCTTTTAATGAATTAATTCCTGCAGGTGTTTTTAAATATTCTGTTGTTAAGGGAAAATTTATTGATAATGAGCTGGCTCATATCTTTCTATATGAAACCAATCATACTCTTCTTGATTTTACCTTACAAATGGAAGAAGTGTCTGGGATTGTAAAGGTAAGATTTAGCGAATTCTATGAGCTATGGGTAGGGAAGAAAGAAGAGGTCAACATTCTAGGCTTTGAAATAAATAATGAAGGGCAAAGGACATCAATAAATCGACTTGTAGGCAGAAATGACTTTGTTCCTCATGAATCTACTTACTATGAGCATATTTTCACATCGATTAAAAAAATAATTGAAGAGTAGGGTGAACAAATGATAGTATCCTATTTTTTAGTTTTTATATTGGCGGCTATTCCATTATTTGAGTTGATTACAGTTATCCCTTTAGCCATCATAGGCGGATTATCACCGGTTCCGGTAGCTATCCTAGGTTTTTTAGGAAATCTATTAACTATTTTATTATTAATTATGTTTGTTGATAAAATTAAAATCCTATTAAGATCTAGAAAGAAAAAACGGAATGCGGCTTCTGAAGTTGAGGGCGGGGGGGACCAGTATATGGAAAGTGTAGAATTAGAACAAGATTCTAAAAAACAAAAACGAGCAAGAGCTCTTTTTGATAAATACGGAATCCCCGGCTTAACAATTTTTGGGCCACTTTTAGTAGGATCACATATTTCTGCTTTCATGGGAATGAGCTTCGGATCCCGCAGAGGGTTAGTGATAAGCTGGATGATTGCAAGTTTAGTTATTTGGACGATTGTTTCAACAGTATTAGCTAATTCGGGTGTGTCATTTTTAGCACCAAATTTAAAAGAGAATGGTTTTCTGCTTCGTATCTTTAATTAAAAGGATAACGAGTGGAGCAGTTAGTTGAGTGAACAAAAAGCAAGATCTTCCTTGGAAGATCTTGTTTTTCTAATACAAGGAGTTCATTCCGTTATATCCGTACTTTGATTTTTTTTGAGTTTCCAATGGATAGCGGCAATGGGGATGATGATCATGACACTATAAATAAATCCAATTTCCCATTGAGACCTTGTAATGAAAAAAGCCTCAAGCGGCAATGCACGTTTCTTAACTTGCCAATAAACAATTGCGAATAGCGGCAACAGTATACCGATAATCGAAATATAGTTTTTGCAAATGCTCGATACAAAGATTGCCAGTAAGCTCATTGACAGTATAATCATATACGTAAAGAGGATTGTCATGAGTATTAACTGGAGAAAGGTAAAGTCATACCAATATACGGATCCCATAAATGAGTTAATATTGCTGTCAAGAAAAATACCGATATTGTTTGTAGAATACAAACCATAATAAACGATGACTAAAAACGTTATAATTATAAAAGCAGAGAGCATACCAGCAGCAACTTTTTTCATAAACAAGCTTCTGCCAATCTTAGTGCTATATTGTAAACCAAACATATTATTCTTGTAATCCCTTATAAAAATGGGAGAAATCATAAAGATGACACTTAAGAGAATCGTAATGGCAATGGATTGACTAATCGTTTGAAAATTATATTCAACGGGATAGGAAGGGAAGATTGCATCCACCGTTCCAGATTGAACAATTTCCTGAATTCTCTTTTCTTGTTTATCCGTTAATTTTCCTTCAATATAACTATAGCCATATCTTTCATGGACAAACTCCATATCCTCAATAATGTTCTCTCTTTGAGGGATTTCCCAGAATAGATCAACCCCTTTATCAAAAAAAATTCTTGAAGACAACTGCTCAATCTCTTCATTCCTCTGTTCTCCATTTGCCATGTCGATGTATTCTTGGTAACTAGTAATTCCTAGTTTAGCGAATTCTTGATCTGATTGAATGTATTGATCCGCTTTCTTTATTTCCTGTTGAAGCACGATCTTAAAATCTTTCAATTCGTTTTCATCTAGTTCATGTCCATATTTTTCGACCATTTCAACTCCGATATTATACATATCAGTTGCAGGTCTTCCATTCGGAAAGACGGTTATATCAAAATCAATAAATAGATAATACATAAGCAAGTTAATGACAAGGAAAAGAAGCAGCATGACCGGATGAAAAATCTTCTTCATTTCCTCAATAATAATCCGCAATTCTATTCAACTCCTTTACTTTAAATCGCATTTCCGGAAGCTATTTGCACAGTACAAGACAGCAAGCAGAAAGATTACAAACCAGGCTAAGACCGTAATGCTTTCATAGTAGGCAGTAAACGTTAGCGCTCTTTGCATAAACCAAACAAATGAATTCAATATAAGATGAACCGGGGTAAAGGAACCAAGCAAAAATAAAATGCTGCTACTTGGAAACACTGCTTGATTAATAAAAATAACGCCAAATAAACATAGAAAAGTGAAGAAGACCAAATAGCTATTCCGAATCCATCTGGCAAGAACAACTGTCATTAAAGTGAAAAGAATGATTAATAGATAGGCAAGTATAACTGCTGCTGCTAAATAATCAAAAAATGATAGATTCCACCATGACATGAACCATTCTTTACCGGCATTAAAATAACTGCTAATTGGCACATGCCAAAACTCCTTATACGAAAACACACTGAAATACACTGTCAAACTAACTACCATTAGAATAGACAAAATCGAAACATTGGCAATTAATGCAGCATAAAATTTATCCAGCCACAATCTTCTTCCTCTTTTAGAGCTATAAGTAAGTAAATAGGTTCCCCGATCAAACTCAAAGTTCATGACATATGCAGTGATTAGGACTGTAAGAATAAGACTTTCTATCAGCAGTGATTTAAACATGGTTTTAAAAAGTAATACATGTGTGTCCCAAATACTTTGAGCAGGGAATAAATGCTTATATTCATTATTGTCTTTAACCTCATTAAACCGTTCCACAAAATTGTCGTACTGGTTTCTTATTAATTCTGCTGCTGGCCCGCTGATTCCATATATCTTCATCTCATATTCCGCTATTTTAATGGGATCAAATGAAAGATAGCTTTCTTCAAGGTGAAAACTATTAAAATAGTAAAACTCTAACAGTGAGGTATAATTGAAAAATTGTATTTCTTCCTCAGAAAACGTTTCAGGAACATAAAAAGAACGGTCAGAATAAAATGCATCCATGCTTTCATAAGTCTTTGAGACTGCTTTCTTAGTTATATCGTTTACCTGTGCCAAGGATGCTTCATAATTACTTTTCATTTCTTGTAGCATCTCATCATTTATTTCTGTTCCATACGTATGAGCCAATTGATTGATGCTGAGTAAATCATCCTTAATATTAGAATTCACATAGATGAGAAAGAAATTAAACCCAAGAAAAATGACGGTGAGTGCCAGAATAACAGGGGAAAGTATGGCTTTGCGAATTTCATACAATAAAATTCTCATTGTTCCTGCTCCAACGTAAGATCCCGGTACTCAAATAGAAATACATCTTCTAAAGTGGGACTTACTTGATTCCAGTTGGAAGACGCCCCTTCCTCTGAAATAAACCGAATTCTCATTCTTCCATTTTCTTGCCGTTCAGAAAGTGATAAATAACGCTCCCTAAATTTCGAAACTTGTTCAAATTCCATTTCAGTTTCATAAACTTTGCTATTAAGCTTTTGACAAATGGCTTGAATAGTATCTTTAAAAAGGACTTGTTTGTCCTTTATCATGATAATTTGGTTGGCAATAGATTCAACATCCGAAACAATATGGGTGGACAAGATGACGATTCTGTCTCTTGCCAAATCTGATAAAAGATTTCTGAATCGAACTCGTTCTTTTGGATCCAAGCCTGCTGTCGGTTCATCAAGAATTAAAATTTTTGGATCGTTCAGCATTGCCTGTGCAATACCAACTCTTTGAATCATTCCACCAGAAAATTTCCTCATCTTCTTTTTGATTGCATCTTCCAGTGCCACGTGTTTAAGCAGTTTGGGAATTTTCTCATTTGCAGCTTGTTTAGAAATTCCCTTTAAAGCAGCTAAGTATTGTAAATATTGATAAGGATTGTAGTTTTTATAATAGCCAAATGCTTGCGGGAGATAGCCAATTAGCTTCCGATAATTTTCTCCCATACTAAAAATATTTTGACCATCATATAAGATTTCTCCTTTTGTTGGATACAACAAGGTCGTAAGCATTTTAATTAATGTTGTTTTCCCCGCGCCATTCGGAGCCAATAAACCATATACTCCGTTTGAAAACTCAAGATGAATATCTTCTAAAACGGAATCATTCCCATATTTTTTACTTACATTATTAACCGTTAACATATCCGTTTACTCCTCTCAATTTATTCTGAAGCATGAAATTTTTTATCTTTTTTACGTATAGATAGGCGGAAAGACAAATAATCACTCCGTATAGATACCAAGGGATTGATTCGAGCAGCTGATAATAGATGGCTGAATCAAGCATGAAAAGAAAAAGATGTATTCCTAACCAGCTGAATAGGATCGCGACCTTCGCTGCCAATGTTTTTATTGTTGAAAGCACATAGATAAACAATAGTGAAAAGAGCAGCAAGGAGGTGGTCGATATCAAAAATGCTTGAATAAATTGGAATGTAGAAAATTTCAGTGCCAGCGAAATGATCCAAATGGTATTTAATAAAAAACATAAAATACTAAATACGAGCATTCGAAAGGCGGCCATTTGAAATAAATTATATTTACACGACATTTCCACTTCATACGTTCCATTTAATTTGTTCTGAATAAATGAGAATATTGAAAGGAACATGTAAAGGATTGGTGAAACGAGCATAATAATTCCGTAATAATTAGTGTGATTGTTATACCATGTCTGTCCATTCGCGGTCAGCACATACATAAACAACGCCATTAAAACCACGCCAGTAATGATTTCTTTATAATCCTTCATGATAAAACGAATCCCGATTTGTTTATACAGGCTGCTTAGGAGATTTTTTAAAGAATCTTCTTTCACAATTCCTTTAGAAATAATTGTAGTAATTTCAGTCTCTATACTTTTTTCATAAGGAAAAGGGGGCTGATCATGCTTGTCCACCATTGTCGTTCACTCCATTTCGTACAGACTTTAAACTGCGATAGTATTTCGTCTTAACTGTAGACTCCGGAATCTGTAAAGAAGCAGCGATTTCCTGAAACGTGTACTCTCCAAACAATTTCAGGCGAAAAATTTGTTGATGGGACGTTTCTAACCCATTGACAATCTCCATCACTGTGCTAATTTCCTCCTGATACAAAAGCGATTCCGTAAAATCTTCCTGTTCTCCAATTTCGATTGTATCGAGGGAATCTGAGAGATTTCGAAACTTATAGTACCTAGAACGAAAATAATCAACCAATTTATAGGTAGCAATTTTGTACAGCCAAGTTCGAAAAGACGCCCTTTTCCCTTCAAATTGATGTAACCCTTGGAGCATATTAATGAAAATTTCTTGTGTTAGATCGCGTGATTGTTCTTGATCAAGTGTCTGTTTAAATACATAATGATAAATTTCGCGGTAATAGTGAGACACAAGCTCATTAGCTGCCGCTTCATTGCCTTTTTTCTTTATCTGTTTAATCAGCTTTAAGTCCCGGTCCATCTTTCACCACTCAATTTCTGTAAAATAGGTATGTTTAACTTCTAGAAGTATTTCATTATAAGCTTACATTTATATATTCGTAATAACTCAAAGAATAGTTTTATCTTTTTATTATTTTTTTCATAAAATAAAAAGGAAAAACTTAAGGACAATTTAAGTTGCGGTGCTTTCAAATAAAATTCTAATAATTCCAGCTATGGAATCTGCCCAAGTTCAATACTACTAAAAAGATAGGGAGAACATAAGTTGGATAAATAAATAGAAATCGGTTCTTCAATAATAGGATGAAGTCCCTAACTTGATTAGATAATGTGAGAAAGGGTCTTCATCAAAGGGATGAAGTCCCAAACTAGGTTGAAAAACCCGAAAAAGGAACTTCGTCAAAGGGATGAAGTCCCAAACTAGGTTGAAAAACCCGAAAAAGGAACTTCGTCA
>NZ_JALDXW010000049.1:0-25178 GCF_032154635.1 Cytobacillus sp. | reverse complement strand
ATTGATATTTTTTAATGTCCCCCATGTCCTCCGCCGTCTGCAGAAGTAATTTCAAGCATCTGATCAATCATGCCCTGAGTATTCATCGAAACCGCCTTGCCTGATCCGATGATAAATGCATGGTTATAAGGACCTACTGTTGGATCATCTGTAAATGTTGGCTGCAGTTGACCTAAAAATGCATGTGTTTCATCAGATAGTTCCCCTTTTTCCAGCCAAATCAGCGGAGCGTGCTTCCCAAGATGGGCAAACGGCGCTCCTGCAACGGCAAAATCCGCATCCTCAGTTGAGACGAAATCAAGCCCGTGTCCTGGTTCTGTTAGTCCCCATCCAAATCCTGTTTTCTCATCTTTAAATTTGGCAAAGGCAATAGAAGCATCAACTGGATTTTTTCCATCTATTCTTGTCACTGTCCCAAATTCCTTTAAACTTGATTCCACTTCCTTCGATATAACTGTTTCCGGACCTAGTACATATATCCTTGCTTGGCTGTTTCTAAGTGATAGCGCCTCTTTCGTCGCCTCAGGAATCCCATCTTTCGTTACGTAAAGGATTGGTTCTGGCATATGGGCAATCCAATTTGCAGCAATTAATGAATACAATTTTGCTTCTTTATCAGATGAAACAATGATGAGACTATTTGGAAGTTCACCGCTTGCTTCTGCATATTTTTTATCAACATCTCTTGCAAACGCAGCAGGATCTTCTTCTTGAATTTGTTCCACTTGATAATCCTTAAGCTGGTCTAACACGTTTTGACCTGCCTTCCCCATGACAATTACCTCTGTCCCTTCTTTTGTACCAACTGGGCCAAGCCGAGCCAGTTCTTTTAATGTAGCTTCAGGTATCTCATTATTTTCATAAAATAAAACGGGTCCATTGTTCGGATGGTGAATGAGATCTGCCGCAGCAAGAGAAATCTGCCAATTATCCGCAGGGGCTAAAATGACTGCTCCTGGTCTATTTTCCATATGTGTGGATGGCCAGATTGTTTTTGATACTTTTATTGCAGCATCAATAATATTCTCTGCATTTAGTCTCGTTACATTTTTTGTACTAAACACATCGGAGAAACCTTCTGAATTCTCCCTTTCATCCATTGAACTGTGCTTCATTGCATCCGTACTCTCTGTTTTACTTTCATCCTTATTATTTGATGAACATGCCGACAACCCAATCATGACGATAAATAGAAAAAATAATGATAGAATTTTTTTCATTGGTAATCCCCTTTCTAATTCAAGCTTTTCTCACTTAAAATACCCAAAATATATGCAGAAATTATGCACAAATCACAAGTAAGCGATTCTCTGCATAAATTCTTCACATATTTACAGTAAAATAAAAGCAATCGATAGAAATTAGGTGAGCAGATTGAAAAAACTCTCTGTAAAGCTTGGGATATTATTTTTCTTAATTATATTTGGACTGATCACTTTCATGTTTTTCTTTTTGCATATGGGCATTGCTGAATCTAGAGTGGAAGAAGAGCTTAAAGCCCTGCAGGCTAGGGGAAATTCACATCGAGCCGTCCTTGAAAAGCATTTTGATAAAGAAACCATTGATCACGTCGTTTTAATGGAATCGGAATCATTGACAGATGTCATTATTACTAATAAAGACGGGAAAGTTCTCGGCTCCTCATCCGGTATTGCACAGTATGAGAAATATTTAAAGATACCCAACTCCCTCAATACAGCCGAGGGACAAATTGTTGAAGACAATTGGAAAGACGAACCTTATATTGCCACTGTTAGTCCTGTTGAAGTCAACGGACAGTTGACAGCCTATGTCTTTATGTTCGAAAACACGGTATCTGTACATTCGCTCATAAAAGGATTAAATGAGCACTTTTTTTTAGCAGGCTGGATCACCGTATGTCTGACAATCATTATTATCGTTTTTCTTTCAAAAGGAATCACAAAGCCGCTTCTGAAAATGAAAGAAGCCACATCACAAATGAGTAAAGGAGAATTTTCTGTTTCTTTGCCTATCACTTCTGATGATGAGCTAGGCGATTTAGCAAAATCCATAGAATTATTAGCAACCGATTTAAACTATTTAAAACAAGAAAGAAATGAATTCTTGGCTAGCATTTCCCATGAATTGAGAACGCCCTTAACATATATCAAAGGATACGCTGACATTGTTCAAAAACGAAAGCTCCCGGATGAAGAAAGAGAAAAATATTTAAAAATTATTGTGGAAGAGTCGAACCGGTTATCTGTACTAATCAAAGAATTATTTGATCTTGCAAAAATGGACCAAAATTCATTTGCCATCCAAAAGGAACGTATCGAATTAAAGCCGTTCTTTACAAAAATGGAACAAAGGCTATTCCTCGCATTTCAAGAAAAAGGCTTACATTTCACATTGCAATGCCCGCAAAATATATTTATCCAAGCAGATCCATTGAGACTTGAGCAAATTCTTCTCAACTTACTGGATAATTCCATCAAGTATTCTCAACCAGGAGGAGACATAAAACTAAAAGCTTGGCAAAGGAAAAAAGCGATTCATCTTGCCGTCCAAGATAACGGAAAGGGAATACCAGAAAAGGAGCTTCCACTCATCTTTAACCGTTTTTATCGGGTGGATAAATCAAGAACACGCTCTTTAGGTGGCACGGGACTAGGACTGGCGATTGTAAAGGAGCTTGTTCACGCGCATGGGGCACAAATACATGTGAAAAGCAAAGAACATGCAGGAACCGAGGTAGAACTAATCTTTAAGGGAGAACTGAAACAATGAAGACACTTTTACTCGTTGATGATGAACCAATGATGCTTGATTTATTATCACTATACTTATCTCCTATCGGGTATCATTGTATAAAAAAAGAATCTGCTCTTGAGGCAATACACTATTTAGAAACACATCCGGTTAATTTAATTCTTTTAGACATTATGATGCCTGAAATGAATGGACTAGACGCATGTGAGAAAATCAGGCAAATGTGGGACACCCCTATCATTATGCTAACAGCTATGAGTGAAAAATCGGATATTGTAAAAGGGTTAAATCATGGGGCGGATGACTATATATCTAAACCTTTTGACGAAGAAGAGCTAATCGCAAGGGTTGAAGCTGTTTTAAGAAGACAAAAAAACGAATCGGGAAAAATCTCATTCCGCGGTCTCTTTCTTGATCAAAACTCCTATGAACTCCTGTACAATGGGGTAGAAATTCTACTAACACCTAAGGAATTTGGAATGATGCGCTTATTTCTTACCAATCAAAATAAGGTTTTTACGAGAGAGCATTTAATCACTTCTATTTGGGGATATGAAGTTTCAACAGAAGATCGGACCATAGATTCTCACGTCCGAAATCTACGAGAAAAGCTTCGAAAAGCTGGATTCCCTGCAGATAATTACTTGCTAACAGTTTGGGGAGTTGGATATAAATGGGCGGGAAAATCATAACACATTATTGTTCTATACTGATAAACTAGCTCAATGACTAAATAAGCTGCAGCTATTATAAGGGAAGTTTTAATGGACTGCCCGGTGCATTAATTTGATAGGCAATCCATAAAATATTTTTTATAAATTTGTAGGGCTTTACCATTCCCATTCGTCTATTACAGGATAGGGAGAAAGTTTTTAGAAGGAGATTATCTATGAAAAAAGGAATATATCCATTTTTATTTTGGACAATGCTCATTTTTTATCTATTTTTATTAATAGATTTGTTATTTTTATCAAGAGGCACCTATAGAAACGTCAATCTCATCCCATTTGAGACCATCCGCAGTTATATTCATGTGGACGATGGCATCCGCACCAAATGGGTAGATGTTAACGTATGGGGAAATATTCTTATGTTTGTTCCTGCAGGGATTTATCTGATGATTATTAAAGGGAAGGCCATCAAAACCTTTTTAATCATTTGTGGTATGTCCTTAGGAGCTGAAATCATCCAATATATATTCGCTATTGGTGCAAGTGATATTGATGACCTTATATTAAACTCTCTAGGTGGTTTAATTGGAATACTGATTTATTTAGTATTGGAGAAAATGTTTAAAAGTGGGCATCAAATTAGAAAGCTAATAACCGTCGCTTCAGCCTTAGTAGGGATACCTATTCTATGTATCTCAATCCTAGCAACCATCACTAATTGGTAGTATGCTTTTCAATTTACAGAAGCCCTCTGTCAATATGATATCCGAGATCATTCCCCAATGCTTGTTATTAGCGTTTTTTCCCAAGCGCAACTTACTTGCCTTTCACTTACTTATATAAAACTGTACAAAAAGGTTGCTCTAGACCCACCCATCTTTTAAGTTGTATCATGATCAAGGGGTAATGGGGGGGAATGTTATTTGGAGGAGCAAAAATATAAAAATCTTAAATTAGGTGAGCGCGGGGCAATTATTAGTATTCTCGCCTACATCTGTCTATCTATCATAAAATTAGTTATTGCATACATGAGTGATTCTGCTGCTTTAAAAGCGGATGGACTTAACAATACGACCGATATTATTGCATCTATCGCTGTACTCATTGGACTTAAATTATCACAAAGACCGCCTGATAAAGATCACCGGTATGGACATTGGAAAAGTGAAACGATTGCATCAATGGTCGCCTCTTTTATTATGGTAGCAGTAGGTCTGCAAGTATTAATAGATGCGATCACCTCCATGTTTCAAGGAGAAAAAGAAGCGCCAGATATTATGGCGGCTTATGTAGGTGTTTTTTCTGCACTAGCCATGTACTTTGTATATCTTTACAACAAAAAGCTAGCGAATAAAATTAACAGCAAAGCCGTTATGGCAGCCGCAAAAGATAATCTTTCTGATGCGTGGGTGAGTATTGGAACAGCCATTGGTATATTTGGCTCCCAATTAAAAATGCCCTGGCTGGATACAGTAACTGCTATTATTGTCGGACTACTAATTTGTAAAACCGCCTGGGACATCTTTAAACAAGCTTCCCATGAACTTTCAGATGGATTTGATGAAAAGAAAATTCAACTTTATCAGGAAATAATCACAAAAGTGGATGGCGTGAAAGGAATAAAAGAAATTAAGGGAAGATACTATGGAAATAATGAGGTCATAGATGTTGTCATTCTTGTTAATTCCACGTTGGATATTAAAGAAGCACATGATATCGCAACCCATGTCGAAAAAGTCATGATGAAAGATTATGGGGTATATGATGTGCATGTTCATGTAGAGCCGAACTAAATAGCAAAAACATCTCTATATATAATAAAAAAGTCAAATTCCTATACGTCTAGAAACTTGAACATACTTTGACACAAAGAAAAATCAACGCCAATACCCGTTAGAATTAGGTTACCGGCGTTATTTCTGTCAATTTATGCATATGATAGGCATTCAATTTAAATAAACCTTTTGGATATCATTAATCTTTTGCATCAAATCATTTTTCAGTTCAACAGGGGAAATAATTTCAACTTTTTCAGCATAGCTTAAAATGACTGAGATCGCATACTCTCTTGAATAAAATATGGTTTGTACGTCAATAAAATCTCCGTGAAGTGTAAATTCTCCTGCAAATTGCTCGAACACTCGAGGCTGTGCCGATAAAGCAAAACGGAGGTGGGTGTTTGTGCCATGTTCTTGATCTAGACGTTTGTACTGTATTTTCCGAGTAAATGGCTCTTCTAACACTTCGAGATTAGTTATCCTTGAAACGCGAAAATAGCGCTTGTCTTTTCGTAATAGGCAATAGCTGTCTATGTACCAAGTTCCCCGCTCCCATAAAAGATTCAACGGGTCTATCTTTCTGGTTGATTCGTGGCCAAAAGCATTTGTATAAGTAAACTCAATCCTTTTCGTTTGATCGATCGCTTTTAGCAAGGGAAAAATAATCTCCTTCTCTTCCTCCGATGCGCTCATATCGAAAATAATTTTGTCCTGCCGATCCTCAAGTAAGAGGGCAGGCTGTAAGGTACTAAGCTTATTGATTATAGTTGTGTATTCTCTCCCTCCAACCGCACCATCCATTTCCTTTAAAAGATTGTAGATCACAGAAAAGTCATCAATTGAGAAGTATTGCTTAGTTAAGAAGAACCCGCTCATTAGTTCAAAACCGCCATCTGTACCAGAGAATGAAGTAACAGGGATACCCGATAGATTAATTAATTCAATATCACGATAGATTGTTCGAATAGAGACCTCGAACCTAGAAGCTAACTCCGTGGCTGTCACTCTCCTTTTGGTTAACAAAGCCATCGTGATGCCCAGCAAACGATCGAGTTTCATCTTCTTCCCTCCTCATATGAATAAACTTTTCTAGCAGCCTCTATTTCATTAGGTAAAATCAATATTAATAGAACTTTCTCTGACATAACATACTACTTTACAAGTATACATTTCAATCCCTTTTCTTCTCACTACGTGCAGACTATTATGATTGAACAATCCTGAAAAACATACGTACATCTTCAACAAATTGTTCAGGTTGTTCTAAGGCAAAAAAGTGACCGCCATTTTTATATTCTTTCCAACGAACAATGTTATGCTTTTTTTCAGCTAAACTTCTGATTGCTGTATCCTGAGACAGGGATAACAGCACTCCAGTTGGAACTGTACCACGCCCCTTTGGCACCCAAGCAGCTTCGTCATGCATGGACTCATAATAAACTTGAGCTGATGAACCAGCCGTTCCGGTAAACCAGTATAAGCTAACATTCGTCAGTATTCGATCACGGCTAATTGATTGCTCGGCCAAACCATCCATAGTATTTGACAATCTTTTAAAGATCTCGGCAATCCAGGCTAATTGGCCGATTGGAGAATCATTTAGTCCGTATGCCAGAGTTTGTGGGCTTTTAGATTGTATTTGCAAATAACCATCATTAAACGTCTCCAATCTTGTCATACGTGCTTGTTCATCTTCTGTCAAATGATCCAGCTCACCTTCTTCACCTGATGGAAAAGTAAGTAACGCGTTGAGGTGTATACCAATTATTCGTTCTGGTGAAATATGTCCCATCTCAGGAGCGATAAATGCGCCGGTGTCACCGCCCTGTACCCCGAACTGTTTGTAACCGAGTCGTTCCATTAACTGAATGAAAGCTTCCGCCATACGCCAAGGTGTCCAGCCTGGCTCACTTAATGGGATGGAATATCCAAAGCCCGGTATGGATGGAATAACAAGGTGAAATGCATCCGCAGCTTGCCCGCCATGAGCACGTGGATTCGTTAAAGGACCGATAACATCCAGAAATTCGACAAACGATCCCGGCCAACCGTGAATGAGCATCAACGGAGTTGCATCAGGTTCGTGCGACTTTATATGAAGAAAGTGAATGTTTTGCCCGTCAATTTTTGTTAAAAACTGAGGGTACTCGTTAAGTTGTGCTTCATGCATACGCCAGTCATAGCTATTTTTCCAATAATCACTCAGTTCCTCCATATACCACTTCGGCACACCGCGTTTCCATCCGGTTCCCGGCAGTTCATCTGGCAAACGTGCTCGATTTAATCGTTCTTTCAAGTCGTCAAGATCAACTTTTGAAACCTCGATACGGAAGGGATGAATGGAATCAACCACCTGATCTGAAGATTGGTTTGTCTGTTCAAAGTTACATGTACTCATACTAAAACTCCTTTCAATATTGGGATAATTACAGAATATACCTTCAATCCTGACATCTTGTATGTCAGGATTGAAAATTTTGATATGAACTCCTTCAAATTTTTTAAAAAGGCTAACAACTTAGTTTTCATAATTTAGCTAATGAATCAAAATGGTCGTACAATTTACTTCCTGATATATAAACTTTCATCATCACCCAAATTTCTGCTTGAACCTCCAGCCACGTCAGGTTTTATAATGAAATTATACTTTTTATGGGAGGGATTTTGATGAAAGGAAATAATAAGTTTTCTATTGGGGAATTTTCAGAAAGGACAGGAATTTCCATCCGTACTTTGCATTACTACGACGAAATCGGTCTTTTACAGCCAGAAAAGCATCCTACGTCCGGACATCGTATTTATAAACACCAAGATATTCTAACCTTGCAGAAAATCGTAAGTCTTAAGTTTCTTGGGTATAGTCTCGAAAAAATCAACAACTTGCTTCACGAATCGAGTTTTACTGATGATTTAAATGAAACTTTAACTCTTCACTTACAAGCATTAGAAGAAGAAAAAGAACAAATTGAACAATCAATGTCAGCTATTAAGAGAGTTATTAAGTTACTTGAGGAAGAGGGCGAAGTAGATAGTGCCATTTTATTCACTCTCATCCATAGCATGCAAACAGAGAATATACAAAAGGAATGGATGGAACGGCACATGCAACCTGATATAGCAGAAGAATTGTCAAAGAAGACAGAAGAAGAGAAATCCACCTTGGATCAGACATTTATTCAATTAGCTAAGGAAGTAAAACAACTTTACGGCAAACCTGTAGAGGACCCAATAGTACAAGAAATGATTAAAACGTTTCTAGAAGCATCTTTTGCATTTCTTGGTGAGGATTTGATGCAAAAACTAGCTGATGCTAACGTCGAAGAACTGGATATTCAGGAACTTGAAAATATGACACCCTCCCCGTTTACTGATGATGAGCAGCAATGGCTTAACGAGGCAATGGAATATTGTATGAAACAAGCAGAATTGAACCAGGAATAAAGTTATTTGGTGGAAGCACCCCTAAAGTACGGCAAAAGGAGAATCATGGTTCAACCTTGATTCTCCTTTATATAGTAGAATGTAGGGCATCTGCAAAATGCTTGATTCCTTCATCGATAGCCTTCTCCTTTTCTCTGGCAAAGGTAAATCGCACATGCCCTTTTTGAGATCCCATTATTCCACCAGGTACATAGATGACTCCCCGCTTAATCGCGTTTTCCAATAACTTCATTTCATCTACGTCTTTTTTTAATTTACACCAAATATGGATCCCACCTTGCGGAATCGTAAATTCTACTTGATCTTTTAAAAAGTAATGAAGGCTTGAGACAATTTGATAGCACCGTTTTTCTAGTTCCTTCACTAATTTCTGAATATGTGAATGGAAATGCGCTGACTCCAAAAAATCGTTAGCGATCCATTGAGTAAAGCTCGCATGTCCAAAATCAATTTGCTGTTTGGCATCAGATAACCTTTCTATTACTGAACTCGGACCAATAATCCAGCCGATTCTAAGACCCGAAGCGACAACTTTTGATAAAGAACTAATATAAAGAACATTCCCGTGCCTATCCATTGACTTTAACGTTGACACCCCTTCGCCTTTAAAAGACATTAGACTATATGGATCATCTTCCACTACAGGTATGCCATGTTCAGAAGATATCTCCAAAATAGCTTGCTGCTTTTTCGCATTTAGCAAAGTGCCTGTTGGATTTTGAAAGGCTGGATTCAAAAATATCATTCGAATGCGGTGTTTTTTATGTAATGCCAATAACTCATCCGTGTCTATTCCCTCATCATTGACCGGTAAATAGTACGTTTTTATACCTGCTGTTTGAAATATTGGAAGGTTGTAATGATAGGACGGGTCCTCTATTAAAACGGCATCGCCAGGCTTTAACAAACATTGAACGACTAAATGCAAAGCTTGCTGCGCTCCAGAAGTAATTAAAATTGAAGCGAAGCTTGTTTCAATTTTTCGCAGTTCCTTCACATGCTTTGCAATGGTTGTCCTCAATGCTGCATTCCCCAGAGGATGATCATAACCTAACCGACCGATAAACGAGCGAGTGGACGTAATCTCCCTTAATGCACTCGTTGGAAAGAGATCTTCTGATAATTCACCGCTGGCTAGATTAATTAGTTTTTTCTCTTCCATCTCTTTACGTATTCTTTGGTTGAGCGGCAAATTGGGCAAAAATGAACCGGCTTCTATATATCTGTTCCAACTAGGGATACGTTTTTTCGTTATCCCCCATATATCCTGGCTTATCATCGTGCCACTTCCGCGTATTCGTTGAACTAAACCATTTGATTCAAGCTCATCATATGCAGATACAACTGTACTTCTATTGATATGTAGCTCTTTAGCTAAGCATCTCTCGGATGGAAGAGGTTTATCTGGCGGAAAGGTCCCATCAGCAATTCCGTTTTCAATAAACTCGGCAATTTGTTTATATATCGGCTTTTTAGCTTTTCGGTCAAGATTCCAGTCCATTTCACTCCATCTCTTTCCATTCAAAATTGTAAACTATTTTTTGTTACTTTGATCTATTATAACGAAAATTAGATCATGTTTTGAATTCTCCTGATCCATATATGGTTAAAGCTAACTCCTTTAAGCAAAAAAGCTAATGTACACACCAAGGGCGATAATAGATAAAAAAATAACCGCAACATATATTAATGTTAAGTTAGTCGTATTTTTTTTCGTCGTTTCACTATATGTTTCATCCGTTTTCCTCGTTACCATTAAAGTCCCAACCAAGGCAATTAACAAAATAAATAAGACAAAGGCTATTAGTAATTTCATCGTCCACCTCTATAAAAAATGATTTAATCACCTGCATTTAAGTAATCAGTATAAATTAAATTAAAAAGAATTGACCCATCCACTTTTGAATAATTTTTACCATCCACTTCACACACGAAGAAAAATGCCCTCGTTCTAAATCACAAAAAAGGAATGGATTTCACCACTCCCTTGACGGCATATCCATTTTCCTTGCCATTTTTATAAACAAAATTTTGATTTATAATCAGCATTGTTACTACTACTGAATGATAAAGCCCTTTATTGATTGAAAATTTTATAATCAATTTCATTTTCACTTTTAGCAATAATAAAAAGAAACACGGTACGAAGCCATTATTTTGAGTGTCATGGAAACGTTAATTAATAAAAATAAAGTTCTGCTAGACCTCTATTATATGATTAGCAATCAATTCACGTATATGGCACTCCGAGAGCCGCGTTTAAAAGATATACTTTCTTTATTAGAGGACCTAATCCCTAATCCTGTTCATTAGCACAATAAACAATGGCTGCCCAAAGACAGCCACTTATCTTCACTCTTGTTACCATTTAATGGAAGTTCATTCCTTCATAAATTTAGTGTCAATTATTACGAGTCCTTCCTTCTGGAACAATAATTCTGCTATTGTTCCATTATCTAATCATTTATCCATTGATTTATTTGTTACCAATGAAGACGATTTCTTTTGTCTTAAAGTAAATGCTACTAATAACCCAACAAGGGCAATTATAGCTTCAATAATCAATGCCATACGCACTGCATCGGTCAAAAGGGCATTCCCCATTTGTTCCAATGAACCACTAGTATTGAAGGTAGCTGAGATGATTGCCATAATTACAGCCAACCCCACTGCGGAGCCAATTTGTTGACCTGTATTTATAATAGCAGCTGCAATACCTTGTTGTTTCATTTCAATACCTAAACTAGCAGCAATAAACATGGTTGTAAATACAAATGCTTGACCCAAACCTATAATAATAGTACCTACTATCATTGCCCAAATAGAGCCGTATACAGTTAATTGGGTAAGAATAATAAAACCAAGCGCTCCAAGTGCCATTCCAGTCCCCATTGTTCCAGCAATCCCTATTCGACTAATCATTCTATTAATAAACTTAGAACCTACTAAAGCACTAAGTGTTAAAGGTAGAAAGCTCACTCCTGATTGAATCGCAGAGAAATGTAATACTTCTTGAGTGTAAAGAGTTAAAAAATAATAAAGTGTACCAAAAGATGCAGAAAACAAAGCGGCACTGATTGTAGCGCTGGTTAAACTGCGAATACGAATCAGACTAGAAGGTATTAATGGTTCGCTTGTACGTTTCTCAATCATTACAAACAATAAAAGTAAACAAACTCCTATAAATCCAGGGATGATTGTTGTCTGATTTGTCCAGCCCTCAAGCGGCGATTGAATTAGATAATAAACCACTAAAATCATTCCTGCTGTCACTGAAACAGTACCAGCTAAATCGTAATGACGTGTAGTTGAAGTAACTTTACTCTCTTGAAGAGCAATTGGTGCCAGTAAAATAACTAGAATTGTAATTGGTACATTTACTAAGAAAATTGCTTCCCATCCAAAATAATTTGTTAACAGGCCGCCAAGCAATAACCCGAGGGATAAACCGACTCCTCCCATTGCTGCCCATACTGACATCGCATGGTTTCTTTCTTTGCCTTCCTTAAAATTTGACATAATCAATGATAGAGTTGCAGGAGATAATAGTGCTCCACCTAGTCCTTGAATACCTCTTGCTACAATGAGCATCATATCAGAATTAACTAACCCTCCAAGCAGAGACCCGAAACCGAATAATCCGATTGCTATTATAAACATCTTTCTTCTTCCCAATAAATCTGACAATCTTCCTCCTATTAGTAATAATCCTCCGTAAACTAGAGAAAATGCACTTACTACCCATTGTAATGAATTTGCAGAGAAACCTAATTCTGCAGCAATAGATGGCAAACCTACAAAAATAATCGTGTAATCGAGTGCTAAGATTAGTTGAGATACAGCCAAAAGAGTTAGGGCTAACCCCTTAAATTGCTTTTTTTTCATTAAATATTCTTCCTTTCTTTTCAGACCGAACAGTCTATAATTTACATAAAAAAATAATCAAAACAATACATATAAAATTAATATTTCGGACTGAACGGTCAAAAATAATCAAAATAGAATGAAGCCTTTTAATTAGCTTCACTTTTAGTCCAATGTCGTGAGAATAACAGAAACAAAATCATCTAATACTTTATGATCCGATGATAACTTAGCTACCTGTGTTAATGAATACCTGGAATGATTCAGATACTTAGCCAAAGCACTTAAGTCTTTTGGCTTTCCAAGTTCTCCCTGTTCCTGAGCGCGTACTAATGCTTTATAAAAAGCTTCTTCTAACCGTTTTAAATCTTGGTTGAAAAACTCTGCGATTTCCAAATCATGAGGTACTTGAGCGATTGCACTATCCATTATAAAGCATTCTTTACGTCTTGAATCATCCTTTAAGACAGTAATTCCCTCATAGAAAATTTCAGTAATTGCCTTTTTTACTGACCCAGGACTCTCTAAATACGATATTACAGCCGCACTTTTTCCATTGATATAATGTTTGACTGCAGAAATAAACAGATCCCTTTTTGTACCGTAAGTGTCGTATAAACTTTGACGCGCGATTCCTAAACCTTCTATTAAATTTTGCAGCGAAGTCCCTTCGTAGCCATAATGTCCAAAAATCTCCATAGATTTATGTAACACAATAGATGGATCAAACTCTTTATTTCTTGCCATTTGTTATACTTGCCTCCTTTCTGAATATTATTTTATTCATTTCGGACTGATTAGTCAATAAAGAAATCTTAACAAAGAAATTAATCTCCATTAAGTGCTCAAGTATGTGCTGCGTTTTAAATTTGAACAACATATTCTAAATTTTAATTCAGCTATTTTTATGCTAATTCCATTGACTCTCAGCAGATTTCAGTCTTATTATATTTATATTGACTCAATTCATTATAAATAGTCATTAAAGGAGAAGAGCATATGCCAAAGATCATAAGTGAGCAGGAGAAAGAGCAAATCAAATATGCAATGTATGTCAAAGGAATAGAGCTCATTCGTAAGAAAGGCATGAAGCGAGTTACGGTTGACGATATTACAGCAGCTGTGCAAATAGCCAAAGGTTCCTTTTATACCTATTATCCTTCCAAGGAAGAATTTCTCTACCACATTATGAGGCAAAATGAGCAAGCTTTATTTGACCGAATTCTTGAAATCGGAGCTAGCTCGGGGCATTTTAAGGACAAGATTACGCATGCACTTCATGAAATTTACTTGGCACCAGATAGCCTTGCACTCTATATTCAGCCATCGGACCTGGAATATTTGTTGCGCAAGCTTCCAGATCCTATTAACAAAAAGGAACAGGAAAAATCCAAAACTAATTTTCAGCGTACAATGAATGTGTTGGGGATAGAGGATACTCAATGTGATTATAGCGTACTTGCGAATTTAATGGATGGCTTGCATTTTATTGCCTCTAATCATAACCAATACGGTGAACAAGGAAGAGCACAAGCATTAAGCATTCTTGTAGACGCAATTGCAGAATATCTAAGCAAGTGTAAGCAAAATTCAACCAAAAATAACTAGAGGAGGCATTCACATGAATCAATCTCTGATTATTTCCATAGCAGCTATAGCATCTATCAGTATGGCGATTTATTGGTTTCTCTACACAAAGAAGCGTGCAGCATCCTGTCAAATTCATACACCAAACGGAATAGATGAGGGAGAGTATGTGACGATCGGTGGAATCCAGCAGTTTTTATATCATCGTGGTGAAAATAAGGATCATCCCGTCCTCTTATTCCTGCACGGAGGTCCTGGCAGTCCGATGCTTCCCTTTGCCCAAGACTTTCAGTTTCCTTGGGAAGATAAAGTAACCGTTGTTCACTGGGAACAGCGAAACAGCGGTAAAACCTTCTTTGCGAATGATCCCCAGAAAGTCACGCCGACAACAACGATTGAACAAGCATTACAGGATACATATGAAGTTGTGAGATATTTACAAAAGAAATATAACAAAAAGCGAATCCTTCTGCTTGGTCATTCATGGGGTTCTATCTTAGGGAGTCTATTCACCTTGCAATTTCCGCAGATGGTTCAAGCCTATATCGGAGTTGGACAAGTTGTAAATATGTTTGAAAACGAACGAATTGGCTACGAGAAAGCATTGGAATGCAGCAATCAAGTAGGAAATCAGAAAGATATTAGCACCTTACAGGCTTTAAGCCCTTATCCCGAGCACCCATTTAGTGATGCCATGATCAAGAAGCTAATCAAACTCCGTAAGTTGCAGGGTAAGTATAAGCTTGCGATGCAACCATCACTCCAACTAGTCACGAGCGTACTATTTTCTCCCTTTTACTCGTTCAAAGATATTAAATACATGTTAATGAGCGATATACTAGAAATAAAACAGCGTGCTATTTTGGAATCTTTGTTTAAATCCTATGATCTAAATATGTTAACTTCAGACTATCAAGTTCCAGTATTCTATATCCATGGCGAAGATGACTGGCAAACGCCTTATCCTCTCGCTCGCACATACTTTGAACAACTCAATGCGCCAATGAAACAATTTTACTCAATACCAAATGCTGGACATGTGACAATGCTTGATCAGAAGGAGCTATTCAACGAAGCTTTATTCGACATTATCGATCAAATCAAACATTAATTTTCCAAAGCCATACCAGCATACGCCACCATGATGGTATGGGACTCATATATCTTAACCAAGTCAGTATGCAAAAGCTGCGCATTTTGTGTCTAATGTGAATGACATGCCCCTCTAAAATGATCAAATTTTTTTATGAAAGATTTGGTTGTATCCCGAAAAAAGAATCTATTTTGATCAATCTTTTTTCATACTAGAGTTTTTGAAGTTACTGTTAGATAAGGGTTGAGGAATTTTTTTTAATCCATCTTTATTCCAAAGCTACATCTATGCGCTTTTCTGAAATAAGGAAAGCGTCTTTCTTCATGAAAAGGGCCAGATTCTTGAATAATAGCTTTAAATTGAGTGGCATATATATATGTTGAAATTAAGAAGGTTATTAAGAATTGTACTTTTAAGGGAGAATGGGATTATGGATTGCAAACGTTTTGAAATTATTTATACTCAAGGAAAGCTAGAATTTTTTAAGATTATTCGTTTATAACTAGACGGGGGTTCTATATGTTGAATCTTACTGCTGCTGGAAGTGGACTAACCGTTATGGTTGATCAAGAAGGAAAACCCTTGGTAGATGAAAATTTTTAAAAATAGTCGAGAATGAGTTAAAGTGCCCATTTGGTAAAAGTTTATTCCAGAATCAGGCACGACTGTTGAATAGAATGACTCACATTTTTTAACAACTTTATTATTATTTTAATAGACTTTATTATAAATTTAACAACTATATTATCTTTGTACTAATAAAGTTCCCTCGTTATAAACTATCTACCTCAATTATTTTCAAACTATTTTTAATAGCGTTAATTAACAATAAACACATATAATATATCCAGGCACCTGCAGTGGCAGATGTCTAAAAAATTTGGGTTGAAAGAGGAGGCAAATAACATGCAAACTTCATCAAAAAAAATTACAGTAGAAGCAACCATTCAAGCACCGTTAGAAAAGGTGTGGAATTATTGGACTGAGCCCAAGCATATAACAAAATGGAACAACGCTTCGGATGATTGGCATACACCATTTGCAGAAAATGACTTAAGAGCGGGCGGTAAATTCGTTTCTAGAATGGAAGCAAAAGATGGCAGTGCAGGTTTTGATTTTGGCGGGATCTATGATGAAGTATGTTTGCATGAGGTGATTGCTTATACCATGGGTGATGGAAGAAAAGTAAGAATCACTTTTAAGGGTCAAGAAAACGAAACCAAAATAATTGAAACTTTTGATGCCGATCCAACAAATCCATTTGAGTTTCAGCAACAAGGATGGCAGGCGATTTTAAATCATTTCCAAAAATACGTTGAGCAAACAAACAATTAAAAATTCCCAGCTGTTGGCTATGAAGATTCCAATATATAGAACGGATGAATAAAACTTGACGAAGACTGGAGATAGAAACAAGATTTTTTAAGGTCTCTTCACGTATCCTAAAATTATTAAATAGCCATAAAAATAAGGTGCTGTCCAAAAAGTCAGGGTGACTGACCTTTGCACAGCACCTTTTACAGGATATTTATAAAGGCTTTGAACCATCCTAAAGTCAATTACCTCCTATTGAACAAACGCTACCCTCTAGCTTAAGTTTACTAACACAAAAAGGGATCAATGGCTGATCCCTTTTTTAAATATTCACCGTATTATTTGCTTAATTGACTTTTCTACAAAAGATATTGCAAAATCTTCCGTCACTTTATTTAAAGGAAATACAAAAACATATATTGTATTATTATCATATTTAAAAGTAAAAGACATGAACTCTCCTATTATTTTATCTCCGATTACTCTATAACTAACGGGATGTCCTGCGATTATTTTTTTATCACCATATAAAAATTTATTAATTAAGCTTTTGCCACTTTCTTCTAGGCTTAAAATATGGATATAAGCCTTTATTTTTTCTTTTTTTATAAATTCACCATAAAGTAACTCAATTGGTTCTCCTCCTATCACTCCTGGTTCATTTATTCTTTTAAATTCTTTAGCACCCGCTTTATCAGCATCAAAATTACTGTAAGCAAGACTAGCAACTGCAGCCTTACTTTCTATTATTTCCTCACCTACGCCCCTACTGTCCATCATGAGAAAAGACATTTTTAAGGGAAGGTCCTTATGATATGGAATATATACAGGTGTTTTCATTGCATCCGAAAGTTCTTTTTCAAGATCCGTGTATGGAGATTTAACCTTCTGGTCAGCACTTTGATAATTGTTTTCAACAAAGGCAGCTAAAAAATAGCCTGCAAAAATGATGAATATTCCTGAAAAAACAGTAGTTAAAACTTTCTGTTTATCCCACTTAACTTTTCGGCTTTTAGCTTGTTCTATCGTTTCTATAATCTTAGTATGGATAACAGCTTTATCTTCCCCATCTAAATCGATCCTTTGAAAATCTTTAAATGAATTATCGAACTTAGTTTCTTCATTGTGTTTATTCATGCACATACCCCTCCTTTAACATTTGTTTCTTTAAGGCATTTAAAGCTCTATACAAGGTAATTTTTACTTTACCTTCAGACCAATCTAAAATTTCTGCTGTTTCTCGGATTGTTAATTCCTTTATTTTCCTTAAAATGATGACCTCTCGATACGATCTTTTTAATTTTATAAGGGAATGATAAAGTTCTTTCTCACTTTCCCCTAATTGTGTGACTTGCTCTGGAAGATAATCGTTTGTCGCAAGGGAGGCATAGGAATCAACTATAAATCGAAAGGGCTTTCTCTTTCGTGCATCGTCAATTGTTGTATTCCTTGCAATACGAAACAACCAATTTCTTACACTTGCTTCACCTCTAAAACTTCTCATGCTCTTATACGCTTTAATAAAAGTATCATGCGTCAAATCTTTAGCTAATTCATGATCAGCAGTTAGCATAAGGATGTAGCGATAAATTTCATCGCTATGGCTCCAGTACCAATCATTTAACTTTTGTAATGCTAGTTCTTCCTCCAAATAATTCACCTCTTTCGAACTGAATTTCTAATAATTTTTAATTGCTTTAATGACGTATGAAGATACAAATAGTTACACTTTTTCGTTTATTCCGACTAGATAAAAATGGAACTAAAAAAAGATGACCCCTGTTCAATACAGAGATCATCTTCTTCATGCTGCCTAACCT
Organism: Cytobacillus sp.; assembly: GCF_032154635.1. Lineage (GTDB taxonomy): Bacteria > Bacillota > Bacilli > Bacillales > Cytobacillaceae > Cytobacillus. Next base: position 6,877 of record NZ_JALDXW010000049.1, on the reverse strand, counting down.
TATTTAAAATATCTTTTACAGAAAACACAATTAAATTTTTTTGCCGTTATTTTTCCTAAGAATTAATCAGAAGCAGTGAATGATTCTCTTTAGGATCAAAAGGGGACGGAATCTCTTCTCCTTTCGAGTTTGTAAATTTAATAGAGGAAGGATCAGCCTTTTTGTCCAATGACCATAGCATGACATTCTCTGCCCCTCTAATTTCCTCTATCTTATTCGTTTCAATTAGAACTTCCTTAATTTCTGTTCCAGTAAGGTCAACAACCGTACCTTTTTTCGCAGAGCTTATTACAACTCTTGTTTCCTTTAAGCCTTCCCCTTTAAGGGTAGCTGATTTTTTCAGCCAAATGCCTTCGGTGATTGTTGAGGTTTTATCCATAATAATTAACGTATTATCCTGACCGATGACAAGTTTTTTTGCTTTGAAGTTGACCAGATCGTACACTTTGTCATACTTCGGTTCTTCTGGCTTAACTGGATCCTTCAGAGTCGTTTGAATTAATACAGGGTCATGGTCGCTCGCACGGCCATGTTCTTCCATAAAGCCGGAATTAATATGAACAATATCTACTTCAGTTGAAGCTGCTAAATTATTGGATACTAAAATATGATCTAAAACCTGTGCATTCCCTTGGTAGTTATACGTATAGCGCTCTTCTGCTGAAACTTTTTCAATCATATTTGTTAATTCTTGTCCTTTTAATGCTTTCAACGGATTAGAAAATTCAAAATCATTAAAGTCACCGAGCAATACGATATTTGCATTCGGGTCCTTGGATTGAATATCTTTAACAAAACTGTTTACAACCGCAGAAATTTCCATCCGCTGTTTTTCACTATTTAAAACTGGAGGCTGAGTTTTTCCAAACAGAGGAAGATCCCCGCCTTTAGAGTTAAAATGGTTTGCAACAACGATGACATTTTCCCCTTTAAATTCAAACTGTGCTGCAAGCGGTTTACGGCTTGAATGGAAAGCTGAATTCGTCGGGTCAATACGGCCTGGATTAAGTGTAAGCTTGCCATTCTCAAATGCAACTGCTTCAGTTGGAGAGCCTTTTATCCCGTCCATTAATGATACACGTTCAGGATTGTAAAGGAAGCCAACACGAATATTTCCACCTGGCTGTCCGCCATCTAATTTATCTACTGGGGCAATATCTGTATAAACATATGCAGGGCCGCCTAAAGACACTATTTTTGCGATTAATTTCGCCGCACTTAGGCTGGCATCAGTCGTTCCGCTGTCCGTTGGTCCATCATTGTCCTGAACCTCTGTCAAGCCAATGATGTCCGGCTGTTTCATATTCTTCACAATAGCTTCTGCTAATCTAGTAACCTTTGAATCATCCGTTTTCGTTGAAAAGTTTTCTACATTATATGATGCTATCGTCAGTTTTTCATCTTCCGGTAAGATTGCTGTTGCTTCGCGCTCATTTGTCCCAGGTACCAATGGCGGCAATTTTGCTTTATCACTTAGGATTTTATAATTGCTATAGCCATAGCTTACAACCCCCTGAATAGATCCATTAAAGCGATCCCCCATTTTAGCAACAAATGATTGATCATTAATATCAATTGTCATTCTTTCTGGGTTAAAATCCGTTTCTGTAATGCGTAATCCACCGGCTTTTGTATTTGTGGGAATATTCTCGGGAACAACAATAACTTCTCCATATTTCTGCGGTGCTACAACCTTAGGGTTATTAATCTGTACGAGCATACCCTCAAGGCTCTCAAAAAAGTCAATGCCATCCTCCTCAGGATCAAAAGAGGAAAAACCGTCGTTGTCGATCACTTCCAAAGGCGGCGTACGATCGACTCCTATTACAACAGGAGCAGGCAGTTCTTGATTGCTTTCAATTATTTGAATCGTAGTTGCATTAATTTCAGTGACTGGGAGGTCGGTTTGCAGTTTTTCAGCATACCCTTCCAATACCCATTCTTTCACCTGACCACTAGCTTTTACAACATCCCCCACTTTTACATTATGGGACTTTTTATAAACTAAAATGCCTTCAGAAGTATTGGGGTCATCATCTGGCTGCCTGTCTTGCATATAAAAATTGCTTCCATCTACAACATAAGTAACAATGCCCTCAATACCTGCCACTTTCTGATCTGCGTATGGAGAATAATGTCCAGACCCTTGAATATCATGAATTCGGATCGTATCCTCCCGTTGGATCATATAATCGTATTCAGTTACTTCACTATCTGTTAGACCAGCTTTGACGGCAATCGCTTTAATAGTGACTGGCGCATTGATTTCGATCGGCTCAGTGTAAAGTGTGCTGAATGTAGTAGGCTCAGACCCATCTAAAGTAAAATAGATTTCTGCACCTTTTGTAGCTGTCGCTAATTCTACTTTTGTACCTTTAAAAACCGCACCTCCACCCGGATTAGCAGTAACAGCTTGAACCTTATCAGGATCCGTATCCTCGGCAAATGAATAAGAAGTAGGGCTTTTCAAACCTGGAACAGCAAAATAAGCTGTCAAAGTACCAGAAATATAAATTTTCTTTCCCAAGTTCTCTGGGTGATCCGCTAGATTCAATGCTGTTCTAATAGCACCTGATGGCAGCTGAACAGGCAAGATTTTTGCTGCATCTGTTTCATCTGCTGAATCTGCAATGGCAATATTGGTGGTAACGGTAAAAGGTCCACTATGCTGATATTTAGGACCATTATTTGTAACACCAACGATGTACCCTTCAACCGTTGCCGAACCACTATTATTGGCAATGGCCTCCGCAACAGTAATTGTTGCCGCCGCTCTAGATGCATGCTCAGGGAACGGATTAAACAGGCTAAAAATCATTGTAAAAATCAGAATAAGGCCGAAAATCTTTTTCTGAGGTCTACCTCTCATTTGAACTCCTCCAGATTCTATTAATTTATTTATTCCTTCTTCTCATTTAGTTAAGCACGCCTCTATTATCTTCACAATTATATTTTTGTAAATTTTATATGAAATACCAAAAATAAGAAAAAGAGACTAGTCACATATAGGTTTAACTACTCAAATATGTTAAACAAAATGAAAGCCGCCAATTGACTGAACCTTCAATTGGCGGGCATATGAACAACTATTTTTTTACAATCCTCCTGGAGTTCTAACACTTAACGGAATGTTTTCATATTCTTCTGGGTTTAATTGATAAACAGTTCCATCTGTCACACTATTGATAATGCCCATGAGGCCTGTTTCAACTGTTTTAACGAGCTGGCCTCTCTTCTTTTGGCCGAAGTTTTGCGTTTGCCCACTGACTTCGAAGAGAACGGCTCCGCTTCCATTTAATGCAAATGCTCCTAAAGCTGTACCTGGCAAGTCGATCGTTTGGTCATACAACGAAATATTTGTAAATACAGAATTTCCTTTTTCCTGAAGTGCATTATATAAGGCGAGATTTAGTTGCCTTGAAAAATCGTAATTATAGTTTTCTGCGTATTCAGCATATTTTTCCCCGCCAGGGCTGTTTGGATGCTTAACGAACTTTCCTGAAATGGACATTGTTACACGATCATCCGTCCCCTCTACATATGGGAATCCTTGATGGTGAAGATCAATGAACACGTCTACTTTTCCGAATTGTTCCTTTAAACTCTTATATACATCTCTAAGTGTTTGCGCTTCAGGCGTAATATACCAGCCGTATTTATTCGATGCTCCAGGAAAATCTTCAGGCTTAGGAACATAATTTAAGTCTGGATTAAAGTCTCGATTCACATCAAATCCCGGGTCGAGATCATAATTGTAACTCCCTGGATAATTGTAATAATTCCAGGAAGGCTGGACATTTGCTAACTGAGGAAATTTCGCAACTACCTCCGCCCAGTCCATGTCATTTGCACGGCGATCAAGCTCGGAGCCATCAGCATTCATCATGGGAATAACGACGATCGTTAATTCATCCAAAATCTTTTTTGCTTCTTTTGAATTACTTGATCCAAGATTCTGCAAAATATTTAATAGCGCAACCGTTCCCGTTTTTTCATTTCCATGAATCTCACTTTCGATTAATACAACCTTATCCCCATGGCCAACTGTTACCTTATAGATGTCACGCCCTAAATTTGTTTTACCCGCTGTTTCAACTTTCACTTTCCCTTGGCTTGATTTTTTAATCTGCTCTAATTTTCTTCCTAGCTCTTCATAGCTAATGAATCCCTCAATCGATAGGTTTTCCCCCTGTTGAGGGCTTGGCCCTGGTTCAGCAAAACCAACAATCGGTACAGCCAATAACGATGCAGCTAAAGCCGTTGAACTTAAAACCTTCCAAAGCTTATTCATTTTCCATTCCTCCACTCTTTTTTATGTGTATTCCTTGGAGTATTTCTATAATCTTTTCCCGTTTCCTCTTCCTTTTTTGAAAATGAATAGATAAGACTAAACAAGGAAAAAACAGCTTGGTAACTAAGCATTCATTATTTTCAGATTATTTACAAAAACAAGTTCCTTCGAACTATTTCTAGTCACGAAAGTTTCTGCTTACGAAAGATGTGGAAGAATTTGTAATAATAAAATAAAAAAGATGACACCTGTGTATTACAGAGTTCATCTTCTTAAGGCAGCCTGACCTTTTTATAAATATCAATTATATATAGTGGTACATCTTGTAAAGGACGATCCCATAATGATGTACCATTAATGTTTTTTTACATAAAGGTTAATCTTCAGCTACTGTTTAAAAATTCTATACAATAAAAATACCCCACCTATAATTATTGTTAAAAGAATGAAGAGTATTAGACTCGGGACACCCATATTTGATAACACTTTTTCCGCTCCTTCCTCCCGCTTTAATTGAACTGCCAATAATTACTCCCTTTTATGATATCAATTATTTTAGTTAGAGAACGGAAAGAGTTTGAATTTTTCGTATAATATTATTCAAGTAATTGACCCTGGTCTGTTATGGAAATACTGTCTTAGTGTGGATGTTCCGAGAAAATGTTAGCGAGACCCCGACTCTAATTAAAAAATATAAACTACAAAACTATTTACTCGTTTTTATTGTTTAATCTCTTTTCCATCAGTTCCGCCATTTGTTTCGAATTTGGATTTCCTTCATTTTGTAATTTTTCAATGATATTCATATAATCCGTTTCATTTCTGTTCTGACTTAGTTTATATGCGGCCTGGATTTCTTCCACTTTAATCTTAAATCCAACAATCCCTTTCAGTTGAGTTTCTAATAGTTCAGGAGGAAGCTTATCCCATAAAACTGGTTTTTCACGATTTTGTTCATATTTTTCCAACATTCTTGTTAATTCTTTAATTAACTCATTTTTGTCTAAAATACTTGCTTTTCCATACATATGGATCGCCTGATAATTCCAAGTTGGTACGTTTTCATGTGAATACCAGGAAGAAGAAACATAAGCATGCGGACCCTGAAACATAACAAGCACATCTTCACATGTTTCAAATGTTCTCCACTGAGGATTTCCATATGCCATATGCCCTGTAATATAGTAATCATCACCTTTTTTATTTACCCCTAATGGCAAATGAGTGGCAATTGGTTTTCCTTGTTCTGTTGAAATAATCGTGCCAAAAGAGTGATTTTGAGCAAAATCCCAAATTTCGTCATTATTTGTGACTTTAAAGTACTTTGGAATATACATAATCATCCACCTTTCCAAAAAGTTATATGAGCGTTTTGGTCATTATAAAGTCTATTTGTTCTTCCTCACCCATATAAAAAGAGTGGGCACCTGTTCGAACAAACCCCATTTTCTTATAAAAAGCGATAGCATTTTCATTTTTTTCCCAAACACCAAGCCAGATTTTCTTTTTCTTACGTTCCATCGCAATGGCCATCGCTTTATTCAGCAGATATTTACCAAGCCCAAGTTTTTGAAATTTGCTCTTTATATATATCCTCTCAACTTCAAGCGACTCATTCCCCATTTCTTCAGACTGGGCATCATTGGTATTAACTTTTAAATAACCAGCAATTTCATTATTAAAATAAACAAAAAAGAATTCCGAAGCAGGATTGCATATTTCTTTTTCTAATTGTTTTAAGTTAAATGCCCTTTCCAAATAAGCTTTCATATTTTCGCGTGAGTTCTGATGCTTAAATGTGTCATTAAATGTTTCATGACTAATTTCTTGAAGATTGCCTAAATCTTCAAGCGTACACTTTCTTATATTCATGGTCATATAAATATCTCGCTCCTCAATAATTTCTCTTGTTTCCCTTTTTAACAAATTCCCAATCTTTTTCGACATTTTTTCTTACTCTTTGCAAAAAATTGAAGATGGCATCTGCTTCTGTTTTAGAAAATCCCTCTAATGCCATACGATTGGAATAGTCATTTTCTTTTTTGATAAACGGATACACCTGTTTCCCTTTCTCTGTTGGAAAAAGTTTTTTAATTTTTTTGTTATCGTGATCATCTTTCTTTTCAATAAAACTATTCATTTCAAGTTTTTTTATCGCACGTGCTGCAGTTGTTCGATCTACTTTTATCATTTCAGCTACCTTTTCTTGAATGATTCCTGGGTTTTCACATATTCGCACAAGGTACAAATACTGCCCTTTTGTAAGTTCATATTCTTTAAATTCTATATTACTAATAGAATCTAATGCTCTTGCTATCATTCCAATTTCTCGAAGAATTTCCTTCATGCTTACCTCCTTAGTGCGTTTTTGCTGAAGATGCAACAAAAATATATAAACTTAATTTAACGTATTTTTGTTGTATTTGCAACAAAACCTCGAAAGTTTAAAAAGTATCTTGTCTTGTAATCTGTTAATTTTAATTTCTTCATATATAAACAAAACTTCTTCGGAATAAAAAAGCTGCTATACATGTAGACTAACCTAGATAAATGAGACACAATAAAACACCTTCGAAATGGTACACT
>NZ_JALDXW010000048.1:0-25688 GCF_032154635.1 Cytobacillus sp. | reverse complement strand
GAGTTGCAGTTCAACTATCTGGTTTAAATAAATCCAGCTCGAATTTAATTGATCGATTAGCCGTTCACCCTAAAGCTGGGGCAAAGCTTACAGGGCATTAGATACGTCATGTAAAAGCGATTTTTTCAGGGGAATAGTCATTTCTCTAGCGTTTAGGACATAATCTGGATATTGGTAAATACATCAAAATAGTTCATTTTTTTATTAAAACATGTTATATTGTTTATCGCGGTTAAAACTATAAAAATTAATTAATCAATATATAAATAACCTTTCTTTGAGTTTTCGGTTTAAACGGATCTTGGTCATGCTCATACGGCGATAATGCAAAGAATAGGGGAAGGTGTAAAAATGAATAAACGATTTCAAAAAGATCAAAATATATTAAATAAATATGTGGTCTTTTTCTTTTTAGCAGTTGTTCTACTGTGGATGAAAACATTTATCGTACAAGCCACACAGTTTGATTTAGGAATTGAAAGTTCCCTGCAACGGTTTCTATTATTTTTAAATCCGTTGGGTTCATCCTTATTATTTTTGGGACTGGCTTTCTTCTTTAAAGGAAGAAAAAAATATATTTTTCTGTTGATCATTGATTTTCTATTATCATTTCTTTTATTTGCCAATGTGTTATTTTATCGGTTCTTTAATGATTTTATTACATTGCCAACTTTAACGCAGACACAAAATTTCGGAGATGTTAGTGGAAGCATCAGCTCACTTTTAAAACCGTATGATTTCTTATTCTTTATTGATCTTATTCTTTTGATTGGCTTGCTTTCTTTTAAATTTGTGAAAATGGAAGTAAAAGATATTGGCCGCAGGAAGGTAGCAGCTTTATTATCATTAGCTTTAGGAATTTCAAGTTTAAACCTTGCTTTAGCTGAAGCAGACCGCCCCCAGCTATTAACAAGAGGATTTGACCGAAACTACATTGTAAAATATTTAGGAATGTATAACTATACGATCTATGATGCGGTTCAAAGCACGAAAGCATCTGCACAAAGGGTTATGGCAGACAGCAATGACATAACAGAAGTCATTAACTTTACTCAGTCAAATTATGCTAAACCAAATCCAGCATATTTCGGTAAGGGAGAAGGCATGAATGTCATCTATTTGCATCTTGAATCGATACAAAACTTCCTGATTAATTACAAACTGCATGGGGAAGAGGTAACACCGTTTCTAAATTCTTTGACGAGTGAAGGAAACACACTTTACTTTGATAATTTTTTCCATCAAACAGGACAAGGCAAAACGGCTGATGCAGAATTTATGCTGGAAAATTCATTGTATGGATTGCCTTCGGGCTCAGCATTTACAACAAAAGGATTAAATACGTTCCAAGCCGCACCAGCTATTCTAGGTCAGCAGGGCTATACATCCGCAGTATTTCACGGAAATTCGGGCAGCTTCTGGAACCGTAATGAAATTTATAAATCATTTGGCTTTAACAAGTTTTTTGATTCCAACTACTATGATATGAAGCCTGAAGACTTGGCTGATTATGGGTTAATGGATAAGCCATTCTTTGAGCAATCCATTCCGCTTTTGGAATCATTGCCACAGCCGTTCTATACAAAATTTATTACGGTGACACATCATTATCCATACCCAATTAAAGAGGAAGATGCGACAATGGCTCCTCATACAACTGGTGATAAATCAGTTGATCGCTACTTCCAGACTGCTCGTTATGCTGATGAAGCCTTAAAGCAATTTTTTGATTATCTGAAGGAATCTGGGTTATATGATAATTCGATTATTATCATGTACGGTGACCATTATGGAATTTCAGAAAATCATAATAAAGCTATGGAAAAAGTGTTAGGAAAAGAAATTACATCTTTCGAGAGCACAGGTTTACAACGAGTGCCATTATTTATTCGAGTGCCTGGCATGCAAGGCGGAGTGAACCATGAGTATGGTGGACAAATGGATATTCTTCCAACACTTCTTCACTTGCTAGGGATCGACACAAAGGATTATGTACAGTTTGGAACAGACCTTTTATCTGAAGAGCATGATGATCTGGTTCCTTTCAGAAATGGAAACTTTGTAAGCTCAACCATTACTTCTATCGATGGTAAGTTCTATGATTCCAAAACTGGTTTGCTAGTAGAAGAAGACAGATTAGCTGAAGCAGAAAAATTACAAGAAAGTGCGAGTCATAAATTATCTCTTTCAGATAGAGTCGTCAATGGGGATCTATTGCGTTTCTATAACCCTGAGGGCTTTACTCCAATTGACCGTTCTAAATATAAATATAATGAATCTGAAATGGTTGAATCTGAAAAATAGCAACATAAAAAGGCTGCCTGCGAAATCAGGTAGCTTTTTTTGAAATTAAGCAGAGGCAATAGAATAAGGAAATGAAAAGTAAACTAGAAATTATACGAAGAAATGTTTCCTTTCTTCTAAGTGATTCATACATATATAAATATGGGCGCACACAGTTAGGAAAAACTTCTTCAATTAACAGTTGCGAATCACTCCCTTTCTTAATTAAGGAAGTGGTAAAATAGGTAGGTGCAATTCCAAATGGAGGTTTGTCTAAATGATAAAAACAAAAATTGGTCTTTTATATGGTGGTAAATCAGCGGAACATGATGTTTCGATGCAGACGGCAATGGCTGTAATAAAAGCTTTAGATTTAGAGAAATTTGAAATTCATCCAATATATATTTCAAAGAGCGGCGAATGGTTGAAGGGTCAGCAATTATTGGCACCTGTGACAAATGTAAAGGAACTAGCGTTTTCAAAAACGGAAGCATTGCCACAAGCAGCTTTAGCACCTACCTTATTTCAAGCATCTGAACAGAGCGATCCCTTTGATGTGATTTTTCCATTATTACATGGTCCAAATGGGGAGGATGGAACCGTACAGGGATTGTTAGAGCTTATGAACCTTCCTTATGTAGGAAACGGTGTTCTCGCTTCCTCGGCAGGCATGGATAAAGTTATTATGAAAAATGTTTTTGCGCAGGCTGGCCTTCCGCAGGTGAAGTATACATGGTTTATCCGCAGCGAATGGGAAAATGCGAAGGATGAGGCCTACAATAAAATAGAAAATGAGCTTGGCTATCCTTGTTTCGTTAAACCGGCGAATCTGGGTTCAAGTGTTGGCATTAGTAAATGTACAAACCGCTCGGAGCTTGAACGGGCATTTAAAGAGGCCTTTCAATTTGATCGTAAAATCATCATTGAAGAAGGAGTCACGGCTAGAGAAATTGAGACAGGAATAATGGGGAATGATTATCCGGAATGCTCCGTCGCTGGTGAGATTGTTCCGAAAAAAGAATTCTATGATTATAAGGCAAAATACGAGGATGGCAATACAGCATTAATTATCCCAGCTGAAATTACGGATACAGAATATAATGAGCTGAAGGAAATGGCCATCAAGGCCTTTAAAGCACTCGACTGTTCGGGGCTAGTAAGAGCGGATTTCTTTCTGACAAGAGAAGGAACATGGTATATAAACGAGATTAATACAATGCCTGGCTTTACACCATTTAGCATGTTTCCGCTGCTCTGGAAGCATACAGGAGTAGAATATCCGCAGCTTATTGAAAAGCTAGTAAATCTTGCGATAGAAAGACATATAGAAAAGCAAAATATTAAACATACGATGGAATAAAGAAAAGCGGAGGCGCCTTGCACAGGGGCGACAAGCATAAGACAACTCGGCAGGAAAACAACTGAGACACGTCGATTGTTTTCGGCGTGCTCTCTTTATACATAAGACGCATTCATGCTCTTAATAAATGCTGTCTGAAGAGGGAGGTACATGATGATCAAGAGAACGCTGCAGCAAATTGCTGGAATGATAAAGGTTGAGAATGACGTTGCGCCATTTAAAGATACCACCGTACACGGTGTAAGTATTGATTCACGAAAAATAACAAATGGTCATTTATTTATTCCATTTAAGGGTGAAAACTCAGATGGTCATCGATTTGTAGAAGAAGCTATTAAAAAAGGAGCAGCAGCTGCCTTTTGGCAAAAGGATGTTCCAAACCCGCCATTGCATTTGCCTATTCTAGTTGTGGAAGATACATTAATTGCCTTGCAAGAATTAGCGCGTAAATACCGCAATGAGCTAGATGTTAAGGTAGTGGGGATTACAGGAAGCAATGGAAAGACGACGACAAAGGATATAATGGCAAACCTTCTTTCCTTAAAGTACAAAGTACAAAAAACAGAGGGGAACTTTAATAATGAGATTGGCCTCCCATTAACGATTCTTGGATTAGAAACAGATACAGAAATGGCCGTTTTAGAAATGGGAATGAGCAGCAGGGGGGAGATTGACTTTCTTACCCGCTTAGCACGTCCAGAGGCAGCCATTATTACAAATATAGGTGAATCTCATCTTCTGGATCTAGGTTCAAGAGAAGGGATTGCGGAAGCAAAGCTTGAGATTGTAAACGGACTACAGGATAATGGTTTACTTGTTTATTACGGAGATGAGCCTTTATTAACGGAGCGTTTAGAGGATTTAGATAAAACCTTCGTCACGAAAACATTTGGTAGAAATACAAGAAATGACCTTTATCCGGTGGATATTGAACAAAATGATACAGGGAGCTCGTTTGTCATCAACGCTTCAGAGAAGACATTTTTTCTGCCTGTCTTAGGAACGCATAATGTATTAAATGCAATGGCAGCCATGGCTGTTGCCGATTTTTTCGGTATTCCTTATGAAAAGATGAATGACGGTTTTTCCGGGTTGAAGCTGACAAATATGAGGACTGAGCTGCTGCAAGGAAAAATGGGTGAAAAAATTATTAATGATGCTTACAATGCAAGTCCAACATCGATGTATGCAGCTATTGAGTTAATTGCTCATCTTCCAGGATATAAAAATAAGATTCTTGTTCTTGGTGATATGCTTGAACTTGGACCAGAAGAGGAAGAATTTCATCGCAAAATGGGCGAGTCCATTGATGCCAATAAAATAGATTATGTCTTTACATTTGGAAACCTAGGAAAGTATATTGCTGAAGGGGCAAAAGCTTCCCTGCCAGCAAATCGAGTGTTTGCTTTTACAGAAAAACAGCCGCTTATTGATGAACTAAGAAAATTAGTGAATGAAGAAACAATCATATTAGTAAAGGCATCAAGAGGAATGAGACTCGAGGAAGTTGTCTCGGCATTACAATAGAAATAAAAAACATCCCCTGATTCAGTTTTATTAAATCAGGGGATGTTTTTTATTAGAAAAAAGTAGTTGCAAAAACTTTCCAGTTATCATATAGTGTGTATATAGATATAAACAGTATAACAGTTAAGGAGGACTTATCTATGAGCGAGTGGAAACAGGCACGGTGGCTTGCTATGTTTGAAGTAAAGGCATCATTGAAAGGAATTATTACACTTGTTGCTGTAGCATTTTGTTTAGCACTTTTTTTTACATTGGTATTTTCAAGCACTCTTATAAATGATGCGCCGATTGTTTTTGACGTCTTCTATTTATTCACTTTCTGGGTACTTGCTACCTCTTTTAGACCAAAGGAGCACCAATTAAAAAGGATGGGAGGAGATATCTGGGTCTCCCCTTACTTCATCATGCTTAACCAATTGCCGATTAAAAAAAATGTGCTTGTTTTGAGCAGATTTATTAGTTATTTTACGATTTCAATTCCCTTTCATATATTAGTGCTTGTTCTTATCTATACGTTTTCATCAGAGTATAGAGCATATATGCCTGTAGGTTCATATCTAGTATTTTCAATTATCTGGCTAAGTTTTGGTGTATTATGCGGTTCCATGTTTCCGGCAAGTGATGTCGGTGAAAAGATTAGTACATTAAAGGCAGTTGTAGTTAATGTCCTATTCTATGGTGGAATATTAGCTGTTCTAATCGTGATTTATAATGTGTTTAATAAAGGAATTGTTGAAATGACTATGTATGCTGCAAAGGAATGGCCATTCCCTTCAATTCTTATATCAATTTTGCTGGCTGCTATAGGTCTCTTCTATTACAAAGGCTATGTATATAAAAGAATTGATAAGGTTGATTATTTACACTAATGGATTAATAAGGAAGGTGGCGATTAAGTGGAACTTCCTATTCGACTTTCAAAGGAATCAAGAGAGCCAATTTATCACCAAATTGAAGAACAAATAAAAGCGCTTATTGCAGGAGGTCAGCTGCCAGCTGGCACATCGCTGCCATCTATACGTGTTTTGTCTAAGGAGCTTGAGATTAGTGTGATCACAACAAGGCGTGCCTATCAAAATCTTGAATACCAGGGATTCATTCGAACGACTCAAGGGAAAGGGACATTTGTTGCGGAAATCGAGGCATCTAAGAAGGAAGAAGTGACCGTTTCTGCAGTTTATCATGCGATTGAAAAGGCTGTAGAAACAGCTCTTCGCCACGATTATACACTTGAACAGATTGAAGTGGTTTTTCAAGAAATCATTGCTAGCTTGGAAAAGAAAGGCGGACACAATAATGATGGAAAAATGGATTGAAATAAATCGTTTAAAAAAGAATGTGGATGATTTTCAATTAGGCCCAATGGACCTGTCCTTTGAGGCTGGCACCATCACTGCTATTGTCGGCAATAATGGGGCTGGGAAAAGTACATTACTAAAAGTTTTAATGCGCTTAGCTGTACAAGATGAAGGGGAAATAAAATTATTTGGACAGCTGATAGACAGTGAAGCGGAAGGCTGGAAAAAAAGGATTGCCTATTTACCACAGACACTATTAGGATGTGATTCTTTCAATGGGAACCAGCTGAGAGAGCTTGTTTCGAAATGGTATCCAACATGGGACCAACCGCTATTTGAGCGGTTAGTGAAGATGTATCAAATTCCGCTGACAAAAAAGTACGGAAAACTATCTCAAGGCGTCCAGCAAAAACTTAATCTTGCATTAACACTTGCAAGGGATGCAGATATTTTAATTCTCGATGAACCGACAGCACATATGGATATTCCTTCAAAGCAAATGCTGTTAGATGTGATTGTCGAATGGATGGAAAGAGGAGATAAATTAATTATTATTTCAAGCCATCAGGCGGAGGATATCCGCAAGCTTGCGGATTATGTAGTTGTTATGAAAGAGGGACAGCTGCTTGGGAAATTTGAAAAGGAAGAATTAACGGGACAATTTAAGCAGTATTGGATGGATGAGTTCATTCCAAACGAGCCGATTCCAGGAGTGATCGATCGGAAAAATGAGCGAATTCTTGTTTCAAAATGTGCGGAGGAAACAGAGTCGTATTTAGCAAGTAAGCAATTAAAATGGCTTCGAGCTGAGACGTTAGAAATAGAAGAGATTATAACTTATATGCTTATAGGAAAGGCATCATAAATAGGAGAGAGGACTGAGAGGAATGACTGAACCTGTTTTGACAGTAAACAAAATAGGTAAATCTTTTAAAAATAAACAAATTATTAAGGATATTTCTTTTGAAGTGAATAAAGGGGAAATAATGGCGATCTTAGGGCCGAACGGGGCAGGGAAGTCGACGACAATTCGGAACATCATGGGAATTCTTCATCCTGATGAAGGAACAGTAAAATTTCATGGACGCTCAGCAGGAACTATACCTCGCCATAGAATTGGCTATCTTCCCGAGGAACGCGGTTTATATAAAAAGGTTAGTATTATGGACATTCTGCTCTATTTTGCTGAATTGAAGGACTATCCTGTGAAAAAGGCAAAAGAAAGGGCATTGACATATTTAAAGAAATTAGGGCTTGAAGGGAAGGAAAAAAGCTCGATTGAAGAATTGTCAAAAGGGATGGGACAGAAGGTTCAATTCATTGCCTCGATTATCCATGAACCTGATCTTCTGATACTAGATGAGCCCTTCTCAGGTTTGGATCCTGTTAGTCAGGAAGTAATTAAGTCTGAGATTAAAGAATTGGCAGATAAAGGGACAGCTATCCTGTTGTCTGCCCATCAAATGAATCTGGTGGAAGAATTATGTGATCGCTTATTCATGATTCACCGTGGAGAAAAGGTCATCTCTGGAACGATGGACGAAGTGAAGGCGCAATATGCTAACTATAAATGTACGGTACGAGGCCATAATGAAAAAGGTATTTTGGAGAGACTTCCCCAGGTGCAAAGAGTGGAACAAAGCGGGGAGCTTGCGACTTTATATTTAGAGGCGGATATTCGGCCATCAGTTTGGCTAAAACAGCTTCCCGATAATATACACATTCAAGAGTTATCACTGAGCAGGATTTCACTGCACGAAATATTCATCGATATTGCATCAGATAAAAAACTATGGGGGGAGGGTGAAAAGCATGCGTAATAGTATGAAGGTTGCACGTTGGGAATTTAAGAAAAATATGAAAAACAAATCATTTATCATTTCCTTACTAGTAACACCGCTTCTCTTTATCATTTTTTCATCATTGCCATCATTATTGGATATGTTTAAAAGTGAATCTGACCATGTAAAGGTTTATGTTCAGGATGAGATGAATATTTGGGGAAGCGTTGAAAAAATACTTCTCTCACAAGGAATTGATTGGGATGTTCAAGAGGCTATTAAAGATGAAAATGAGATGAAGGAAATAATTAAGAAGACAGAAAATACAGCTTATATTTCTTTCAGTGAAGACTTTATGGAACAGGGGAAATTGACTGTTTATACAAATGAAAAAATAGACAAAGATTTTAGGGGACAAATGAATGTATTGGTACAGCCATTAAGAGAACTGCAAATAGAAAATCTTCATTTATCACAACAAGAAAAAGATATAATTAATCAGGGGATTAACATTGATGCGGTTTCCTTATCAAATGACGTAAGTGAATGGAAGTCGGATCCGTTAAAAAGATTAGTTCCCGGTGTTTTCGCAGGCATCATTCTTTTTTCCATTGTCATGACTGGGATGATGATTTTTCAAAGTGCCTCTAATGAAAAGAAGGAAAAGGTGGCTGAAATTGTACTCTCATCATTAGATTCCTCTGAATTAATGCAAGGTAAAATAATCGGCTATTTTGCTCTTGGGATTACCCAAGTCCTGGCATGGATTTTAATCATTGTTCCATTCTTCATTTGGAAAAATGATTATCCAATTTTGGAATATTTGCTAGTTCCAGAAACATTGCTGCTCGTTTTTATTGCGGTTTTAGGCTATCTTCTGTTTGCTGCCATTTTTGCCGGAATTGGAGCTACTTTTGAGGATATGGACCAAACGAGTAATTTTCAAGGGATTGTTTTTTTATTGCCGTGGCTGCCAGCAGCATTGTTTTCACCAGTCATATCTGACCCAGAAGGAATGATTGCACAAGCAGGCTCGTACTTCCCTTTAACATCGCCTGCTGTATTAATTATGCGTCTCTCTGTGCTTGAAAGCTGGCCGTGGATTGAAATATCTATTTCAATCATTATTCTTCTGATTAGCATCTGGCTGTTTATGAAGCTAGCAGGGAAAATATTTAAAATAGGTATATTAATGTATGGAAAAAATGCCACACCGAAAGAAATATTAAAGTGGCTGAAATATTAAAAAGGTCCCTTCAACAAGAGCATTTTGTTGGAGGGATTTTTATTAAAAGTATAAGAAAGTTAAACGTTGAAATTAGAGAATTGTCTAGCTCCAGCCCCTATCCCAAGGTCCCCTGTCGCAACGATTGCGTCAATAACGGTTCGATATCGCTCACCGTGTTTCCTTTATTGAAAGAACCGGTCCTTCTGGTTTTTTCCCACCAGTGTCTATCAATAGTATTGAAAAAAGCATTTGGTGTAAAATAAAATCAAATCATATAAATTTGGCGGTGATCATAAATGATTGGTTGCATGTGTATACATGGATTTACAGGCGCACCTTTTGAAGTGGAGCCGCTAGCAAGTTATTTGAAGGCTCGTACGAATTGGGAAATCGTTGTTCCAACTTTGCCAGGGCATGGCGACAAGCTTGAATTAAAGGGAATTGAATATAAGAAATGGATTGAACATGCAGAAAATGAATTACAAAGGCTGATCGAAAAATGTGATACCGTATATGTCGTTGGTTTTTCTATGGGAGGACTAATTGCCAGTTATTTATCTGTTCATTATCCCGTTGCTAAATTAGTTCTCCTTAGTGCTGCTGCTTATTATGTCAATCCAAAGCAGCTCTTTAAGGATATTGGAGAAATCCTGAGGGATGCAGCAAAGGGCAGGTTAGCGGATAATGAATTGTTTATGAGATATAAGAGGAAAATAGTAGCTACTCCCATCACAGCTACCATTCAGTTCCGAAGATTGGTTGCATCGATTCGTCCTATTTTGCCTCAAGTGACAATCCCAACCTTAATTGCACAAGGGGAGATTGATGGAGTGGTTCCTCCGAAGAGCGCACAATATTTATATAATCGGATTGGAACTACTTCCAAGAAGCTGCTCTTTTTAAAGAAATCGAAGCATTTAATTTGCCACTGTGAGGAACGTGAAGACCTTTTTGCGGAAGTGCATCAGTTTCTAAAATAAATGAGAAATTAATGATCTTCCCATAACTGTCTCAGATTGCAATTGTGTATAGAAAATGTTAAAATTATTTATAAAGGATCATGAGGAACACTTTAGAAACCCGGACATACTCCAACTGGAGAATGTCTTTTTTCACTTTTATACTGCATTAAGTTGGATGCGGATCACTCATTCATTATGTGAATTTGTATATATAGTTTTAAAGGGGAACAATTCTCCTTGCCACATCCTTCCTCTCAAGCGGGTTTCTTCATGTAAGGTACAGATTTCTCTATTGAAATACAAATGAAGAATCATCCTCGTACCCATTTCACGAAATATCTTTCCTGTATTTATTGGAAAACGAAGATTAGAAGGAGAATGAACACATTGACAAAGTTTCAAGATTTGGGCATAAGCCCTGCAACGATGAAATCTATTAAGAGAATGGGGTTTGAAGAAGCGACCCCTATCCAAGCACAAACGATTCCTTTGAGCCTAGAAAACAAGGATTTGATCGGACAAGCTCAAACAGGAACAGGAAAAACAGCTGCATTTGGTATACCAATGATCGACAAAATTGATTACAGTCAAGATGTGATTCAAGGAATTATCATTGCACCAACACGTGAGCTGGCAATTCAAGTATCAGAAGAATTGTATAAAATAGGATATGGAAAAAGAACAAGAGTGTTAGCAATTTATGGCGGTCAGGATATTAATCGTCAAATTCGTGCGTTAAAAAACCGCCCTCATATTATTGTGGGTACACCAGGACGATTGCTCGACCATATTAACCGTAAAACGCTTCGTCTAGAAAATGTTCATACAGTGATCCTTGATGAGGCAGATGAAATGCTAAATATGGGATTCATTGAGGATATTGAGGCGATTCTTGCACAAATTCCTGAAGAACGCCAGACTCTTTTGTTCTCAGCAACAATGCCAGGACCGATCAAAAAAATCGCTGAACGTTTTATGAAAGAACCACAAATTGTACGTGTGAAAACAAAGGAAGTAACTGTATCGCAAATTGAGCAGTATTATTTAGAAGTTCAGGAAAGAAGCAAATTTGATATTTTAACAAGATTGCTTGATATTCAATCCCCTGAGCTTGCCATAATATTTGGACGCACAAAGCGGCGAGTTGACGAATTGGCAGAGGCGCTGAATCTTAGAGGCTATAATGCTGAGGGAATTCATGGCGATTTAAGCCAAGCGAAGCGGATGTCTGTATTGCGTAAATTTAAAGAAGGTTCGATAGATGTTTTAGTGGCAACAGATGTTGCGGCACGTGGATTGGATATTTCTGGTGTTACACATGTGTACAATTTTGATATTCCACAAGATCCGGAAAGCTATGTTCACCGAATTGGACGGACAGGACGTGCGGGTAAAACTGGTGTAGCAATGACTTTCATTACGCCTAGAGAAAAGTCATATCTGCAAGTAGTCGAAAGAACAACCAAACGGAAAATGGACCGCATGAAGCCACCGACTTTAGATGAGGCTTTAGAAGGTCAGCAAAAAGCAGTTATTGAGCGTATTTTACAATCAGTGGAATCGAATAATCTGGAATATTATAAACAAGCAGCTGAAGAGTTATTAGAGCAGCAAGATGCAACAACGATTGTGCAGGCAGTATTAAAGATGCTGACAAAAGAGCCTGACACAACACCTGTTAAGCTAACAGAAGAAAAACCGCTGCCGCAAAAGAGAGAACGCAGGTTTGACGACCGAAATAAATCATATGGAGGGCAAAGAGGAAGACAAAAGGCACCAGTAAGATCACGCCAAGGCTCCCAAAATAAACGTTATAGCAACAGCAATAACAATAATAATCGATCAAATTCCAATAGTTATCGTTAACAAAAAAGAGAGCATACTGTATGCTCTCTTTTTTGTTATTTTTGCTTTTAATATTTATATCCTTTTTAGGTCATGTATACTAGTAACAGAGTTATTAATTAGGAGGATACACATGATTTTGGAACCACAAAAAAGAATTTCCAAAAAGGGTCTGACCGTTTGGAGAATATCTGGTGCGATTCATTCGTTTTTTGCTCTCCTTGTATTAGGAGGAGCAGTCTCCCTAACATTTATCTTTGATTGGCCGAGCTGGATTATCGGGATCGCTGTTCTTGCCTTTGCGCTGTATGCCTATCTCTTTATTATGCTCATTCCAACATTGAGATGGAAGCGTTGGAGGTATGAGGTACGTGAAAATGAAATTGAACTCCAGCATGGTGTATTTATCATAAAAAGAACACTAGTTCCAATGATACGGGTTCAACATGTTGATACGCTGCAAGGGCCGATTTTGCGAAAATATCAATTAGCGACGATAACTGTATCTACTGCAGCAACCGTCCACGAGATTCCAGCATTGGAAGTGGAAGAAGCAGAAGAGCTCCGTTATTTTATTTCGAAGCTAGTAAGGGTGGCTGATGAGGATGTCTGAACCAAAACGGCTTCATCCCATTTCTGCTATTATTAGCTGTTTAAAGCAGCTTAAGGAATTAATCATTCCATTTCTCGTATTTGTTGTATTTGGAAGTAAAAATGGTTTGTTTCAGTTATTCGCTTCCTTAGGGGTTATTGTTTTAGTATTCATCATTGGAATTCTTACATGGCTTAGATTTACATATCGATTAGAAGAAGGGGAATTGCGTATTGAATATGGTGTGTTTGTACGCAAGAAAAGATATATTCCCTTTGAACGGATACAAAGCCTTGATTTGTCAGAGGGAATCTTACAGCGCCCATTTGGTTTAGTAAAGGTTAAGATAGAAACTGCTGGTTCAAGTGGAGAGGCGGAGGCTGTCTTAACAGCTATTTCAAAGAGCCAAGCAATACTCATTCAACAGGCTTTATCCTCAGCTAAAGCTTCTGTCTCATTTGATGAGGAAGAATCAATTAAAAAAGAGCAAGAAATAACTCTTTATAAAATATCACCGAAAGAGCTCCTTCTGCTTGCATCAACGTCTGGGGGTGTAGGGGTAGTCCTTTCTGCTGTTATTGCATTTATCCTTCAATTTGAGGAATTTATACCTTATGAAAAAGTTTTTAGCGGACTGGAGGATTTTATTTCAAGCGGGGTTCTTGTTGTCAGTTTACTTGTATTTTTGGGCTTTTTAATCGCTTGGGTAGCTGCACTGATCGGAACGATGCTTAAGTATGCGGGATTTACTGTGAAGAAGAACGAAGACGACTTCATTATTACAAGAGGGCTGCTAGAAAAGAGGCAGCTTACTATCCCTTTGCATCGGATCCAGGCGATTCGAATAAGTGAAAATCTCATTAGACAGCCATTCGGATTATGTACGGTATATATTGAAAGCGCGGGCGGATCTGCAACCGAAACGGAAAGCACACGTGAAATGCTTTTACCAATCGCGAAAAGGAATGTGATCACAACGATTTTATCTCCATATTTACCTGAATATAATTTGGAGATTTCTATTTTATCTGCTCCAAAAAGGTCTTTGAAACGGTATTTGTTTAGAGGGCTTTTATACATGCTGCCAATCATTGTTGGTTCTGTATTGTTTATTAAGCCATGGGGATATTTATCCCTTTTAATCGTCATCCCCTCTACGCTGCTCTCCTATTTGAAATTTAAGGACGCTGGCTGGAAGATTGATGGCGAGCAGCTGACTTTAAGATACCGTGCCATCATAAAAAATACAATTTTTATGAAAAGAAACCGAATTCAATCGCTAGTTATGAGAGAGAGCTATTTTCAAAATAAAAATAAATTGGCTTCGATCGAAGCAACGGTGATGTCCGGTTCAGGTGGAACCAGGGGGAGAGTGATTGATTTGGAAAAGAAGGATGTAGAAGGTATATATGAATGGTACTCGTATTCGAAGGAAAAGTGAAAAATTGAAAAATTATTGAATATTCTTCAATTATTGACTCAAATCAATGAAAAAAAAGATAAAATAACCGATAGTAATAATGGACTATGTTTTAAAGTGAGTGGCCCCTCCCAGGTTTTAAATCCATTTCAGTGTAGGGGAAAAGACCTAGAAAAATTTTATAGCATCTTTAGAAAAACGGGTCGAAGTGGTATGAAAATTGAACAATGGAGTGACTTACTATGTTTAAAACAAAAAAAGGATCGGCACAGCTTCAAGAGGAAAATGCAGAGCTGAAACATCAGTTAAAGACGATATTTGAAAAAGCCCAACAAAATGAAGAATATCTTAACAGTTTTATCGAAAGCTTTAATAATGAAATTAATATTGCGATTGAACAGCATGAAATGGTGAATGGACAGCATAACATTCTTGCGGATTTAGTCGGGAAAATTATGGAACGATTTGACAAAGTGAATGTCATTAGTCAAATGTCCTATGACAAATCCATTGGACTCCATGAAAAAGGGCAAAGCCTAATCGAATCTACAAAAGATATGGTTAAAATATCAGAAGAAGGAAGAGACTCTGTTAGTAAAGTAGAGGGGCTTATCGCAAAGCTAGGTGAACAGCTGCATGAAACCTCTGTGAAAATGAATCAATTAAATGAACGGTCAAAAGAAATTGAAATGATCGTTAAAGTCATTAAAGAAATTGCAGACCAAACAAATCTTTTAGCGCTTAATGCATCAATTGAAGCGGCAAGAGCTGGTGAGCATGGGAAAGGTTTTGCTGTTGTTGCAGAGGAGGTTCGTAAGCTGGCAGAAAATACAGCGGAAAGCACACACAATATTAGTGTGCTAACGCAAAATATTCAAAAGGATATTGATGGTTCCTTACAATCGACGAAAATGAGTACAGGATTAATAGAAGAAGGAATTCAATTAAGTACGAACACAACGAGTACAATTGATTATATCTTGTCTGTCATTAATAATGTCCAAGCAGAGGTAAAGGATGTTATTAGTACGATTGAAGAACAGCGTGAATATTCAAATGATGTAATGAATGAAATTAGAGAAACAAGATCAACATTTGATGAAGCAAATAAAATGATCATAAAGCATATTAGTGATGCAAGTGTTGTGGATGAAAAGCTCGAAAGCGGCATCAAGCAAATCGCTGAGTTAAGCAATCGAGGAAACAGAACATTATGGGATGAGTATAAGGAATATAAATGATGACATGGAAAAAGGGGCTAAATGCCCCTTTTTTACTGAATAAGAAAGCGTGCGTTTTTCGATTTGTACGGCAATGATCAAGGTATTTCTACTATTCTTATCTAAATAAAAATCCTACTAATGCAAGGATAATGAGAATGCCCCATAGCAATAGTTTAGAAGGAGCAATTCCTTTTAATGAAGGACGCTGTTTGCCAAAACGATTGGAAGAGGGACGGATAAAGGAAAAGGCAGTTCTTTTTTTATTTGGAAGTAAGCCAGCTCCAATTAAAAAACCAGCTAAGAGTCCAAACAAATGAGCAACTACATTAATATTCGGCTGCAAAAAGGTCATAATTACACTTATGATCGTAATGGTTAGAATAAGCTGTGAATTTGCATATGAAATCAAATCTTTTCTATACATAATGATGGCTGTGAAAAAGCCAAATAACCCGAAAATTGCTCCGCTAGATCCTACATGAATATATGTTAATGGTTCCAAAAGTAATGTCGCTATATTTGCTGCCACCCCGGCAGTTACATATACAAAAATAAATTTGCCTTTTCCTAATATCTGCTCTAAGGCAGGACCGAATAAGACAAGTGAAAAGCTGTTAAAAAGCACATGAGTAAAGCCGCTATGCATAAAAATAGGTGTAATAAGCCGCCAATACTCTCCTTCAATAATATACAAATTCACCCCAGCGAAATGTTCAAAGAGCCATGTGTTTGGAAGAAATGGCAGAATGGTTAATAAATAAAGTACAATATGAATGGAAACGATGATAGAAACTACTGGGAAGTGGCGCAGAAATTGTTTAAAGCTCTCTGTTCTTATAAACATGAGGGTCCTCCCTTTTTTTAAAAAGATAAAAAGTTATAAAATTTGTACTTTGGGCGATGCCCAAGGCGCTTTCGCTTTTCTAATCTCTTAATTGTTTATGCATAGGATAATTTAAATAGAAGGATGATGTCCAGTGATTTCCGGTATAGGAATAGATATTGTAGAGCTTAGTCGCATCAGGAGAATTTATATAAGACAGAAAAAGTTTGTTGACCGAATATTAACAGTGAAGGAAAAGGAGACTTTTAACAGCCTGTCCGAAGAAAGGAAGGGCGAGTATTTAGCCGGACGATTTGCGGCAAAAGAAGCCTTTTCGAAAGCTATAGGGACTGGATTAGGCGGAAAACTATCCTTTTTAGATATTGAAATCGAAAAAGATAAAAACGGGAAGCCATTTATCTCTAAACCATTTAATAAAGGAGTTCATCTGTCAATTTCTCATAGTAAAGAATATGCTGTCGCACAGGTTGTTATTGAAAAACAAGAGCAGAAAGAAAAATAAAAGCTTATCATCCCCTTTAGCATATTCTTAAAGGTTGTCTCATATATTCATAGTGCAATAGGAGAGACAAGGCTAGAGTTTTTTTACTGAAACTCTTGCCTTCATCTCCTCCACGAAAAGCGCGATCAAAGCCGATTATTTTACTGGAGTTTGTTAGAAAATTGGCTTAGTGCAGTGGCTGGACAATACTCTGAATCGAGACTAAAGGGGTTGAAGGAATGAGAAGAAAGTGGTTGATGCTGTTAGCCGGGCTATTGATTGTCATTGCATTGTCTGCTTGTGGGACAAAATCCCAGGGAGATGTAACAAAGGAGTTGAGTAAGAAACTCGAGGAAATTAAAAGCTATAAGGCAAATGCGAAGATGACATTACAGATGGGAACAGAGCCACAAACGTACGATATCGAGGTTTGGCACAAGGATCCAATGTACTATAAGGTAGATCTCAAAAATGCGCAAAAAGATCAGAGCCAAATGATTCTTCGCAATGATGAAGGTGTGTTTGTTCTTACACCAGCGTTAAATAAGAGCTTCAAATTCCAAAGTGAGTGGCCGAAAAATAGCAGCCAGGCTTATTTATATGAATCATTAATAAAAGATATTATTGATGATAAAGAGGCCACCTTTAAAGCAACAAAACAGCATTATATTTTTGAAACAAAAACAAAGTATCAAAATAACCAAATGCTTCCTACCCAAGAAATTACATTGAAAAAGTCAGATCTCTCTCCTATAAGTGTAAAAGTAATGGATACGGATAAAAATGCGCTTGTAAAGGTTGAATTTACAGATGTAAAATTCAATGCTTCATTAGATAAAAAAGACTTTGATATGAAAAAGAATATGACGAGTGCTCAATTAGAAGTTCCTGTAATGGCTGAAGTTACAAATGAAGAATTCTCTGTGAAATATCCTACCGAAGTTTCTGAATATGAATTGATTAATGAAAAGGAAATTAAAACAGAAGATGGAAAGCGGGTCGTACTAACATATGATGGTGAAAAATCATTCACGCTCATTCAGGAAAAGGCGGAGGTAATGACAGCTTCATCATTAACTACTGTAAGCGGTGACCCTGTGGACTTAGGTTTCACAATTGGTGCTCTTTCGAACAATAAAATTACTTGGACGTATCAAGGAGTAGATTATTTAATTGCATCAAATGATTTAACGGATGAAGAATTAACTGCAATTGCCCGTTCCGTGCAAGGGAATGCTGTAAAGTAAGTATGTACCTAAGGCTCTGTAAAAAGAGCCTTTTTTGTTTGTGAATATTCAGATAAACGGTAGATTTATTTGACAAACAATATAGAGAGTTTGATAATAATAATATTTATGATTGTTAAAAGGATGGGGAAGTAAGTGGACAGCCAGTTGGCTTATTACAGAGATACTTGGGCGGAAATAAACTTGGATCATATTTCATATAATATGAAGGAAATGAAGAGGCATATTGGAGAAAATGTGAAGGTGTTTGCAGTTGTGAAGGCGAATGGATATGGCCATGGTGACGAAGAAGTCGCAAGAGAGGCATTGAATGCAGGTGCATCCTATTTAGCGGTAGCCTTTTTAGATGAAGCCGTAGCACTTCGGAAAAAAGGAATTACATCACCTATCCTTGTGTTAGGAATGTGTCGCCCTGAGGACGTTAGAATTGCATCAGAATATCAGATTTCATTAACCGTGTTTCAAAAGCAATGGCTGCGTGAGGCAAAGGCAGTATTACCTTCGGGTGCTAGATTAACCATCCATGTAAAGCTTGATACTGGAATGGGAAGATTAGGTGTACGCGATAAAGATGAATTAAAGGAACTTGAGTCATTAATTAAAGATAATCCTGGCTTTTACCTAGAAGGTGTATACACTCATTTTGCAACAGCCGATGAGCTTGATTTTACTTATTTTGAACAGCAAATGAAACGATTTCAAGAAATGATATCCTGCTTTGAAGCTAGACCAGAATTTATACACACAAGCAATAGTGCAGCTGCATTAATACATCCTGAAACGCACCATAATGCAGTCAGAATGGGAATTTCTATGTATGGTCTAACACCCTCACTTGAGATTGAACCTGTTCTCCCATTTAGATTGAAACCAGCCTTTTCGCTCCATACAAAACTTGTACATGTTAAAAAGATAAATAAAGGTGAGAGGCTTAGCTATGGTGCAACCTATGAAGCAGCTGAAGATGAATGGATTGGGACTTTGCCAATTGGTTATGCTGATGGGTGGATACGTAAATTGCAAGGGCAAGAGGTGCTTGTTGAGGGAAGTAGAGTCCCAATAGTTGGGCGGATTTGCATGGATCAATGCATGGTTAAACTACCAGGTGAGTTGCCTATAGGAACGGTAGTGACTCTTATTGGGAAGCAGGGAGATGAATATATTTCAGTAAATGAAGTGGCCGCGAAGCTTCAGACCATTAACTACGAAATTACATGTATGGTAGCTGGAAGAATACCAAGGGTGTATAAAAAGAATGGAAAAGTGAAAAGGGTTATTAATGCTTTGCTGTAGTATTTAACTAAAAGATATGTTTTTTGTTAAAAAAATATGTTTATGCATAAAAACTTATTTTTTTAGCCGATAATACAGAAGAATTAATAAATCCTCTTTGCATAAGGCGTGTTTGATGATAATATTGAAATTGGTAGATATAAAATGGTGTGTAGTGATGGTGGAGGTGTTTGTTTGTGGCTGAGTCCAGCGCAACGACAGAGATAATGGTTAAATTACCGCAACATCTATTAACAGAGTTAGATGGTTTTGCTAAACAGGAAAACGTTAACCGAAGTGAATTCATTTATCAAGCAACCAAAATGTATTTGCGTGAACGGAAAAAGAGACAAATTCGTGAATCCATGCGTCGTGGCTATATGGAGATGGCGAAAATAAATTTGACGATTGCATCTGAAGCATTTCAAGCGGAATTCGAGGCAGAACACACAGTTGAACGTCTAGTAAGCGGAGGGTAATCCTTTGATTGTCAAACGTGGTGACGTTTATTTTGCAGACCTATCCCCAGTTGTTGGTTCAGAACAAGGTGGCGTTCGTCCAGTGCTTGTCATCCAAAACGATATCGGGAATCGGTTTAGTCCCACAGTTATTGTTGCTGCAATCACTGCTCAAATTCAAAAAGCTAAGCTGCCTACTCATGTTGAAATTGATGCGAAGCGTTATGGCTTTGAACGGGATTCGGTTATTCTTTTAGAACAAATTCGTACGATTGATAAACAGCGCTTAACCGATAAGATTACCCATCTCGATGACGAAATGATGGAAAAAGTGGATGAAGCTGTGCAGATTAGCCTTGGTCTTATCGAATTTTAATACAAAACGCTCTTGTTAAAGAGCGTTTTTATATCTTGAACGGCAATATAGAACATTGGTTAAATAGCCACCATTTTTATAAATAATAGATCGTCTGCCCAAGGCAAGCATAAGATGCTTGCCTTTTTTATCAGCTGGGTGTTTTGAAAATTCTAATTAATTATGTTTTTATTAATTGTGTATAACATGTTTACTCTCTGAAAAATTCGGGTACCTAATAGGTAAATTGGCATAAGAAGGTGGGTCAGTCATGAATATTTCAATTGAAACGCATGAAAAAGATCATTTAACTACCGTGGATATTAGTGGAGAGATTGATGCATATACTGCACCCAAACTGCGGGAAGCTCTTTTTCATTTGGCAGAAAAAAAGGAACCTGTAATCATTATTAATCTTTCTGGAGTTACTTATATGGACAGTACTGGGTTAGGTGTCTTTGTTGGCGTCTTTAAAAATGTCCGTTCAAATAATGGACAATTGCGTCTTTTAGGACTATCCAATCGACTAATAAGGCTATTTGAAATTACTGGTTTGGCTAAGATTATGGATATTTCCAGCAAGATAGAAGGTGAAGTAAAATGACTCAAACGTTTGATTACATTGAATTAAAAATTCCTGCCAAAGCGGAATTTGTGAGTGTCATCAGGCTTACATTATCAGGCATTGCGAGTCGAATGGGGTTTGCCTATGATGAAATTGAAGATTTAAAGATTGCTACAAGTGAGGCGTGTACAAATGCTATTCAGCATGCCTACACAAATAATGAGCTCGGGGAAATCCTTATCGGTTTTGGTTTATATGGGAATCGTTTGGAAGTGATGGTTGCAGATAATGGGAGAAGTTTTGATTTTTTATCCGCTAAGGAAGGAATAGGACGTTACGATGAGACGGATTCTGTTGAGTTTTTGCGTGAAGGAGGCTTAGGTCTTTACTTAATAGAGTCATTAATGGACGAGGTGCGAATTCATAACAAAGAGGGTGTAACAGTTTTCATGATCAAATACCTTGAGGGAGAGCGGGTGGAGAGGGATGTCAAAACAATCTCAACCTAAGCAGATCACTCAAGAAGAAATTAATGAACTCATAAAAGCTTCCCAGCTTGAACAAGACAAAGAGGCACAGGAAACACTCGTACTCCATTATCGGAAGATGGTTGAATCCATTGCACGTAAATATTCGAAAGGGAAGTCTTTTCACGAAGATATAATACAAGTTGGCTTAATTGGATTATTAGGGGCGATTCGAAGATATGATGAAACGTATGGGAAGAGTTTTGAGGCCTTCGCCGTTCCAACGATAGTTGGAGAAATTAAACGTTTTTTGCGTGATAAAACTTGGAGTGTTCATGTACCTCGGAGGATAAAGGAATTAGGCCCAAAAATAAAATCAACAATTGAGGAACTAACCATTAAACTCCAGCGATCTCCTAAAATGGCTGAAATAGCAGATGCTGTTGGCGTATCGGAAGAGGAAATACTAGAAGCAATGGAAATAAGTAAAAGCTATCAAGCGCTTTCTGTTGATCATTCGATTGAAACTGATTCTGAAGGTGGAATAACGACATTACATGATATTTTGGGGAATGTAGATGAAGGATATGAGAAAATTAACCAGGTTCTCGTACTTGAAAAAATATTACATGTACTAACTGAACGTGAAAAGAGTGTTATTCAATACACGTACATAGAGAATTTGAGCCAAAAGGAAGCAGGAAAAAGATTGGCTATTTCGCAAATGCATGTATCACGTCTGCAAAGGAAGGCAATAAAAAAGTTAAGAGAAGCAATTAGCGCAAAAGAAAAGAATCTTGATTAACATGGAGCTTATCTTACTGATAGGATAAGCTTATTTGCCATTGAAGTTCAGGTATGAAACATGAGCAAGATTTTGATAAGATAAGATGATGACCTAAAGCTGGAGGTAAAACCTTGGAGAAAAAATTAAATAAGCAAGAACAAATATTAGAAATGATTACATCAGAATTATCATTATCACTAAAACAAGTAAAGAATACAATTCATCTTCTTGAAGAGGGAAATACTGTGCCATTTATTGCCCGTTATCGCAAAGAATTAACTGGGGCTTTAGACGAGGTTCAAATTCGGGATATTATGGAACGCTGGCAATACATACAGAATCTCGAGCAAAGGAAAGAGGAAATTGTTCGATTGATAGATGAGCAAGGAAAGTTAACGGATGATTTAAATGAACAAATTCAAAAAGCAAGTAAGCTGCAAGAATTAGAGGATCTATATCGTCCATATAAACAGAAACGACGAACAAAGGCGACGGTAGCGAAGGAAAAGGGGTTGGAACCACTTGCTGAATGGCTGCTTGCTTTTCCGACTTCTCAAGCAATAGAGGAGAAGGCGGCAGAATATCTTTCTGAAGAAAAAGGAGTAGAAACGATTGAAGAAGCGCTAACAGGCGCAAAAGACATCATTGCTGAATGGGTATCGGATGATGCAGAAAGCAGGAAGTGGATTCGTCATGAAACGATAAAAACCGGAACCATTGAGTCTGCTGTTAAAGATGAAAAGAATGATGAGAAGAAAGTGTATGAAATGTATTACGAATACGAGGAGCCACTCGCAAAAATTGTTCCGCATCGGACATTGGCACTCAATCGGGGAGAAAAAGAAGATATTTTACGAATTAGCGTCAAGCCGAATGTGGAGTTTATTTTAAGATATCTTCATAAAAAGTGGGTGAAAAATGAGCAATCACCTGCTGCCTTACTTGTGAAAGAAGCCTATGAGGATGGATATAAACGTTTAATACAGCCATCCATTGAAAGAGAAATTAGAAATGAATTAACGGAGAAGGCAGAAGAGCAGGCGATTTTGATTTTCTCCGAAAATTTACGAAATTTATTATTGCAGCCTCCGCTAAAAGGCAAGGTCGTGTTAGCAGTGGATCCTGCTTATCGAACAGGGTGCAAGCTAGCAGTTGTTGATGAAACAGGGAAGGTTCTTAAAATATCTGTGATTTACCCGCATCCGCCGGTCTCGAAAACGAAAGAGGCAAAATCACAAATTATTGATTTAATAAAAACATTCCAGGTGGAAATGGTTGCCATTGGCAATGGAACGGCTTCGCGGGAAACAGAACAATTTATTTCGGATATTTTGAAAGAACTAAATGAAGAAGTTTTCTATCTTATCGTCAATGAGGCTGGAGCTAGTGTGTATTCTGCATCTGATCTAGCAAGAGAAGAGTTTCCGGATCTGCAGGTTGAAGAAAGAAGTGCGGTCTCAATTGCCCGTAGACTCCAAGATCCATTGGCAGAGCTTGTGAAAATTGACCCGAAGTCTGTTGGTGTCGGACAATACCAGCATGATGTTTCGCAAAAAAAATTAAGCGAATCATTAAGCTTTGTAGTTGAGACAGCAGTTAACCAAGTTGGTGTCAATGTAAATACAGCTTCTTCTTCATTGCTTCAATATGTTGCTGGTTTATCTAAAGCAGTTGCCAATAACATCGTCAAAAAGCGTGAGGAAGAGGGGAAATTTACAAATAGAAAGCAGTTAAAAAAGATTCCTAGACTAGGTGCTAAAACGTATGAGCAAGCCATTGGCTTCTTGCGAATCATAGATGGCACAGAGCCGTTGGATCATACAGGTATCCACCCGGAGAGCTATCCTGAAGTAATTAAATTGCTAAACAATCTTGGCTTCACAACGGCTGATTTAGGGAGTCCAGCATTAAGGGAATCTCTTTCAAAATTGAATGTTGGACAATTATCGAACGAATTAGGGATTGGAGAATTAACGTTAAAGGATATTATTGACGCTCTCGTACGGCCTGAGAGGGACCCCCGAGATGACTTGCCTAAGCCTTTATTAAAGAAGGATGTTCTTAAACTTGAAGATTTGAATGCTGGAATGGAGCTTCAAGGTACCGTCAGAAATGTAGTAGATTTTGGTGCATTTGTTGATATTGGTGTAAAGCAGGATGGGCTCGTTCATATCTCAAAATTAAGTAGGAAATTCGTTAAACACCCTCTAGATGTTGTTTCAGTAGGGGATGTTGTAACCGTATGGGTAGATTCTGTTGATAAAAATAAAGGGAGAGTATCATTAACAATGCTCCCGCCCAGTGAATAAAAGTTATTGAGGCTGTTATGTTTTCTATAGCTCAGGACAAGCCCTTGCAGATGAAATGTCGCAAGGGCTTTTTTGTGCTTGTCGGGGGGGAGCAGTCGCTTCCGCTGCGCCTATCGCCTATCAAACTTCAGATCCGCTCCCTGCGATAAGTCGACATCTATTCGCTATCGCACATCGTGTCTCCTATATCTCAGTCACGGCTCTTCCAGTTTGTACGGCGATGAGCAAGGCGCTTTTCGGATTGTCTAGCTGCGGCTCCTAGTCCCTCGAGGTCATAAGTCAAACTGGCTAGAAGGTTAAAGAACAACCTTCCATCCAGTTCGTCTTATGCTTGTCGGGACTAAACAGTCGCCTCCGCTTTTCTATGAGCAGTGTTTTTTTCTGTAGAAGAACCAGCACTGGTTTAATAATTTTATTTGAGAACGATCTTTTTCAAGGAATGCGCGTTGGATTTGATTTTGAAACCATACAGGCATATGAGTACCTCCTCAGATCAAAAGGTATATATAATGTATGCTATAATGGGTTGTCATGTTGACAATATTTCTTAGGGGAAAGATGAAGATGGATGATTTAGAATTACAAAGGTTGGTTGAGGAAATTTCACAGAAGGAATTTGGTAAACCATTTAGACATAAGGCTTACTTTAATTCAAGACTTAAAACAACTGGCGGACGTTATATGTTGAGTACCCATCATATAGAAATAAATCGAAAATATTTAGAGCAATTAGGGCATCAAGAATTATGTGGTATTATTAAGCATGAACTATGTCATTATCATTTGCATATTGAAGGAAAAGGGTATAAACACCGGGATCAAGATTTCAAAACATTAATGAGAGCTGTCGGAGCTCCCCGTTTTTGTTCACCGCTGCCAGGCGATAATCAACAAAATGGAAAGAAGAAGGTTATTATCTATTCTTGTAAGAGCTGTGGGCAAAAATATCATAGAAGAAGAAATATAAATACACAAAAATATGTTTGCGGAAAATGTAGAGGGAAATTAGTTAAGCTGGATGAAATGAAACCATAAAAGAATTGCTTTTTATGTAACAAAGCTACTAAAAAAACGGTTAATTTTTTTTGAAAAACATTCTTGACTTTTAATAGTCAGGTTTTTATAATAGGAAGAGTCGAAAAGATGATATGCACTATTCCGCAGTAGCTCAGTGGATTGCGAAAGCTTGCAGTACGAAGCATTTCTTCCATGAATAGCAGGCTGCAGCAATCTGTGACAAATCACAAAGGGATTTGAAACACAGTATGAGTGCAACGGATTTTAGTGATGTATATTTACTATTCCGCAGTAGCTCAGTGGTAGAGCTATCGGCTGTTAACCGATCGGTCGTAGGTTCGAGTCCTACCTGCGGAGCCATTTTTAT
>NZ_JALDXW010000047.1:0-26104 GCF_032154635.1 Cytobacillus sp. | reverse complement strand
TCGATGTTGACGCAATCGTTGCGGAGGGGGCCTGAAGTTTGATAGGCGATAGGCGCCGGAGCTAGACAATCCGAAATGCGGAGGCGGCTTGCCCAGGGGCGACAAGCATAAGACGAATCGGCAGGAAGGCTGCTCTTTAGCCTTCTTGACGAATTGGCTTATGACCTCGAGCCCCTAGGCGCCGGAGCTAGACAATCCGAAATGCGGAGGCGGCTTGCCCAGGGGCGACAAGCATAAGACGAATCGGCAGGAAGGCTGCTCTTTAGCCTTCTTGACGAATTGGCTTATGACCTCGAGCCCCTAGCCGCAGGAGCTAGACAATTCTCTAACTCCAAAATTATACTTTCCTATCTCATAAATAAACCTTTTGATAGTGTCATTTCAGGATACTTAGAGATAATATATAGAGCAGCATTGTAAGGAGGAGAGGTGAGTTCATGTATGTGATGAAGCATCATGGATGGGTAGAAGTCATTTGTGGCAGTATGTTTTCTGGCAAATCAGAAGAACTAATCCGCCGTGTGCGTAGAGCCCAATTTGCTAAACAAAAAATTGTCGTATTTAAACCGCAAATCGATAATCGCTACAGTGACGAGGAAGTCGTTTCCCATAATGGAACTGCTTTTACAGCTATTCCTATTTCCCATTCAACTGATATTTTTCAACATATAAACTCCGAAATTGATGTCATTGCCATTGATGAGGTTCAGTTTTTTGATTCAGAGGTTGTGAAGGTGATTCAGCACCTAGCGAATAGCGGCCACCGAGTCATTGCAGCTGGCCTTGATCAAGATTTCCGCGGGGAGCCATTCGGCCAAATGCCAGCATTGATGGCTATTGCTGAATTGGTTACAAAGCTGCAGGCTGTTTGTGCAGTGTGCGGATCACCAGCAAGCCGTACCCAACGATTGATTAATGGCAAACCAGCTTCCTATGATGATCCGGTTATTTTAGTTGGTGCCTCTGAAGCGTACGAGCCTCGCTGCCGCCATCATCATGAAGTACCGAAATCCCCCAGTATAAGCTACGGGAAGGAAACGACCAATTCAATTTCATAATACGTATACATTTTTGTACTGTCTGAATGAGTTCAGGCAGTTTTTTTATGGAATAAAATTAAAAAAATATATACTAGTTCGGGAAGCTTCAAATAAAAGATTGATAAAAAACCAAAATGCGATATATTAGTTATATGCAAAATTGACATAATTTTATAACATTAGAGGTGAAATGAATTGCGACCAATTATTTTAGGCATATTTGCTGCTTTCTTTTTTGCATTTACTTTTATTTTAAATCGGTCAATGGAGCTTTCAGGAGGAAGCTGGATTTGGAGCGCTTCTCTTCGCTATTTATTTATGGTTCCATTTCTTTTTATTCTTGTCATGTGCAGGAGAAATGTAAAACCTCTTTTTCTGGAAATGAAGAGAAAGCCGGGCACTTGGCTATTATGGAGCTTTGTTGGCTTTGGCTTATTCTATGCTCCATTAAGCTTTGCTGCGGCATATGGACCTGGCTGGCTTGTTGCAGGGACATGGCAAATAACGATCATTTCAGGGTCATTGCTTGCCCCTTTATTTTTTGAAACAAGGCAAACGAAAAGTGGTCCAATAAAGGTCCGAAGCAAAATACCTATTGTTGGCTTAATGATGTCTATCCTCATTTTAATAGGTGTAGGGGTCATGCAAATAGAGCATGCAAGTAATTTATCTGCAAGAGCGGTTATGTGGGGTGTTTTGCCAGTTATTATCGCTTCCTTCGCCTATCCGCTAGGAAACAGAAAAATGATGGAGGCTTGTGAAAATCGATTAGATGCTTATCAGCGTGTTTTGGGGATGACGTTAGCAAGCTTGCCCTTCTGGCTTCTTCTATCTGCCTATGGTGTCGCAACGGTCGGTCTTCCAAGTATGGGACAAACCGTTCAATCACTTCTAGTCGCAGTTTGTTCGGGCGTGTTTGCAACGGTCCTCTTTTTCAAAGCGACTGACTTAGTGAAAGGGAATATGCCAAAATTGGCTGCAGTTGAAGCGACACAGTCATTTGAAGTATTGTTCGCTGTATCTGGTGAGTGTTTCATCTTATCAGCACCGCTGCCTTCCTATCTATCATGGCTTGGCATGCTTCTTGTCATTATTGGGATGATTGCACATAGTTATGTTTCACAAAGAGAGGTCCCGATTAAGCTTCCATTAATAAAATATAAGTCGGCTTAATTTCATTGACTTTATGCAGACCTGATTGATATATTGGTTTTATGAAAATAATAAAAACGATTGAACGGCCGGCATTAAGAGATCAAGTGTATGATTCATTAAAAGAAGCGATTATTACATTGGAATTGGAACCTGGTCAGCGTATTAAGGATAAGGATTTGGCAGCTGAATTTGGCGTTAGCCGAACGCCTGTTAGAGAGGCGCTTAAAAAGCTTGAAGATGAAGGGCTCGTTGAGTCGCTGCCAGGCTCTCAAACACGGATTACAGAAATACATTTAGAGGAGGCGAAAAACGCATTTACCGTCGTAGCCGCATTGCATAGTCTAGCTGCCCGGCTTGCAGTTCCAATCATTTCTGATGAAGACATTCAATTAATGGAAGGAAGCAATACCGAATTGCGTAAAGCTTTAGAAAAAAAAGATGTCATCCGTGCAGTTGAAGCAGATGATCAGTTTCATGCTGTTTTGCTGAAGGCTTCAAGAAATGATGAAATTGAACGGGCATTAGACCGGATTATGTCGAAGGTCAGAAGACTGGAGTTTTCAAAATTCAGCTCGATTAATGCTGAGCAATCACTTGAAGAGCATCATGCCATTATCCAAGCATGTAAAAAAAAGGATGCTCCCCTGGCTAGTTCTTTAGCAGAGGAAAATTGGCTAAGTTTAGGAAGAATTCTTGTTGGTGATGCAGGTAGTAAAAAAGAATGATGAGTAGTGGAGAGTATAACGAAGGTTATGCTCTTTTTATTTGGGTGAGTAAATAAATAACAGAATAGTCTGATTAATATGTTGACTGTTAATCCGAAATGCGATATATTGGTTTTAAATAAAGAGCCTATTCTAGATCTTTTCATTCATAGATAATCCTCCCACCTTGATAGAATCATAGGTTCTTTACAGGTTCAGTAAGAATTGGCTATTCCCGGTTAAAGTAAACGAATGTGGAGGAATGTAGAATGAGTTCTGTGGCAAAAACGGCTGAAAACTATGAAATTCACGATTCAAGGGTGTTGGATTGGGCGAGGGATATAATTGATAAAAGCTCTTCTCCTCGCTTAATCCAGAAGGAAATTATCAATGCTGTCGATCGAAATGCGATTTGGCGAGGGGAGGAATGTCTCAATTTACTAGCTCCAGAAGCACCAACGAGCCCGACTGTTCGGCAATTGCTTGCATCTGAGGTAGGTACACGGGCTGCGGAGGGACATATCGGCCCAACTCAAAGATGGTTTTCTGGTACAAAGTATATTGATGAAATTGAGTCTCTTTGTGTGGAGCTGCTTAAAAAAGTATTTAAAAGCAAATACGCGGATCATCGTTTAGTTGCAAGCATGATTGGAAATATGACTGTGTATGCTGCCTTAACAAAGCCAGGAGATAATATTTTAACGATTGCACAGCCGTTTGGCGGCCACTCAAGCAATCGGTATGATGGACCAGCAGGGATTCGCGGTTTAAACATCTATGACGTTCCAATGGACCCTGTTGACTTAGTCGTGAATATAGATGAATTTGCAAAGGTTGCTCGGGAAGTAAAGCCTACCCTCGTAACTCTCGGCGCATCGATGACATTGTTTCCGTTTCCGCTAAAGGAAATGTCCGAGATTGTGAGTGAATGGGGCGGAAAAATATTCTTTGATGGCGCTCATCAGCTTGGACTCATTGGCGGGGGACAGTTCCAGGATCCACTGAATGAGGGAGCTTGCATCATGACCGGTTCGGCCGGGAAAACATTTAGCGGTCCGCAAAGCGGGATCATTGTCTGGAATGATCCTGAATTAACACAGCCTATTTGTGATACAATTTTCCCCGCGCTAGCTGCGACACATCAAGTAAACCGTGTAGCTGCTTTAGCAGCATCTGCTGCAGAATTTTTAGCTTTTGGCAACGAGTATATGGCCCAAATAGTTGCAAACGCAAAAGCGTTAGCAAAAGCACTATACGATCGGGGTATTCCTGTACTTGGTTCTCATAAAGGTTTTACAGAAACACATCAAGTGATTCTAGATGTGAAACGTTTTGGCGGCGGTTTGAATGTGGCATATAAGCTCGCTGAAGCGAATATTATTACGAATAAAAATTTGATCCCTAGCGACAAGCCAGAGGATTGGGATTATCCAAGCGGTTTGCGAATCGGGACAATTGAAATTACTCGCTTAGGGATGAAGGAAGCTGAAATGGACATCATTGCAGACTACATCGTTCGTGTTCTCGAAGGCAGAGACACAGTAGAAGATATTCGTAAGCGCGTCATTGAAATGCGGACTGGATTTCAAAAGATTCATTACTGCTTTGATTAAATTTTTTGTGGGACCTTCTGAGTAATCGGAAGGTTTTTTCTGTTCTTAGAAGGTGAAATGCTCGATAAATGAATGTAATTGCTAGATAAACTTGGAAAAATGCTCGATAAACCAGAAAAGGCACTCGATAAATTGAAAAAGTTGCTTGTTAACTTTTTTAAAAGTGGTCAAACCTTTCTTAATTTGTTTTTGACTGCAACTTTTACCTATACTATAATTAGAATGTTATGGATATGTGTATAAATGAGCAAAAACAAACTACTTTATATAAACTGCCCGGAAATAACATCCGAGGATGAATGGAAAAATTGAGGTGAAATGCTGTGTTTGATCGTCTTCAGTCAGTGGAGGACCGCTATGAAAGATTAAATGAGCTTTTGAGTGATCCGGATATTGTAAATGATCCAAAAAAATTACGTGAGTATTCGAAAGAGCAATCAGATATACAAGAGACTGTTGAGGTGTATCGAGAATATAAAGAGGTACGCGAACAGCTGCAAGATGCGAAAGCCATGCTTGAGGAAAAATTAGATGCAGATATGCGTGAAATGGTGAAGGAAGAGTTAGGTGAGCTTGAAGAGAAGGTAGAAGATCTTGAAGCTCGTTTAAAGATTCTTCTCATTCCGAAAGACCCGAATGATGATAAAAACGTTATTATGGAAATCCGCGGTGCTGCGGGCGGAGATGAAGCTGCTCTATTCGCAGGCGATTTATACCGTATGTACAGCCGTTTTGCAGAGATGCAAGGCTGGAAAACAGAAGTAATTGATGCGAACACGACTGGTGTTGGCGGTTATAAAGAGATCATCTTCATGATTAACGGAAATGGCGCATATTCGAAATTGAAGTTTGAAAATGGTGCGCACCGAGTACAGCGTGTTCCTGAAACAGAGTCTGGCGGCCGTATTCATACGTCAACGGCGACTGTCGCTGTTCTTCCTGAAGCGGAAGAAGTGGAAATTGAGATTCATGAAAAGGACATTCGTGTGGATACATTTGCTTCTAGCGGACCGGGCGGACAAAGTGTAAATACAACGATGTCAGCTGTCCGTCTCACTCACTTGCCAACTGGAACAGTTGTTTCTTGTCAGGATGAAAAATCGCAAATTAAAAATAAAGAAAAGGCAATGAAAGTATTGCGTGCCCGTGTCTATGATAAATTCCAGCAGGAAGCACAGGCGGAGTATGACCAAGTGCGTAAATCTGCTGTTGGTACAGGGGACCGTTCTGAACGAATCCGTACGTATAACTTCCCGCAAAACCGCGTGACCGATCACCGCATTGGCCTAACGATTCAAAAGCTAGACCAAATTCTTTCAGGAAAGCTAGATGAAGTCATCGATGCATTAATTCTTGAAGAACAATCTGCGAAGCTTGAAAGTGCTTCTAATGAGTAATGCAGCAATGAAAGTATATGAAGCCCTCCACTGGGCTTCTTCTTTTTTAAAAGAAAGAAATCGGGACGAAAATGCGAGTGAATTATTATTGCAGCATTATCTGCGTATGAGCCGTGCAAGTTTTCTGGCGAGCCTTCGCGATGAGTTGGATGCAAATGTTTTTGAGAATTTTAAGAAAGCTGTTCTTCTCCATGCTGAAGGAAAGCCCATTCAATATATTATTGGCTATGAAGAATTTTATGGACGCAGCTTTCGCGTGAATGAGGATGTTCTTATTCCAAGACCGGAAACAGAAGAATTGGTACATGGTGCATTAAAGCGGTTGGATGGACTATTTGGTGAGCGAAAGCCGCTTAAAGTTGCCGATATTGGGACAGGCAGCGGTGCAATTGCGATTACAATGAAGCTTGAACATGCGAATTTGAGCGTGACGGCAACAGATATTTATGGACCGACATTAGATTTAGCAGCAGAAAATGCAAAATCGCTTGGAGCGGACATCCAGTTTGTCCAAGGGGATCTGCTGAAGCCGTTAATGGCCACGGGAGAAAAATTCGATGCTGTTATTTCCAATCCCCCATACATTCCAGTTGGGGATATGGAGTGGATGTCTGAGGTCGTCTTGGCGCATGAGCCCCATCGCGCATTGTTTGCCGGTCCGGATGGCCTTGATATCTACAAAAGGTTAATCGAAGAACTGCCTGTTGTTTTAAAGGAGGAGGCGCTAGTCGGCTTTGAGGTCGGGTCCGGGCAAAGCAAGGCAGTCGCTGCATTACTCAAGCAGACTTTTCCGCAGGCAGATATAGAAATTGTTCATGACATAAACGGCAAAGACCGTATCGTCTTCGCCACCATTCGGTGCCAGGCACCGCTTGTGGACAAAAACAGCTAATTTGTCTTTCTGATAAGGACAGTTCCCCCTAAAAATAATATATAAAGGAGAGTGTCCACTGAAGAAGAACAAATATAGCTCATTTGTCCATCTTTGGTGCCAGGCACTCTTTTTTAATTTTAGTAGTTTAAGATTCTGTCATTTTGCCCACACTGGGTTAGTGAAGGGGCGGTGGCAGAATTGAAAACAAAAATGATAGTGAATGTATATATAATTATTTTATGTGTAGGAACAATAATAAGTTTATATATGCCGAAAAATGAGGTAATGGCGGATGAGCCGCTTGTCATACCGAATGAGGCAATCAGGCTGCGGATTCTAGCAAATAGTGATAGTGAAACCGATCAGGCAATTAAGAGACTTGTCAGGGACGCTGTGAATGCAGAAATTACAAAGTGGGTAGCAGACTTAACGTCAATTGAAGAGGCGCGTCATTTAATACGTTCACGTTTGCCGGAGATTCAGAAAATAGCAGAAAGTGTTGTAGAAAAGCAGCAATTCTCTCAGTCTGTAAAAGCTGATTTTGGAAAGGTGGACTTCCCTACAAAATTATATGGACAATTCCTTTATCCAGCTGGCGAATATGAAGCGATTTTAATCACGCTTGGGGAAGGCAATGGAGCCAATTGGTGGTGTGTGTTATTCCCGCCGCTTTGCTTTCTGGACTTTTCAAACGGTGTAGCAGTAAGTGATGGATTTGAAGGAAAAGAAGCAGAAAATATCCATGCTGAAACAGAGGGGAAGGCAGCTAATAAAATAGAAACAGAAAAACAAGAATTAGCAGAAGAGGAAAATGAAGAGTCAGGGCCGGTAAAGGAAGAACAGGATCCTCCAGTATATATAGAAGAAGATGAGCAGCCAGTAGAAGTGAAATTTTTTATAAAAGAGCTTTGGGACAACCTTTTTAGCTGAAAGCCTTGGGTATGTGCAAGGCTTTTTTTCTTTGAAAAAATAGTCGGTCAGATTAATTGAATATGCCTTTATGTACGAAGTAATAACCAGCGCAGTGATATGAAGCAGAGCAATAGTAACATACATAATTATGAGCAGACATTCTTAAATTTATCTTTCGGGTAAAAAGATAGTTCTACTCTCTCTATTTTTTCATATTCATAGAAATAGAATATGAAAAAATGGGGTGGGGCGAAGTGGAGACTATCATTCGTTGCGCAGAAACAGAGGATATTACGAGATTAGAATTATTTTTAGAAGAGGCAGGATTAAGCAAGGAGGGTGTTCAAGCATCCATTGAATATTTTATATTAATGGAGAGTCATTTAGGGGATATTAAAGCAACACTTGGAATTGAGCCGCTTGGAAAAGTGGGTTTGCTGCGTTCACTTGCGATGCGGCCGGATCGAACGGAAAAAGATTTATTTCTTCTTTTTGAGCAAATATTCATTTTAGCAAGGGACAGACAGTTAAATACACTGTACTTAGCTTCCAATAAAAAGAGCTCACTCGAAATTTTCCGTATCATAGGATTTACTGAGGAAATAATAGAAAACTTACCTGTGGAGCTTTTTCAGTCTGAGCATGTAAAACACATTTTAACTGTGGACAACTCCTTCTTTTTGAAATTATCCATCTAAATTGTGGGTATCTTGCCAAAGTTATTCACAAAAATGCGCATTCTATCCACAATTTGTGGATAATACTTGAGTTATCCTCCATCTTCTTTTATACTTTCAAAAGTAAATAACAGAAAAATCACGGGAAATAAAGGGTTAACTCATTCTAATTTTCGTGAGTAATGAAGGTGGAACGGAATGAATACAAAAAGATGGTCGGTGGATAAATATGTGGATGATCAAAGTAGTTATCCACAAATCTCACAGGCTGCCGATTTTTTAAAAAGAAATGAAGTGGTCGCTTTCCCAACTGAGACCGTATACGGATTAGGCGGAAATGCGGAAAATGATGAGGCAGTCATGAAAATTTTCAAGGCAAAGGGGAGGCCGAGCGATAATCCACTAATTATCCACATTGCCGAAGAAGAGCAGCTGAATGCGTTTGTTGAGGAAATACCTGAGAAGGCCGCACAATTAATGAAGAATTTTTGGCCAGGTCCGTTAACTCTTATTTTAAAAAAGAGAGAGGGATCTCTTTCTAATCTAGCCACTCCGGGGTTATCCACAGTCGCGGTCCGCATGCCCAATCATCCAGTGGCATTAGCGATTATAAAAGCATCGGGACTTCCCATTGCTGCACCTAGCGCCAATCGATCCGGAAGACCAAGTCCGACAACAGCTGAGCATGTATGGGAGGATTTAAATGGAAAGATCGCTGGGGTAGTCGACGGTGGACCAACCGGTGTTGGGGTTGAATCGACTGTAGTCGATTGCACAGCGCCGACTCCAGTTGTATTAAGACCTGGTGGAGTAACGAAGGAGCAGCTTGAAGCGGTAATTGGGGAGGTCAGCGTTGATCCAGCACTTGTGGATAAGAGCGAGGCTCCGAAATCTCCAGGTATGAAATACCGCCACTATGCCCCAGATGCCCCACTTACACTTGTGAATGGGACAAAGGAGTTTATTCAAGAACTTGTGGATAAAAAGAAAGCAGAAGGGTTAACTGTGGGGATTTTGACGACAGAAGAGAATGTGGATTTTTACAGGGCCGATTATGTGATTGCCTGTGGAAAACGGGAAAACTTAGAATCGGTAGCAAGTTCACTGTATGATGCTCTAAGAAAATTTAATAATACAAATGCAGATGTGCTCTTTAGTGAAATGTTTCCACAGGAAGGTGTGGGACATGCGATTATGAACCGCTTAATGAAAGCGGCAGGCCATCGAGTAATAAACAGCTAGCCGTTCCTATTGAAGGAGCGGTTTTTTATAGTCGAGGAAATAAAAAAATTGAATGTTGTGGGTAACTTTTTGTCAGGCGGTCTGTATCCAGATCCCCTCCGCAACGATTGCGTCAACATTGGTTGGCTCCCGCTCAGTCGTGTTTCCTTTATCGAAAAAAGAGGTCTGTCTATTTTGTCAGGCGATGACCAAGGTGCTTGCGCAGTTGTTCTATATCACGGAATTATCCTAATCGGATAAGATTAATTTCTTTGTTGGTGGCTGCTTAGATTGTCCTCTTGTTGACGGTGTTTATTCTTCTAAATTCCTTTGGACGTGCATATGCTGAATTAGCAAGTCCAAGGGGGAGGAAGAATGGGAGAAATGTTTGGTGTCATATTCACACTGAGCTTAATGGCCTTTGCCTTAGCAATGGATGCCTTCTCAGTCGGTCTGGGGATGGGGATGTTTAAGCTTCGACTTAGACAAATATTCAAAATCGGTATGATCATAGGTTTTTTCCATATTTGGATGCCTCTCTTAGGGATGATTGCCGGCAAGGTTTTATCCGAAAAGTTTGGAGAGTTTGCTTCCTATGTAGGAGGGGGATTGCTTCTTCTATTAGGTGTTCAAATGATTTGGTCAGGATTTAAAAAAGAAGACAATAGTTTGATCACTCCAGTTGGATGGGGTTTAATCCTATTTGGCTTTACTGTAAGCTTAGACAGTTTTTCAGTTGGTTTAACTCTCGGCATATATGGGGCTCAAATCGTTATTGTACTCGCATGCTTTGGCATAATGGCAACACTCCTTACATGGCTTGGCTTACTCATAGGCAGAAAGGTCCAAGGGTGGCTCGGCTCATATAGTGAAGCCCTCG
The DNA here is from genome assembly GCF_032154635.1 of Cytobacillus sp. Lineage (GTDB taxonomy): Bacteria > Bacillota > Bacilli > Bacillales > Cytobacillaceae > Cytobacillus. Next base: position 15,631 of record NZ_JALDXW010000047.1, on the reverse strand, counting down.
GAGGCAGTATCCTCCTTGCATTCGGCATCAAACTGCTTTTAGGCTAACAAATGTCCACGAGCGGTGCCTGGCACCGCTCGTGGACAAATGGCGTGTGTTTGTGTGTGCGGGGTGGACAGTTATGAGCTGCTTTGCATACATGATCGGCCTGGGTTTGTCGAATAATCTTTGTTTAGAAAGAGAAGATCGCTCTCTTTCTTTTTTTTGGCAAAGTTTAATATTTTTTGTCGAAGAAATACTATTGAATCTGGGAGTTTTGACTTATAATGGTGGAAAGGAGGCACAGCTATGACTCGCATTTTATTTGTTTGTACAGGGAATACGTGTCGGAGCCCAATGGCTGAAGCCATTTTGAAAAGCAGGAATCTCCCTGGGATTGAAGTGAAATCTGCTGGTGTGTATGCAATGGATGGGAGTCCAGCATCCGAAAATACAAGAAAGGTCTTAGCGGAGAATGGGATTGTATTTGATTCCCATCAGGCATCGATATTAAATGATGCTCTTGTGAATTGGACGAGCTATATTATCACGATGACAGCGAGCCATAAAGCATCAGTGATCAGCATGTTTCCAGATGCTGCAGGAAAAACCTTTACCTTAAAGGAATTTGCAACTGGAAATAGCAATAGTGATATTGTTGATCCTTTTGGCGGTCCAATTGAACAATACAGACAAACTTATAATGAATTGAATGATATGTTGATAAAAATGATTCATCGGCTACAAAATGAAAATAGGTAATTAGGGGGACAATAATGGGGGAGAAACTTAAGTACAAATTTGGTCTAAGAAAGAAACTGGTATTGTTTATTACGATCTTAGCAGTTATTACTTATACAACAAGTGCTTTCTTTATTTACTTTTTATACCCGATAATCAAGGATTCCCTTCCTTTTGGGGAAGTATGGTTCACAATTATTACACTTAGCCTGGGGATTATTTGGTCAGGAATATTAGCTTTCTTTGCCGCGGGATTTATTATAAAGCCGTTACAAAAGCTTGAAAAAATGGCTTTAAAAGCAGCACAAGGAAATATTCAAGAGGATGTAGAACTATCAAAAACGGATGATGAAATTCGCTCACTCGGAATCGCGTTCAATGATATGCTTTCAAACCTAAGGGAAATGGTTCATCAAATCGATGAAAACTTCCGTGAAACAAATGACAAAGTGATTGCTATTTCAAAGGAATCTTCCTTTGCAGCAGAACAAGTGGATTCGATTTCGCGAACAATCAACGAAATATCTATTGGCGCAGACAATTCAGCTATTTCCATTCAATCAACAGCTGAGTCGGTTGAAGATGTGATTCGAATTGCCGAAGAGGTTCAAGAAAAGGCAAAGGCTTCCGAAGTCGTTTCGACAGAAATGGTTCAGGATCTTTATAATTCTAAGAAGGTGATTCATGACCTCATTTCAGGGATAGAAAAGCTTGCCGAGGAAAACCAGCAATCACTGCAAACAGTTAAGCGTTTAGAAGAAAATGCTGCAAAGGTTGAACAAATTATCCAGCTTGTTGGTGACATCGCAGCGCAAACGAACTTGCTCGCTTTAAATGCTTCAATTGAAGCAGCGCGTGCAGGTGAGCATGGAAAGGGCTTTGCGGTCGTTGCTGAGGAAGTTCGCAAGCTTGCGGATGAGAGTGCTACAGCTGTACAAGGCATCTCAGAATTAATTAAAAACATTCAAGCTGAAGTCCAGAATGTTGTGCAGCAAATTTCAGAGCAGGTGGACACCGCAAACAATGAAGCGAAAAAAGGAACGGAAACAAATGAAGTCATTGAAGAGATGGCAAAAACTGTGAATGAAATGGCAGAGTCGGTTTCAATGATAACGATATTAGTAGACCGACAAATGGAAAGCATTCAGCATACTTCTACGCAATCACAAGAAGTAGCAGCCATTGCAGAAGAAACATCTGCAGGCGCTCAAGAGGTTGCAACAGCAACAGAACAGCAAACAAAAGTAATGGCCAATGTAGAGAACTTGGCGAATGAACTGAAAGGCCAAGCGGAAAAATTGAAAAACACTATTACGAGATTTCAGATTTAGTTGTAAGAAGCCTTCGCTCATGAAGGCTTTTTCTGTTTGAAACTAACATGTGATTCAGCTTTTACTAGACAATCCCTCTTTATAATATTTTCTTTTTGTGCCAAAATAAGGGCAGATTAAAAAGTTGGCTCTTTTCTAAAAATGATTGTTTTGACTAAGTTGTGTGATGAACAGACTAGAAAAAAGCGGTTGACTGGAGCGGAAGTCAACCTCTTCACATCAGCAACATTGTCTGCGAAAACAGCTAATTAGTAGGACTTTTTTAGGAGGATTAAAGATGAAAGTAGCGATTGCATCAGATCATGGCGGAGTAAATATTCGCGAGGAAATAAAAGATTTAATGAAAGAAATGGGCATTGAATTTGAAGACTTTGGGTGTGAATGCGGAACGTCGGTTGATTATCCTGATTACGCACTTCCTGTTGCGGAAAAGGTTGCAAATGGGGAATTTGATAAAGGTATTTTAATTTGCGGAACAGGTATTGGCATGAGCATTGCGGCGAACAAGGTGAAGGGCATTCGCTGTGCACTCGTTCATGATCTTTTCAGTGCAAAGGCAACGCGGGAGCATAATGACAGCAACATGCTTGCTATGGGGGAACGTGTCATTGGTCCAGGACTGGCTCGTGAAATCGCGAAGGTTTGGTTAACAACAGATTATGAAGGCGGACGCCATGAAAATCGTGTTGGAAAAATAAAAAATTACGAAAACAAATAGATATAAAGCTTCCGAGGAAGGGTGAGCCTTTATGACGGAATCCATTCAATTATGGGAAGAACAGCTGCATACGATTATTGACGAATTTGCTGAACAAGTACAGCTAACAGACAAGCATCTTTTTGTTGTCGGCTGCAGTACAAGTGAAGTGGCTGGAAAGAAAATAGGCACAGCAGGTACGGAGCAAGTGGCGGAAATGATTTTTACCCAGCTGAAAAAACTCCAGGAGCAAACAGGTGTTGCTCTTGCTTTCCAATGCTGTGAACACCTTAATAGGGCGTTAGTTGTTGAACGAAAAACGGCAGAGGAAAGACAGCTTTCTGAAGTAAGTGTGATCCCTGTCCGTAAAGCAGGCGGTGCAATGGCTACTTACGCTTTTGAACATTTTCAGGATCCTGTTATGGTGGAACATATTGCTGCTGATGCAGGCATGGATATCGGGGATACATTCATTGGCATGCACTTAAAGCATGTCGCTGTTCCGATTAGAACCACACAGAAATCTATAGGGGAAGCTCATGTAACATTGGCCAAAACAAGACCAAAGCTAATAGGCGGTGCCCGAGCTGTGTATGAACGAAGCGAAGCAAATGAATCATGCAGATAGTAGAAGCCTTTGCATAACGCAACGGGCTTTTCCTTTTAGATGAGAAATCCGCTTACGATGTTTCTAATCTTCTTTTCATAACAAAAACATGATAAGATATAATAGAATTTTCAATATAGGACGTTACATAACTATTGAAAAGAGTTCAGTTGAAAAGGGAGGATTCTATAATGAAGTATTTAGCACAACAGGATGAACAAGTATTTCAATCGATTCAAGATGAGTTAGGCCGTCAAAGAACAAAAATTGAATTAATTGCTTCGGAAAACTTTGTCAGTGAAGCAGTAATGGAAGCACAAGGTTCTGTGTTGACGAATAAATATGCTGAAGGCTATCCGGGCAGACGCTATTACGGCGGATGTGAACACGTGGATGTCGTTGAGAACCTGGCTCGTGATCGTGCGAAGGAAATTTTTGGTGCTGAACATGTTAATGTACAGCCGCATTCAGGTGCACAAGCGAATATGGCTGTTTACTTCACAATTTTAGAGCAAGGCGATACTGTTCTTGGTATGAATCTTTCCCATGGCGGACATTTAACACATGGAAGCCCTGTTAACTTTAGTGGCATTCAATATAACTTTGTTGAATATGGTGTCGATGAAAAGACACATATGATTGATTATGATGTGGTGCTTGAAAAGGCCCGTGAGCATAAGCCGAAATTGATTGTTGCTGGCGCAAGCGCATACCCGCGTGCAATTGATTTCAAGCGTTTCCGAGAAATTGCCGATGAGGTCGGTGCGTATTTAATGGTTGATATGGCTCATATTGCAGGTCTTGTAGCAGCGGGGCTTCATCAAAATCCAGTTCCATACGCAGATTTCGTAACAACCACCACCCATAAAACACTTCGTGGTCCACGAGGCGGGATGATTCTTTGTAAAGAAGAATACGCGAAGAAAATTGACAAGTCGATTTTCCCTGGGATACAAGGCGGTCCATTAATGCATGTCATTGCTGCAAAAGCGGTTGCTTTCGGTGAAGCACTTCAGGAAGATTTCAAAGTTTATGCAGGTGAAGTCATTGCCAACGCGAAGCATCTGGCAGAAGGGCTTCAAAAGGAAGGTCTTGACCTAGTTTCGGGCGGTACGGATAATCATCTATTGCTCGTTGATCTTCGTTCTCTTGGCTTAACTGGTAAAATTGCAGAAAAAGTGCTAGATGAAGTCGGCATCACAGTCAATAAAAATACGATTCCATTCGATCCAGAAAGCCCATTTGTAACAAGCGGCATTCGCATCGGGACAGCTGCGGTTACTTCTCGCGGATTTGGTGCAAACGAAATGGAAGAAATTGCTTCTATTATTGCTTTTACATTGAAAAATCATGATGATGAGAGCAAGCTTAAAGAAGCGAGCAAACGTGTGGAAGCATTAACAGGCAATTTTACATTATATCCTGAAAGATAATCATTAAAGCTGCTCTTTAAATCAAAGGGCAGCTTTTTTGTGTGGAATTTGATCGGGTAAAACAAATCAACAGTCAAATGCGAGATAAAATAAAAAAATTGCTTGATAAACGGATTGAAATGCTCGATAAAACATGGAATTTGCTAAATAAATCACGGAGATTGCTAGATAAAGCAAATTTATTGCTTAATGAAAAATGATAAGCGGATGGAATGGCTCGAAAAAGTGAATATGCAAAAAACATATAACGATTCTCCAAACATTTTACACTCATAGTTGCTCTGATTATTTTTTTTCTGTAAAATTAGACGAAGTGTTAGAACGAACCTATTTTACAGATTGAAAAGGAGCGATTGTTCATGGCAAAGGTATACGTATTCGACCACCCACTTATTCAGCATAAACTTACATATATTCGTGATAAAGCGACAGGAACGAAGGACTTCCGCGAGCTTGTTGATGAGGTTGCAACATTAATGGCATTCGAAATTACAAGAGATATGCCGCTTGAGGAAACGGAAATTGAAACTCCCGTGAGCCGGACAAAGTCAAAAATTTTAGCTGGTAAAAAAATCGGGATTATTCCAATCCTTCGTGCAGGAATCGGGATGGTTGATGGGATATTAAAGCTTATCCCGGCAGCGAAGGTTGGCCATATCGGACTGTATCGTGATCCGGAAACATTGAAGCCCATCGAATACTATGTAAAGCTTCCAAGTGATGTAGAAGAAAGAGATTTCATTGTCGTTGACCCAATGCTTGCCACAGGAGGATCTGCGGTGGAAGCAATTAACTCTTTGAAAAAGCGAGGAGGCAAGCATATTAAATTTATGTGCTTAGTTGCTGCTCCAGAAGGAGTGAAAGTGCTGCAAGAGGCACACCCAGATGTGGATATTTACATTGCTGCGCTTGATGAAAAGCTGAATGACCATGGCTACATCGTTCCAGGACTTGGAGATGCAGGCGATCGTTTATTCGGAACGAAGTAATTTTATATCACTTTAACAAAGAAAGGCTGACCTCATTTAAGGTTGGCCTTTCTTATTTTTACATCTTTCACATATTCCCTCATTAAAATGAAAACCCTATTACAAAAAAGGGTGCTTTCCATGAAAAAATTCATCTCAGTTTTTACGGTCATCCTCCTATCTCTAGTTCATTCAACCGCATTCGCACAAACACTGAATCACCCGCAACTTCCAATAGAATCTCCTGACAAGGAAAAGGTTGCAATTGTTGTTTTATCCGAAGAAAAAAGTGAGAAAGACATTAAGAAGCTCGTTCGTTCTATTCCTCATTTACAGCTAAGGCATATTTATAAATACGCTTTAAATGGCTTTTCGGTAAAGGGAAGGCAGGAGGAAATTGACCAGCTTTCAAAAAGGGTAAATACGTCAAGCATCTCTCCGGTTAATACGTACAAGGTTCATGCGGAAGAAAGTATAAAAATAATTGGCGGAGAAGAGGTTCGCGGACTTTTTGATCATAAAAATCAGCGATTAACAGGGAAAGGGGTAAAAGTTGGAATTATTGATACCGGAATCGACTACACCCACCCGGATTTAAGAGTTAACTATGGGGGTGGGCGTGATTTAGTTGATGGGGATGATGATCCGATGGAAACAAATGCAGCTGATGGAGAAGGAACACTTCACGGGACTCATGTCGCTGGCATTATCGCTGCGAATGGAAAAATTCAAGGGGTAGCTCCAGAAGCAACAATAATCGCTTATCGTGCGCTTGGTCCTGGAGGCAGTGGGACTACGGAACAGGTCATTGCTGCCATCGAACAGGCGATAAAGGATAAAGTTGATATTTTAAACCTATCACTTGGCAACAACGTGAATGGTCCAGATCTTCCAATAAGCATGGCGCTAAATAAAGCGGTAGAGAAAGGAATTACAGCAGTTACCTCCTCTGGAAATTCCGGGCCGAATCATTGGACGGTCGGTTCACCAGGTACGGCTTCAAAGGCGATTTCTGTCGGTGCTTCAACGCCGACTATGCAGATTCCTTTCTTAGAGGTATTGGACCAGAAGCTGCGGCTAGAGCCTCTCCAAGGATCTGTTGATTGGGAATTAAATCAATCGCATGAAATCGTTTTTGCCGGATTAGGCAGAAAGAATGAACTGAAGGACGTTCAAGGAAAGATTGTTCTACTAGAAAGAGGAGAGCTTACCTTTACAGAAAAGGGAATAAATGCATTTGAAGCTGGGGCAAAGGCGGTCATTATCTACAATAATACAAAAGGAAACTTTTTCGGAAATTTAGAAAGAGAACTGCCGATCCCGGTCACCGCTTTATCAAAAACGAAAGGAGAGCAGCTGAAAAAGAAGCTAGCCAAAGAAAAGATATTTGCAAGGACCTATATAATAGAAGAAAAGGATATTCTTGCCGATTTTAGCTCGCGTGGTCCAGTGACCTCCACATGGGAAATCAAACCAGACATCGTTGCACCAGGGGTGGCTATCAATAGTACAGTACCAGGGGGGTATTTACCTCTGCAAGGAACGAGCATGGCAGCCCCGCATGTAGCAGGAGCAAGTGCACTTATCAAGCAAGCCCATCCTGATTGGGGCCCTGACAAAATTAAAGCAGCACTCATGAATACAGCAAAACCGCTCCTAAATAAAAAGGGAACGCCTTACCGAGCGTATGAACAGGGAGCGGGAAGAATCCAAATAGAAAAGGCATTAAAATCGAATTCGCTTGTCATGCCTGCCTCATTACAGTTTGGCAAGTTTCAACTAGCTGATCGTATGCACGAACATAATGGCTATATAACGGTAGAAAACGTTGGGAACTTTCCGCAGTCATATTCATTTTCCATTCCGCATGCTGAAAATGGTCTAAGCTGGACACTCCCTTTTTCATTCTATCTAAAGCCAGGAGAAAAAAAACGGCTGGAACTAAAGCTGGCTGTCGACCCAAATGTATTTAAAAAGAAGGTGTATGACGGAACCATTAGATTAAAAGCGGGATCACAAGAAATTAATATCCCATATATCTATGTGCTAGAGGAACCGAATTATCCAAGAGTCATGGGGTTTGGGATTGGTAAGGGAGACAAGCCGGATACGTACCGATATGAAGTGTATCTGCCGGGAGGAGCGGAGGAATTCGGCATTGCAATCTTTGATGCGGATAGTCTGCGCTTTATTGACTTTCTTGATTGGAAAAGAGGGGTTGGAAAAGGGCAGCTGCTGCAGGAAATAAAAAGTGATCAGCTCCCAGAGCCGGGTCTTTATAAAATTAAGGTATTTGCGAAAAAGGCGGGCAGAGAGGATGCACTTGAATCCTATTTGTATATATTACCAAATGGCGATATGGAAACTTCATCTATAGCTCCGTTTTAATCGAACAGAGAGAAAAATATGTGTTAAAATTAAGGTTCTGTATGCTGTTCAAAAATCCTTGAAACGCTTGATAAAAGGGGTGTAGCAGAACCTCGCCCCTTTTTCAATGGGTAAAATTTGAATTATTATGAAAATAATGTGAACATCTTTTCTTCCCTTGATATATATGACTTTTTTTCATTTCAAATGCATTGACATTGACAAGTCCCTATTGTATGCTTACAAAGGGTATAAAATGATAGGGTTTTCATAATATTTGTGCAGTCATCATTCCCACGTCTGCATGTTGCTAATAGTAATTAGTAACACCTCAAAACCCACTTACCATTCACCTCAAAGTGAGGGAGAATGCGTTATTGAGCATCAAAAGACCGCAACCCAACAAAGCAGTCCATCATTTTTTTTTACAGGAGAATAAATCATAATGCCAGAATTAAAAGCTACCTATGTGAGACAACGAAAATACATATTTTTATTGTTGTCAATTTATGTTCTCGGCTGGGGATTTACTTCTTACCAATCTATCTTTCTTGGATTAGTATTGGGTACTTCCTGTAGTTTGTTTAACTTGTGGCTTTTAGCAAGAAAAACAGAGCAATTTGGCAATGCGGTCGCAAACGGTGAGAAGATACGCTCACTCGGCATGGTTTCCAGAATGGCAATGGCAGTGCTTGCTGTATTTGTCGCAATGAAATATCCCGAGAAAGTCCATCTGATCAGTGTAGTAATTGGATTAATGACTTCATATGTTGTCATTATGATAGATTTTTTTCTTCAAACTTTTCATTTACGTAAATAGCGGGGAAGAGAGGTGAATATTAATGCATCATGAAGCTCCTTTACGTGAGTTTATGGGCTTAACCTTTAATTTGGGGAATATTATGATGATTACAATTGCTAGTGCGGTTGTATTTATTATAGCTGTTCTCGCCACTAGGAAATTAGCCATGAAGCCTACAGGGATGCAAAATATACTCGAATGGGTAATGGATTTTGTGAAAGGCATCATTAACAGTTCAATGGATTGGAAGGATGGCGGAAGATTCCATCTGCTTGCTTTAACATTGATTATGTATATTTTTGTATCCAATATGCTTGGTCTGCCATTTTCAATAACTTATAATGGGGAACTCTGGTGGAAATCACCAACAGCTGATCCCGCAATTACATTGACCTTGTCTCTAATGGTACTAGCCTTAACGCATTACTTTGGGATTAAGGCAAAAGGAGCAGGCGCTTATGGACGTGAATTCCTGAAACCATTCTGGATCATGTCTCCAATTAAGATTGTTGAGGAATTTGCCAATGCCCTCACATTAGGTCTGCGTCTTTACGGAAATATTTATGCTGGAGAAATTCTCCTTTCATTACTAGTTGGAGGACTAGCTGCTGGCAGCTGGATGGGCAAATTTGCCGCAATTATTCCAACGGTAGCTTGGCAAGGATTCTCGATCTTTATCGGTGGAATCCAGGCGTTTATCTTCTGTATGTTATCTATGGTTTATATGGCACACAAAGTGAGCCGAGACCATTAATATATACCCTGTTCAATTTTGAACAAAACATAAATAAAAAAATTTAATTATACAATTCAAGGAGGAAATTTAGAATGGGTCTATTAGCAGCAGCAATCGCAGTTGGTTTAGCAGCACTAGGTGCTGGTATTGGTAACGGTCTTATCATTTCAAGAACAGTTGAAGGGATGGCTCGTCAGCCTGAAGCTCGTGGAATGCTACAAACAACAATGTTTATCGGTGTAGGTCTAGTAGAGGTACTACCAATCATCGCAGTCGTTATCGCATTCATGGTTGTTGGACAGTAACTCCTAGTTAAACAATTTGAAAATGGCGAAGATCATTCGATGAGGACCTTCGCCATTCCTTTATGCCTAAAATTATGAAAAATATAAGTTTTATATATATGAAACATCGTTATTGCATTTCTTATAGCTCTTGAAGGGAGTGAATCGAGGGTGTTATCAAACAGTTTAGTATTAGGTGCATCAGCCGGTTTTAACAGTGGAGATATGATTTACCAGTTGATTGCGTTTATTATTTTATTACTTTTGCTTAAAAAATTCGCATGGGGTCCATTAATGGGCATCATGAAAGAACGTGAACAACATATTGCAAATGAAATCGAATCGGCTGAACAAAGCCGTACAGAAGCGAAAAAGCTTTTAGAAGAGCAAAGAAATCTACTAAAAGAAGCACGCAACGATGCGCAAGGCTTAATTGAAAGCGCGAAGAAACAAGGCGATGTACAGCGCGAGGAAATCATTGCTGCTGCACGTGCAGAATCTGAGCGCATTAAGCAATCTGCTAAGGTTGAGATTGAACAGCAGAAAGAACAAGCAGTTGCTGCTATTCGCGAACAAGTGGCTTCACTATCTGTTTTAATTGCTTCCAAAGTAATTGAGAAGGAATTAAGTGCAGAGGATCAAGAGAAGCTTATTAACGAATACATTCAAGAGGCAGGAGAAGAGCGATGACGGGCTCTATGGTAGCAAAGCGCTATGCGTTAGCTCTTTTCCAGCTTGCAAATGAACATCAGCTTCTTGACCAAATGGAAGAAGAGCTTCGTGCAGTGAAACAAGTAATGAATGAAACTTCCGAATTACATGCAGTGCTTAAATCTCCTAAGCTTTCAATTGAAAAGAAGAAGGAGATTCTAAAAGGTGCATTTGCATCTGTCAATACATTCGTTTTAAATATGTTAATGCTTTTAATTGAACGCCATCGCGAAGATCAAATCTCCGATGTGGCAGATCATTTTGTAAATATGGCAAATGATGCAAGAGGCATTGCAGAGGCGAAGGTCTACTCGATCCGCCCGCTAACAGACGCGGAACGTGAAGCGCTGTCCGCATCATTTGCAGCAAAGGTTGGCAAGAAATCACTTCGCATTGACAATATCGTAGATACTAATTTACTCGGCGGCATCAAGCTTCGAATCGGAAACCGGATTTTCGACGGCAGCTTGCGCGGTAAGCTAGATCGTCTGGAACGTCAATTATTAGGATAAGATTCGTAGATAGGGGTGAAACTCATGAGCATCAAAGCTGAAGAAATCAGTGCGCTGATAAAAAAGCAAATCGAAAACTATCAGTCGGAAATTCAAGTGAGTGATGTAGGTACAGTTATCCAAGTTGGTGACGGTATCGCTCGTGCTCATGGCCTCGACAATGTCATGGCTGGAGAGCTTCTTGAATTTTCAAACGGCGTTATGGGTATGGCGCAAAACCTTGAAGAAAATAACGTCGGTATTATCATTTTAGGACCTTTCACAGAAATTCGTGAAGGGGATGAGGTACGCCGTACAGGACGCATCATGGAGGTTCCTGTTGGGGAAGAGTTAATCGGTCGTGTTGTAAACCCGCTAGGACAGCCAGTTGATGGCATGGGTCCAATCAATACAACAAAAACTCGTCCAATTGAAAGTCCGGCATTCGGTGTAATGGATCGTAAATCTGTACACGAGCCGCTTCAAACGGGAATTAAAGCGATTGACGCGCTTGTGCCAATCGGACGCGGACAGCGTGAGCTAATCATCGGTGACCGTCAAACTGGTAAAACATCCGTTGCAATTGATACAATCTTGAACCAAAAGGGTCAAGATATGATCTGTATCTATGTTGCTATCGGACAAAAGGAATCAACGGTTCGTGGACTTGTTGAAACGTTACGTAAAAATGGTGCAATGGATTATACCATTGTCGTAACAGCTTCAGCATCACAACCTGCTCCATTGCTATACTTAGCACCATATGCTGGGGTTTCAATGGGTGAAGAATTTATGTTAGATGGAAAGCACGTATTAGTTGTATACGATGACTTAACAAAGCAAGCTGCTGCATACCGTGAGCTTTCCTTATTATTACGCCGTCCTCCAGGCCGTGAAGCCTATCCAGGGGATGTGTTCTACCTACACAGCCGTCTTCTAGAGCGTGCTGCTAAATTAAGCGATGCAAAAGGTGCAGGTTCAATCACTGCATTGCCGTTTATTGAAACACAAGCTGGTGACGTTTCAGCTTATATCCCAACAAACGTTATCTCTATTACAGATGGACAGATCTTCTTGCAGTCTGACCTATTCTTCTCTGGCGTACGCCCAGCGATCAACGCAGGTCTTTCTGTTTCACGTGTAGGAGGTTCAGCGCAAATTAAAGCGATGAAAAAGGTATCTGGTACATTGCGTCTAGACCTTGCTTCATACCGTGAGTTAGAAGCGTTTGCTCAATTCGGTTCTGATCTTGATAAAGCTACTCAGGCAAAACTTAACCGTGGTGCTCGTACAGTAGAAGTATTAAAACAGGATCTAAATAAACCATTAAAAGTTGAAAAGCAAGTTGCGATTCTTTATGCCTTAACTCGTGGCTTCCTTGATGATATTCCTGTACAGGATATTCGTCGTTTCGAATCAGAATACCTTTCTTGGTTAGACCACAACCGCAAAGATTTGTTAGACCATATCGCTACAACGAAGGAGCTTCCTTCTGATGATGATATGGCTGCTGCGATCAACGAATTCAAAAAATCTTTCGCAGTTTCCGAATAATCGGGGTCTGACAAACTTTGAAACAAGGTGGTGAGAACCTGTGGCATCATTAAGAGATATAAAAAATAAGATTACTTCCACAAAGAAAACGAGCCAAATTACGAAAGCCATGGAAATGGTATCTGCGGCAAACTTTAACCGTGCGGAGTCGAATGCGAAAAAGTTCGTTCCTTATATGGATAAAATCCAAGAGGTTACTGCTTCCATTGCTTTAGGCAGTAAAGATGCAACGCATCCGATGTTAAGCTCTCGTCCTGTCAAAAAGACAGCTTATTTAGTCATTACAGCTGAGCGCGGTCTTGCAGGGGCATTTAACAGTAACGTTTTGCGTTTAGCATTCCAATCGATTCAGAAGCGCCACAAATCAAAAGATGAGTATGTGATTATCGCTTTAGGGAAGATGGGTCGCGAATTCTTTGTGAAGCGTGACATGAACGTTATTCTCGACATTACTGGAATAGCTGATCAGCCAACATTTGCTGATATTAAAGATACTGTAAATAAAACAGTGAATATGTTTGCAGATGGGGCATTTGATGAGCTATACATGTACTACAATCACTTTGTCAGTGCAATCCAACAGGATGTTACAGAGAAGAAAGTTCTTCCACTAACCGATATTGCGACATCTAACAAACTAACATCTTATGAATTTGAACCATCTGCTGAAGAGATTTTAAACGTGTTATTGCCTCAATATGCAGAGAGTTTAATTTATGGAGCACTTCTAGACAGTAAAGCTAGTGAGCATGCTGCTAGAATGAGCGCCATGAAAAATGCAACTGACAACGCGAAAGAGCTTATTGACTCTTACAGCCTAAGCTACAACCGTGCTCGTCAAGCTGCAATTACACAAGAAATTACCGAAATCGTCGGCGGAGCAGCCGCGTTAGAATAATAAAAATTAAATAAATACAAGGGAAGCGGGCCAAGCTGGTCCCTTGCCCTTTTGTATGCTGAATTGAACGTTAGGAGGGAAAAAGATGAACAAAGGACGCGTTCTTCAAGTTATGGGTCCAGTTGTTGACGTAAAGTTCGAAAGCGGACAACTTCCTGAGATCTATAATGCATTGACAATCGTAAATAAAGCGCGTAATGAATCTGAAGTTGACATCAACTTAACCCTTGAAGTTGCCCTTCATTTAGGTGATGATACAGTTCGTACCATTGCAATGTCATCTACTGACGGTTTAACACGTGGTAGTGAAGTAATTGATACTGGTGCACCAATTTCTGTACCTGTTGGTGATGTTACACTTGGCCGTGTATTTAACGTATTAGGTGAAACAATCGACTTAGATCAGGATATAGCTGCTGATGCTCGTCGTGACTCTATTCACAGAGAAGCACCTAATTTTGAGCAGCTTTCAACAGAAGTAGAAATTCTAGAAACTGGAATTAAAGTAGTAGACTTGCTTGCTCCATATATTAAAGGTGGAAAAATCGGTCTATTCGGTGGTGCCGGTGTAGGTAAAACCGTTTTAATCCAGGAATTAATCAATAACATCGCTCAGGAGCACGGCGGTATCTCTGTATTCGCTGGTGTTGGTGAGCGTACGCGTGAAGGTAACGACCTTTACCATGAAATGACAGATTCAGGCGTTATTAAGAAAACAGCAATGGTATTCGGTCAAATGAACGAGCCGCCAGGTGCACGTATGCGTGTTGCCTTGACTGGTTTGACAATGGCAGAATATTTCCGTGATGACCAAGGACAGGACGTTCTTTTCTTCATGGATAACATTTTCCGTTTCACGCAAGCAGGTTCAGAAGTATCCGCGCTACTTGGCCGTATGCCTTCTGCCGTTGGTTACCAGCCAACTCTTGCTACTGAAATGGGTAAACTGCAAGAACGTATCACATCTACTAACGTAGGTTCTGTTACTTCTATCCAAGCGATTTATGTACCAGCCGATGACTATACGGATCCGGCACCGGCTACTACTTTCGCTCACTTAGACGCAACAACAAACCTTGAGCGTAAGCTTTCTGAGATGGGTATCTATCCTGCGGTGGATCCACTTGCTTCAACTTCTCGTGCATTATCACCAGAAATCGTTGGCGAAGAGCACTACGCAGTTGCTCGTGAAGTACAGTCAACATTACAGCGTTACAAAGAATTACAAGATATTATCGCAATCCTTGGTATGGACGAGCTTTCTGATGAAGATAAGCTTGTTGTACAGCGTGCGCGTCGTATCCAAGTATTCTTATCACAAAACTTCCACGTGGCTGAGCAGTTCACTGGCCAGCCAGGTTCATACGTACCTGTTAAAGAAACAGTTAAAGGCTTTAAAGAAATTCTTGAAGGTAAATATGATCACCTTCCAGAAGATGCATTCCGTCTAGTTGGTCGCATCGAAGACGTGATTGAGAATGCAAAACGTATGGGTGTAGAAGTCTAATCTAGGGACCAGGAGGGTAAAAAATGAAGACGATTAAAGTCAGTGTTGTTACTCCCGATGGCCCGGTGTACGAATCAGATGTGGAAATGGTAAGCACAAAAGCCGAGAGCGGTGAGCTCGGAATTTTACCAGGTCACATTCCAATGGTTGCACCGTTACAGATTGGAGCCGTCCGTTTAAAAACGCAAGGAAAAACAGACCTCGTAGCAGTAAGCGGCGGATTTGTAGAAGTTCGTCCAGACAAAGTATCTATTTTGGCGCAATCTGCTGAACAAAGTGATGAAATTGATGTTGATCGTGCGAAACGTGCGAAAGAGCGTGCGGAAAAGCGTCTGCATGATCAGAAACGTGAAAACATCGATTACAAACGTGCTGAACTTGCTCTACAGCGTGCTTTAAACCGTATTAATGTTTCGGAAAGACAATTTTAATCATATAGGACACCTCCCAGTTTTACTGGGGGGTGTTTTTTTATTGATAAAAATAACAAATTGGAGAGAATGACCGGAATTTTGAAATTTTGAC
>NZ_JALDXW010000046.1:0-26105 GCF_032154635.1 Cytobacillus sp. | reverse complement strand
GTAAAATTTCAAAGGCTTTTTCATTTCAGAGGTGGGTTTTGTCCCAGCCTCATTTAGGGGAAAAATTATTTTAAAAAGTATTTTTCGATATCATCAAGCATTAAGTTAGCAGCTTTTACACCGCCAGCAGTATTCCAGATGATATCATCCACTTTTTGGATGTTTCCTTCTTTAACAGCATTTAAATTTTTAAATAATGGATCATTAATCCATTCCTTTTCAAGGGTGCTTGCTTCACCGTCACCAGTTTCGTAAGTAAAGTAGAAAAGGACATCTCCATCCATTGCAGGAATTCGTTCTTTCGTAGCATTTTTTTCTGCGAAGTCATCTACGTTTTGACTTTCAGGGCGAGCGAAGCCGATCTGATCTAGAATCACGCCAGAAAAAGTATCTTTATGGTAGATTCGGACGTCTCCAGCCATAAAGCGGACCATAGATATTTTTTGATTGACTTTATCTCCTAGCTTTTCTTTTAAATCTGCAATTCGCTGATTATAGTCATTAATGACCTTTTTTCCTTCTTCTTCCTTATTTAATGCTTTAGCATAAAGTTCGAAATTTTCCTGCCAATTTCCTCGCAGTGTTTCTGCAAATACAGTTGGGGCGATTTTGCTTAGCTGTTCATAAATCTTTTCTTGACGCATCTTATTTCCGATGATTAAATCTGGCTGAAGTTTTGCAATGGCCTCCACATTAACTTCACTTTCTGTACCAACAACCTGAACATCTGTTAACTCGTCAGCAATATGGGGATACCATGGATCACCTGTCCATGATTGAACAGCTCCGACTGGCTTTACGCCAAGAGCTAGAAGCGCCTCTGTACCTTCATTTGTTAATATTACCACTTTCTTTGGTGTTTCTTTAATTGGCGTTGAACCCATTGCATGTTCAATTGTGTAGCCTGAATCACCAGCAGTCTGATCATCATTGCTTTTTTCTGCTTTTTCATCATTAGTGCTTCCACATGCTGCCAATAGGAACAGGGAAATGATAGAAATGATAGCTGCTAAAAATTTGATATTTTTCAATGTTGTGTGCCTCCTAATCAACTAAGTTAGTGATAATCATTTTCAATTACTAATTTATCATAATTTCCCTTCACGAATATGTCAATCATTTAATTGAAAATGATTTTCAAACTCATTGACATGTAGTTTTCCATCTAATAGACTTTAAAATGAGAAAAACATTTTTTAGATAGGAACGGTTCTACTATGCTATTAAAAACAAGCTTACAAAAATGGAGCGGCTTATTGTTTGCTGCAATCCTTTTACTTTTGTTCATATGCATAAGTATTGTTTATGGCTATACAGATACAACCTGGAAAATGGCAATTGATGCATTTACAGTCTTTGATGGGTCAAATGAACATCTCATCATCCAATCAGTCAGACTGCCTCGGGCGCTTATTGCCGCTGCAGTTGGAGCAAGCCTTGCAATTGCAGGTGTTTTATTGCAAACAATAACGAAAAACCCGCTTGCTGCACCCGAGATTTTTGGAATTAATGCTGGTGCAGGTTTTGCGGTTGTTGTAACAGTTACCCTCTTTTCTTTAAGCAATCTTCAGATTTTTACATGGATTTCCTTTCTAGGGGCAGCTGTTTCATTTATTCTTGTTTATATTATAGGGTCCATAGGCAGGGATGGATTAACACCGATGAAGCTTACATTAGCTGGCGCTGCTATGAGTGCTATGTTTGCGTCAATGACACAAGGATTTCTTGTTATAAATGAAACAGCACTTGAACAGGTCCTTTTCTGGCTAGCTGGTTCTGTATCAGGCCGAAAGCTGGAAACTCTTCTTTCTGTTCTTCCATACTTAGCGGTAGGATGGGGCTTAGCTCTGCTCATTTCAAATAAGTTAAATATCTTGTCAATGGGTGAAGATGTTGCAAAAGGTTTGGGTTTAAAGACCGGAATGCTAAAGATATGGGCAGGCGTGATTATTGTTCTTTTATCCGGAGGAGCGGTAGCGGTTGCCGGTCCCATTGCTTTCATAGGCATTATCATCCCGCATATCACGCGTGCTGTAGTAGGAATTGATCATCGCTGGGTCATTCCATTTTCGGCTCTTTTTGGCGGAATACTGCTTCTTATAGCTGATACTGCTTCTCGGTTTATTATTATGCCGCAGGAAGTGCCAGTTGGTGTAATGACGGCTGTTATCGGAACTCCTTTTTTTGTATATATCGCAAGAAAGGGGTTCAATAAATAATGACAAAGTATCTAAGTTTTCGTGTGTTTAAAGAGAAAGTTTCGTTTTTAATTGATCGAAAGGCGTTAGCAGTTGTTGTCTTATTATTATTTGTTATGGCTGGTGTATTCATCTTTAGTACCGGGACTGGTGAGATGAGGATTAGCCCGATAAATGTTGTGAAGGTATTCTTTGGAGGCGGTACAGATATGGAGCAGCTTGTTGTTCAGACTTTCCGTTTACCAAGGATTATCGTGTCACTAATGGTTGGAATCGGGCTAGCTGTAGCAGGCGGAATTCTTCAAGGAATTATTCGGAATCCGCTCGCTTCTCCGGATATTTTAGGGATAACAGGCGGAGCATCCGTTGCAGTTGTTGGCTTCTTGGCCATTTTTAGTGATGAGAGCAATGCTTTAACAGTCAGTATCCAATGGCTGCCGGTCGCAGCTTTTGTTGGAGCCACTATCGTTGCTTTTCTTGTTTACTTCTTGTCCTGGAAGGATGGCGTTTCACCGATTCGATTGGTTCTAATCGGGATTGGTATTTACAGCTTAATGAAAGCATTGACTACACTTATGATGCTTCTTGGTCCAATCTATCAAGCTAGCCAGGCGAATATTTGGATTACTGGAACGGTATACGGATCGAACTGGAGTAATGTAGCTATTTTAGTTCCGTGGATATTGGCTTTGTGTGCTGTTGCATTCATCCTAGCCAGAAATATAAATATCCAGGAGCTTGGTGACGATATTGCCACTGGAGTCGGAAGCAATGTTCAACGATACCGATTCCTCCTTTTAATGGTTAGCACCGCTTTAATCGGCGGTTCAGTTGCATTTGCTGGAGGAATTGGCTTTGTTGGCTTAATGGCACCTCATATGGCAAGAAGGCTGGTGGGTTCTTCTTTTGGAGCATTGCTCCCTGCCTCGGCATTAATTGGTGGAATCCTCGTCATGGTAGCGGATTTGATTGGGCGGACACTGTTTTCTCCGCTCGAGATTCCTGCGGGAGTATTTACTGCCAGTATAGGTGCGCCATATTTTATTTACCTTCTTTTTAAAACAAGAAATGGATAAAAAATTTTTTCTCCAGGATGAATAGTAAAAAATATGAAAATGCAAAAAGGAGAGGGCGGACGATGACTACTAACCAAGCGATTTCAACAAAACAATTGACACTGTCATATGGAGATACCACAATCATAAATGAGCTTGATTTGGAAATTCCTAAAGGGGAAATTACCGTTTTTATCGGAGGGAATGGCTGTGGAAAATCCACTTTACTTCGCTCGATTGCTCGTCTCCTTAAGCCCAAATCGGGTGCCGTGTTATTGGATGGAGAAGCCATTGCCAAGTTATCCACTAAAGATGTAGCAAGAAAAATGGCCATCCTTCCACAATCACCTTCAGCATCAGAAGGATTAACGGTTCTTCAATTAGTGAAACAGGGAAGATACCCCTATCAAACGTGGCTGAAGCAATGGACAGCTGAAGATGAAGAAAAGGTGAATAGTGCATTAGAAGCAACAGGGCTTATGAAATTAAAAGACAGAGCCGTAGATTCTCTTTCGGGGGGACAGCGGCAGCGAGCGTGGATCGCCATGACGCTTGCTCAGGATACAGATACCATTCTTCTTGATGAGCCGACTACGTATTTGGATATGACCCATCAAATTGAAATTCTCGATTTATTGTTTGAGCTAAATGAAAAAGAGCAAAGAACAATTGTGATGGTATTACATGATTTAAACTTAGCTTGCCGGTATGCGCATAATATTGTCGCTATTAAAGATCAAAAAATCTATGCTCAAGGAAAACCTGAGGTTGTTATTAATTGCAGTTTAGTGAAAAATGTGTTCGAAATGGAATGTGAGGTCACGATTGATCCACTATTTGGTACACCATTATGTATACCTTATGGAAAAGGACGCTGTATTTTAAAGCAGGAAGGGCTTTCTAGGCATGGGTAATATACTTTCCAATGATCAGCTGGAGGAACTTAAGCAGTTTCGTGTAACGACTGATAGAACTTCATCAACACTTTCTGTGCAAATAGAAACTTTGCTTGACGAACGATCAATGAGACAATATCTAGGGGGGCTCGGTAAATATATTGGTGCTGCAAATGATAAAGTAACTGCATCCATATTTATAAAACGATATGCTTTTCTCGCGGTTGCCTATTTATATACAATGACTTTATATAACGGAAAGCTTAATATTTCTTTCGAGAATGTATCGCTGGAAACAAATGACCAAGATAAATTATGGCTGCCGAACTTTTACTTTAAAGACCTCCATATTGAAACATGGAAAGAGAATCGGGAAAAATGGCGAGAAACATGTGTGCATAACCTATTTGATAACCATCTATATCCACTGTTGGATCGCCTTTCAAGAGTAACGAAAGTATCCAAGTTAGTCCTTTGGGAAAATCTTGCCGTTTATATATTTTGGTTATATGAAACAATTTTACAAAAGGAAGGTTTACCAGTGGATGCTGTTTCGCGTTCGAAGGAAGACTTTGAATTTATTCTTTTTCAGGCTTCGGGTGCATTATTTGGCGGCTATAACAAAAATCCTCTAAAGAAATATCATAATGAACCTATTTATATAGAAGAATATGGAAAAGAAGTTCGACCTAGAAATACTTGCTGTTATTCTTACTTAACAAGATCGAAGAAACGCTGTATATCATGCCCGCAGGTTTGTACAGCATGTCCGCTTGTTAAGGAAAGGAAAAATAGAGGGGAGTAATCGGATGAATGAGGAATTGAAGGCACAAATGGATGGGCTGTTAGAAAAGTACACAGAACTCCTGTTTGGTGAAACAAATTCAGACCTGAAGGAACAAGTTCGAGCATGGATCCTTTATTCACATATTGCTAAATCCATGCCTCCACTTGTTCAGCATTGGAACAGTACATATCCTGACGCTAAAGTAGAGATGAAAAAGATGATTGCAGGTATTAAAGAACGAAATGAACAATTTAGAAGCAAAAAATAATATCATTGCAATCTAAAAGCCGTTTCCTAATCAAGGTAACGGCTTTTATTACAGATATTATTATTGCTTCTTATATTGATTGTTTTGGCTGTTTACTTTCCCTCCGCCATCTGCCTCAACTGTCGGACCAGCATCTCCTTTTACACTAGCTGCACTAACTCCTGCTTTAGAAGGGTTCTTTTTTCTACGTGCCATTTCTCTTCACCTCCACTTTTAGCCTATCCAAAATAGGAGAAACTAATTTATCATAACAATTTTTTAAAAATTTCCTAATTTCAGTTAGGAAATGATTGCGTAAATTTTTCAAATATTTTATAGTTATAAATAACAGGACTCATTCGAGTAATTTTTTTTAGAAGAAAAATGAATGAGTATTCATTCAAAGTGAAAAAAGGGGGAAAAGAAGTTGATCCAACAAATTAAGAAAGCAGCAGTTCTAGGTTCTGGTGTCATGGGCGCTAGCATTGCCGCCCACTTAGCAAACATTGGAATTCCAACTTTATTACTGGATATTGTACCTCGTGAATTAACGGATGCAGAAAAAGCAAAGGGATTAACTCTTGAAGATAAAGCAGTCCGCAATCGCATAAGCGAAACAGGAAAACAAAAGTTATTAAAGCAAAAGCCGGCACCGCTTACTTCTAAAAAGAATATAGCATTAATTGAAGCAGGAAATTTCGATGATGATATGGAGCGTTTAAAGGAAGTAGATTGGATTATTGAGGTCGTTGTAGAAAACCTTGCAATTAAAAAACAAGTGTTTGAAAAAGTCGACCAATCCAGAAAAAAGGGCAGCATTATTAGCTCAAACACGTCTGGTATTTCAGTAGAAGCCATGGCGGAAGAACGGTCAGAAGACTTCCAAAAGCATTTTCTTGGAACACATTTCTTTAATCCGCCGCGTTATTTAAAGTTACTAGAAGTCATTCCTACGAAACATACAGACCCGGCTGTTCTATCATTTATGAAGAAATTTAGTGAAGATGTCCTTGGCAAAGGAGTTGTTGAAGCAAAGGACACACCTAACTTCATCGCTAACCGTATTGGAACGTACGGACTTCTAGTCACTGTTCAGGAAATGCTAAAAGGCGGGTACAGTATTGGGGAAGTAGATTCTATTACTGGTCCGATGATTGGCCGCCCGAAAAGTGCTACTTTCAGAACACTAGATGTTGTTGGTCTTGATACGTTTATACATGTTGCTAATAACGTATATGAGCAGGTTGAAGGCAAGGAAAAGGAAGTTTTTGCTATTCCATCATTCATGCAATCGATGCTTGAAAAAGGATGGCTTGGCAGCAAGTCAGGGCAAGGTTTCTTCTTGAAACAAGGGAAAGAAATACTGGAATTGGATCCGCAAAGTATGGAATATGTTCCACGTAAAAAACTGAAAACAGCTGCAACAGAATTAAGCAAGCAAGAAAAAGGCACAGCGAATAAAATGAAAGCGCTTGTTTATGCTGATGATCGTGCAGGCCAGTTATTATGGAATATATTAAGCCCAGTGCTCAATTATTCGGCACAATTACTCGGAGTTATTGCTGATGATGTGGTTGCAATCGATCGTGCAATGAAATGGGGATTCGGCTGGGAGCTAGGTCCATTTGAATCATGGGATGCAATTGGTCTAGAGAAATCAGTTAAGAAAATGGAAGCGGCAGGTCTTGAGGTTCCAGTATGGATTAAAGAGATGCTAGAAAAAGGTTTCACCTCTTTCTACAAAGAAGAAGCCGGAAACTTATTCTTCTATGACAACGGAGACTATAAACAAATAAACGAAAACCCAAAGGTTATTAACTTAAAGAGTCTGAAAAAGAAAAATGGCGTCATTAAGAAAAATAGCGGTGCAAGCCTTATCGATCTCGGTGATGGTGTAGCACTTCTTGAATTCCACTCTAAAAGTAATGCGCTTGGTTTAGATATCATTCAAATGATTAACTTTGCTATTGATGAAGTGGAAAAAAATTATAAGGGACTTGTCATCGGCAACCAAGGTAAGAACTTCAGTGTTGGGGCAAACCTAGCGATGATTTTGATGGAAGCACAGGATGATAATATTTACGAGCTTGATATGGTTGTTCGTCACTTCCAGCAAGGAATGATGAAAATCAAATATAGTTCTAAGCCTGTCGTTGCAGCGCCATTTGGAATGACGCTAGGCGGAGGCACAGAGGTTTGTCTCCCTACTGCACATATTCAGGCAGCTAGTGAAACATATATGGGTCTAGTAGAAGTAGGTGTAGGTCTTATCCCTGGAGGCGGCGGGAATAAGGAGCTTTATATCAAGCATCTTAACTCCATGCCAAGCGGAGTAGAATTTGACCTTCAAAAAGTAGCGAATAAAGTGTTTGAATCAATTGCAATGGCGAAGGTTTCTACTTCTGGTGAAGAAGCGCGTGATAATAATTTCTTAAACTTTGCTGACGGCATTAGTATCAATGGGGATCATCAGCTTTATGATGCAAAACAAGCTGTTCTTACTTTATATGAGAAAGGCTATAAGCCTCCTGTTCGTAAGAAGGTACCGGTTGTCGGTGAAACAGGCTATGCAACTTTGCTTTTAGGTGCACAAGCAATGCTGTATTCTGGTTATATTTCTGAACATGATTTAAAAATTGCGAAGAAGCTTGCCTATGTGATTGCAGGTGGAAAAGTCCCTTATGGAACGGAAGTAGATGAACAATACTTGTTAGATTTAGAGCGAGAAGCATTCTTAAGCCTTGTTGCTGATCCGAAATCACAGCAGCGTATGCAGCATATGCTTTTGAAGGGAAAACCGTTACGTAATTAAAAGAATAGAGGAATAAGAGATTAATATAATAGAAAAGTTTTATCGCAAAAGGAAAGAGAGGGAACGAAATGAGAGAAGCGGTAATCGTTGCAGGTGCCCGTACTCCGGTCGGCAAAGCAAAAAAAGGCACATTAGCAAATGTGAGACCGGATGATTTAGGTGCCCTTGTCGTTCAAGAAACATTGAAGCGTGCAGGAAATTATGAAGGCAGTATCGATGACTTAATTATTGGCTGTGCCATGCCTGAAGCAGAGCAAGGGTTGAATATGGCGCGTAATATTGGCGCGTTGGCTGGACTGCCCTACACTGTTCCAGCTATTACGATTAATCGTTATTGTTCATCAGGGTTAAATGCCATTGCCTATGCGGCTGAAAAAATTATGATCGGCCATGCGGATACAATCATTGCAGGCGGAGCAGAATCAATGAGTCTCGTACCAATGATGGGGCATGTGACTCGTCCAAATGCGAAGCTGGCTGAAACAGCTCCCGAATATTATATGGGGATGGGGCATACAGCAGAGGAAGTGGCGAAGAAGTACGGAATCTCACGAGAGGATCAAGATGCTTTTGCTGTAAGAAGCCATCAAAAAGCAGCAAAAGCAATTGCAGAAGGGAAGTTTACCGATGAAATTGTGCCAGTAGATGTTACGATACGATCAGTCGGTAATGATCATAAATTAGTAGAAAAGACCATTCAATTCAGCGAGGATGAGGGGGTTCGTGCGAACTCAACTGTGGAAGCACTTGCAAAGCTTCGTCCTGCGTTCTCAGTGACTGGCTCAGTAACAGCAGGGAATTCTTCACAAACAAGCGACGGGGCAGCAGCTGTTATGGTCATGGATCGTGAAAAGGCAGAGTCAACAGGCTTAAAGCCAATGGCAAAGTTCAGATCTTTTGCTGTTGGCGGTGTGCCACCTGAAGTAATGGGAATTGGACCGATTGTTGCGATTCCGAAAGCGCTAAAGCTTGCAGGATTAGAGCTTTCCGATATTGGTTTATTTGAGCTAAATGAAGCGTTTGCTTCCCAATCAATCCAGATTATTCGTGAGCTTGGTCTTGACGAAGAAAAGGTAAATGTAAACGGGGGAGCGATAGCACTTGGACACCCGCTAGGATGTACAGGGGCGAAACTAACGTTATCCCTGATTCATGAAATGAAGCGTCAAAATCAGCAGTTTGGTGTAGTAACAATGTGTATCGGCGGCGGAATGGGTGCTGCTGGCGTATTTGAATTGTTATAAGCTTGTTTTTTAAACCTTGTTATATGAACAAACCTTTACCCAATATAAAAAACTGCCTATAAA
Source organism: Cytobacillus sp. (assembly GCF_032154635.1). Taxonomy (GTDB): domain Bacteria; phylum Bacillota; class Bacilli; order Bacillales; family Cytobacillaceae; genus Cytobacillus. The sequence continues at coordinate 16,803 of NZ_JALDXW010000046.1, read as the reverse complement.
AACGGGATCAAACGTGGTCCCCCTCATATTAGAACGGAGGAAGAAAAAATGACTAATAATACTGAAAACATTATTAAAGGCGGAAGCTTTTTAATTGAAGATGTAACGTATGACCAAGTATTTACTCCAGAGGACTATACAGATGAGCATAAAATGATTGCAAAAACAACAGAAGATTACGTGGTAAATGAAGTGTTACCGCAAGTTCCATATTTAGAAAAGCATGAATTTGAGCGTTCGGTGAAATTACTTCATCAGGCTGGTGAACTTGGCTTATTAGGTGTAGATGTACCAGAGGAGTATGGCGGTCTTGGTTTAGATAAAGTAAGTTCTGCCTTAATCGCAGAAAAAATGTCTATTGCTGGCGGTTTCTCGATTACACATGGGGCACATGTTGGGATCGGCTCTCTGCCAATAGTCCTATTCGGCAATGAAGAGCAGAAACAAAAATATCTTCCTGCCCTAGCGACAGGTGAAAAAATTGCTGCTTATGCATTAACTGAGCCAAGCTCTGGATCCGATGCACTAGGAGCGAAAACAGTTGCGAAACTAAATGCAGCTGGCACTCACTATGTATTAAATGGGGAAAAACAATGGATTACAAATGCTGGCTTTGCTGATGTATTCGTAGTATATGCGAAGATTGACGGCGATAAATTCTCTGCATTCATCGTTGAAAAGGAATTCCCTGGAGTTTCCACTGGTGCAGAAGAAGAGAAAATGGGGATCAAGAGCTCATCTACTCGTACATTAATCCTTCAAGATGCAGAAGTTCCAGTTGAAAACCTGCTTGGAGAAATCGGCCGCGGTCATATCATTGCATTTAACATTTTAAATATTGGCCGTTATAAATTAGGAGTTGGTGCACTTGGTGCTTCAAAACGTGCATTGGAAATTACCATTCCATACACAAATCAGCGTCAGCAATTTAAAACACCAATCTCTTCTTTTAATTTAACAAAAGAGAAGCTCGGTACAATGGCTTCTAAAGTATATGCAGCTGAAAGCTCGATTTATCGGACTGTAGGATTGTTTGAAGATCGTATGAGTAAGCTATCCGATGAAGAAGCAAAGACTGGAAAAGCAGTAGCTCAATCGATTGCTGAGTATGCGATTGAATGTTCATTAGGTAAATTTTTCAATACGGAAGTTCTAGATTATGTTGTTGATGAAGGCGTTCAATTACATGGCGGCTACGGCTTTATGGAGGAATACGAAATTGCCCGTGCTTACCGTGATTCTCGTATTAACCGCATCTTCGAAGGGACAAACGAAATTAACCGTTTATTAGTACCTGGTACTTTCATGCGTAAAGCATTCAAGGGTGAGCTTCCATTATTCGAAAAAGCAATGGCGCTGCAGGAAGAGCTTATGATGATGATGCCAGAAGAGCCAGGTGATGCACCATTAGCTCAAGAAAAATATTTAGTAAAGAATGCGAAGAAAATTGGCTTGCTTGCTGCTGGATTAGCTGCTCAAAAATATGGCAAAGCATTAGACCAAGAGCAAGAAGTATTAGTGAACATTGCAGATATTGTTTCTAATGCATATGCAATGGAGTCAGCGGTACTTCGTACAGAAAAAGCAATCCAAAAAGACGGCCTAGAAAAGAGCAAACAAAAAATACTCTATACACAAATCTTCTGTCAAGAAGCATTCAACAAAATTGAACAAGATGCGAAGGAAACACTTGTTGCTGTTGAAACTGGCGACACATTGCGGATGATGCTTTCATCTTTACGTAAGTTTACGCGCCATACACCTATTAACGTCATTGCTAAAAAGCGTGAAGCATCAGAAAAATTAATTGATGCGGAGAAATTTGTGCTGTAATTGTTTGAAAATTGTGGCTCCCTTCAGAAATGGAGGGAGTTTTTGAATGCAGGAATGATGAAATGCAAGATAAAATGGAAATGATATTAGATAAATACAAAGGAATGCTCGATAAAAAGGAATGAATGCTAGATAAACATAAAAAGTTGCTCGATGGAAGCATGATCTCACTTTATTTTTCTAAAAAAACTTCTGCTACTAGAAGGATAGAAGAAAATTTTGTCGAAATATCATCTTTAGTCATTCGTTATGAAGTATACTATAATTGTGATAGTATTTATTTAAAGACAGTTACTTTATTTTTAAAATGGGACATGATAACCTAGGTGGTGGAACAGTGAGTCTAACTTTTTATTGGTACCCGAAATGCGGGACATGCCGAAAAGCTAAGAAATGGCTCGATGACCATAATTTAGCTTATGAAGCAATACATATCGCAGATAATCCGCCTTCTGTTGACTCCTTAAGAAACTTGTATGAAACAAGCGGCTTAGATATTAAGAAGTTTTTTAATACAAGTGGTCAAAAATACCGTGAGCTCGGCTTAAAAGATAAAGTCAAATCATCAACAGATGATCAGCTTCTTGAACTTTTGGCATCCGATGGCATGCTTATCAAACGTCCGATTTTAACGGACGGGAAAAAAGTGACGGTAGGTTTTAAGGAAGAGGATTATGAAAAAACATGGCTTGCATAAGATTGCCATGGTGGAAAAGAGATCGACACTACGATCATAGATTGAAATAAAAAAATGGAGGGATTAGGAATGAACACACCAAAGGAATTACGTTATTCAGAAGAGCATGAGTGGGTAAAAACAGAAGGTGAGCAGGTTCGAATTGGGATTACTGACTTTGCTCAATCTGAGCTTGGAGACATTGTTTTCGTTGAACTGCCTGAGGTCGGCGATGAAGTGACAGCTGATGAGCCTTTTGGAAGTGTAGAATCAGTTAAAACAGTATCTGAGCTTTATGCACCAATCAGCGGAAAAGTTGTAGCTGTAAACGAGGATTTAAGCGACAGCCCAGAATTTGTTAATGAGTCTCCATATGAGAAGGCATGGATGATTGTGGTTGAACCATCTGATGCAGGAGAAATGGACAACTTAATGACTGCAGAACAATACGAAGAAATGATTAAAGAAGACTAATAAATGGGGAGGTGCTGCATCAAGCGGTACCTCCCTTTATTTGGTCTTTTTATTTCTCTAATCAGGGAAACACTATAATCATGAAAATGAGAAAGGGTGGTTATAGTGGTACTAAAGAGTAATAAAATTGATATTACAGACCGTGTTGTTGGAAAATTGAAGGATGGAGAAATTGAACTTTATTTAGAAAATGAAAAAATCGGAAGTATTCATCTGCCTCAAGGGTCTGCCATTCAGATGGACCACCATTTTGAGTCGGATAAGCAAAAGATTTACCAGCATGTCACAACAACAGAAAGTCCGCAAGCACGTTATACAGATTGTGATGAGGGCGGCTGGTGTTAGAATGAACAGCGGGAAAATTTCCGCTGTTTTTATTATTTTATTTAAATGAGATAAAGGGATATAATGGATGATACGAGCAAGGCTATTTACTATAGTATTTTTATCTTAGCAGGAGTTCCACACCATTATCTAGAATATTGAATATGGTATGATAAGTTAACACATTCTATTGGATTTTTCTTTCTAGCACATTAGGGTTATACCCAAAACTTCAACTCAGGTTCAGGTGATGAATATGAATGAAACAATACCAGAGAAAGTAATTATTGTAGAGGGTACTTCAGATAAAAGAAAGGTAAAAGCAATTGTAAGTGAGCCTGTCGAGATTATTTGTACAAATGGAACCATTAGCCTGACTAAGCTTGATGAGTTAATTGAAATGCTGCTTGATAAAGATGTATTTATATTGGTGGATGCGGATGATGCAGGCGAAAAGCTGCGGAAACAATTTAAAAGGGAATTTCCAGAAGCGGAGCATCTTTATATTGACCGGATGTACCGGGAAGTAGCTACTGCACCTGAGCACCATTTAGCGACTGTGTTACTGGGTGCCAATATTGATGTAAATATGGAGTTTTTAGATAGAGGATGATTTGTATTGCAGGAATGGTCACGGGAAATTATAAATGAGGCAGCAGCAGGGGATCAGCTAAGTTTGATCTATTTATATACCCCCTTATGTGGAACCTGTCAGGTGGCTGGAAAAATGCTTACCGTCATAGAGGAGCTTTTGCCCAATGTCTCAATTGGAAAAACTGATTTAAATTATATGCCAGATATAGCTGAAAAGTGGGAGGTTGAAAGCGTTCCATGCTTACTTATTTTTAAACGTGGAAAACTTGAGGAAAAAATGTATGCTTTTCAATCGGTTCCAGATTTATTAAATAAAATAAAAAGCTTGATCTAAAAGAGTTGGGTAGCAAATACCCAGCTTTTTTTATTTTCGAAATTCTCCAACTAAATGATTTACAAAACCTTCCTTGAGGAATTATTATATTTAGGAAGGCGAAATATTGATGAGCAGGTGTAAAAATGGCATTTTATAAAGAATGGGCCAACCAAATTAAAGGATATAATCGCAATATTCGGCTAGCATTCATGGCAAATATCTTTACGCAAATCGGCTTTGGAATCTTTATGGTGATTTACAATTTCTATATTAGAGAGTTAGGCTATAATGAGCAAATCAACGGGCAAGTCATCTCGATGACCTCGCTTGCGACAGCTATCGCACTTGTTCCAGCTGGGGTTTTCAGCGATCGAATCGGACGAAGAAAAGCGATGCTATATGGAGCTATCGCAACCGGACTTGTCTTGCTATCCAGAGGTATAATCGAAGCTCAATCTTTATTAGTATTAACTGCTTTTGCAACTGGGCTGGCAACAGCTTTTTTTCAGGTTTCGGGGATTCCTTGGCTAGCAGAAAACTCGAAGGCTGAACAAAGGGTTCATTTATTCAGTATTCACTTTGCTGTTATGACTGGTGCAAATGTAATAGGAAATTTAGGCGGAGGAATATTAACAGATTTCTTTTCCCTATTTACAACAGAATTAAATAGTATTCGTTTTACCTTGCTAATTGGAAGTATCATTTTTTTTATGGGTATTATTCCAGTAACAAAGTTTAATGAAAATCGTGATACGAGGAAAAGCAAAAAAGATAAAAAAACTAATTCGTTCAAATTCATTTTTAGTAAAAATGAGAATGTAAAAATAATCTTCTTATTTGCATTCGCACAGCTGCTTATAGGTGTTGGTGCCGGGTTAGTTATTCCATATTTAAATTTATATTTTGCTGATCGTTTTTCAGCATCTAATTCAGCAATCGGCTTTATTATTTCAATGGGCCAAGCTGCAACGGCGATTGCCATGATTATTGGACCAATGGTTGTCAGAAGGTTTGGAGAGGTTAAGGCAGTTGTTATTCTGCAGCTATCTTCATTGCCATTTCTTTTAATGACAGCCTATACAGAAAGTCTTTGGCTGGCAGCAATCGGATTTTTATTCCGTCAGGCTCTTATGAATGCAGGAAATCCCATTCAAATGTCATTGATGATGTCCAAGGTTGGAGATTCGATGAAGGGGCTGGCAAACTCAGTTAACCAGATGGTATTTAATTTAGGTTGGGCGATTATGGGGCCAGTATCAACGGGAATAGTCATAAAATATGGAGCATACTGGGGGTATGCAGTCGTATTTACTATTACTGCCTCTTTATATTTGATCGGTTCAATTTACTTTTTTATTGTTTTTCGAAGCTATAATAAGAGAAACTCGGCTGTTAAAACGGCAAAAATAGTCTGAAAATATAATCATATGACATATTTCTCGGGAAATGCTCAAAAGATAATGTCGAACGATTCGTGAAGGAATGCTTAGTGAATTGAAGAAATAGTATAGTGAGACAATGGGATGAAGAGCCTGCTTTCTATCCGTTTAACCTGGGGTGAGGACATGAAGGAAGTGACTGCTGCATTTATTCATGAAGTAAAAACAAAAGGGCATTTAGCCATTTTTTTAAAGGGCGTTTTTTTTACACTATGTATCCGGACAAAGGATGAAATCCTATGTATACAATTCCAAAATGGAGATGTGAAAATTTGTCAGCCTGACCCATCTAATTCTTATGATGTACTTATTTCGGGTTCAAAGGATCAGGTCTGCTCGATAATCAAAGGAAATGAAAAACTGAGAAATGCAATAAGGAACAAGAAAATCCTTGTTGACTCTTCTTTTAGAAGGGTCCTCTTTTTAGAGTCGCTATTTCTCCTTTCCAAGCAGGATGTAAGCTGAAAAATAAAAAAATTCAAAATTTGTATTGACCACTAAATTAGCATTATGTTAATATTGGAGTTAATTATCCGACTAAAAAACTGAATATTCTTATCAAGAGAGGCGGAGGGACTGGCCCGACGAAGCCCGGCAACCGGTAATTTACACGGTGCTAATTCCAGCAGAGCATTTTTGCTCTGGAAGATAAGAAGAGATGATATCAGCCCTCTTCTTGTGAAGAGGGTTTTTTCAGCTCTTCTTTTAAATGGGGTTGTTCTTTTAAGTCAGTGATTCTATTGTAAAAAAGGAGAGATGAACAATGAGTGAAAAACAGAAAAAATATCGTTTGGAAACAATTGGTGTACATGGCGGGTTGCAGCCTGATCCTGTAACAGGTGCAAGGGCAGTGCCGATCTATCAAAACAATGCCTATCAATTTAAAGATACGGAGCATGCAGCAAATCTTTTTGGGTTAAAGGAATCCGGATATATTTACACAAGGATTCATAACCCAACAGTAACGGTATTTGAAGAGAGAGTTGCTTTATTAGAAGGCGGGGTAGGTGCATTGGCCGTTTCAAGCGGCATGGCAGCAATTACACTAGCTATTCTTAATCTTGCGCAGGCAGGCGATGAGATTGTTGCGGCATCTAACCTATACGGAGGAACGTATAATCTTTTTGCAGTAACGCTCCCGAAGTACGGGATTCAAGTAAAGCTAGTTGACCCAGAGAATCCAGAAAACTTCAGAGAAGCAATAACAGCAAAAACGAAAGCTGTTTTCGCAGAAACGATCGGCAATCCAAGTCTAAAAGTGCTGGATATTGAAAAAGTGGCTGAGATTGCTCATGAGAATGGAATTCCTCTGCTAATTGACAATACATTTGCTACTCCATATCTTTGCAGACCTATTGAACATGGGGCAGACATTGTCATACACTCTGCAACAAAATGGCTGTTAGGAAATGGAACGACATTGGGAGGAATTATCGTAGATGGGGGTAAATTCGATTGGAATTCACCGAAATTCCCAGGATTTACAGAGCCGGATTCTAGTTACCATGATCTTGTTTACAGCGAGGCCCTTGGACCGGTTGCTTACATTACGAAAGCTAGAGTTCAGCTACTGAGAGATTTGGGGCCTGCATTAAGTCCGCAGAATGCATTCCAATTTACCCTTGGCTTAGAAACGCTACATGTCAGAATGAAAGAGCATATAGCAAATACGAAAAAAATCATAGAATATTTAGAGGCGCATCCTGCGATTAATTGGATTCTATATCCTGGAAATGAAAATCATCCTGATAAAAAACTGGCAGATAAGTATTTGCCAAAAGGTGCTGGCTCTGTGGTGGTCTTTGGAATAACCGGAGGAAGAAAGGCTGGAGCGAGTTTAATAAATAATCTGGAGCTATGGGCTCATGTAGCAAATGTAGGAGATGCTAAGAGTTTGATCATCCACCCAGCCAGCACTACACATCAGCAATTAGATGAGCAAGGGTTAAAAGCTGCAGGTGTACCTGAGGATTTAATTCGTATTTCTGTTGGAATTGAAAATGCAGAGGATTTAATCGATGACTTAGAACAAGCTATTGAGGCAGCAACAGGGATTTCATCCTCTACAGCAAACGCATAAGCTATAGTGTAGCCTATTTTTTGAAAGTTGGATGAAAATACTATCTTTCAAAAATACTAAATTAACATTTAAATCATTGACACCCTTAATCATCCATGATACGATAATTTTCGTAATATTATCACTGAACTAATTTAAAGTAATAAATTGAATATAGATGTTACGCTCTTATCAAGAGAGGTGGAGGGAAGTGCCCGATGAAGCCCGGCAACCGTCATGAAAATGAAATGGTGCCAATTCACACAAAGCAAAGCATGCTTTGAGAGATGAGAGAAAGGACAATAACTATTTATGCCTTTCTGCTCATATGACAGAAAGGCATTTTTTATTCCCAAATGAAAAATACTAGAGTAGGAGCAAATAACCTAATAAAGTAAGGATTTTAAAAAGTGATAAGCAAAATTGGATTTAAAGAGGGTGTGCAGCATGACAATGATTTCAATCGAAAATGTACAAAAAATATACCCTTCCCAAAAAGGTCAGGTAAAAGCTGTAGATAATGTTAACCTTGAGATTAACGAGGGAGAGATCTTCGGCGTCATTGGCTATAGCGGAGCAGGAAAAAGCACGCTAATCCGAATGCTAAATGGCCTAGAACTGCCAACCGAGGGAACAGTGGTTGTCGCAAATAATGAAGTGTCAAAAATAAAGGGCAGCAAGTTAAGGAAGGCTCGGCAAGAAATCAGCATGATCTTTCAGCATTTTAATCTGCTATGGTCTAGGACTGTGCGAGCGAATATTGCTTTTCCACTGGAGATTGCTGGTGTTTCAAAAAGAGAAAGAGCAAAGCGTGTCGACGAATTAATTAAGCTGGTTGGTCTTGAGGGAAGAGAGGACGCGTATCCTTCACAATTGAGCGGAGGACAAAAGCAGAGAGTGGGTATTGCTAGAGCTTTAGCAAATAATCCAAAAGTATTATTATGCGATGAGGCTACATCCGCCTTAGACCCGCAAACAACAGACGCTATTCTTGATTTACTCGTAGATATTAATACCCGTCTTGGACTAACGATTGTCCTTATTACCCATGAAATGCATGTGATTCGTAAAATCTGTCACCGGGTTGCGGTTATGGAAGAAGGAAAAGTTGTTGAAATTGGACCAGTACTGGATGTATTTAAAAATCCGCAGGAGGAAATTACGAAGCGTTTTGTTCAGCAGGTGACGGAACCAGAGGATACGAAGGAAACAACGAGGCATTTACATGAAAAATATCCTGAAGGGAAGGTTGTGCAGCTGACATTTGTTGGTGATACAGCTGACCAGCCGCTAATCACTGAGTTAATAAGAAAACATGAAATAACCGTGAATATCATTCAAGGGAAGATTTCTCATACTCAAAATGGATCTTATGGAACATTATTTATTCATTTGAATGGTCCAAAAGACGAAGTAGAGAAGGCAATTGCATTTATTCACACACATCGCGTAGGTGTGGAGGTGATTGCACATGGATAATTTTCTCGAATTAATCAAATGGGAAAAGTTGATTTTGGCGACAAAAGAAACCATTTATATGACATCCATCTCAGTCTTAGCAACTTTTCTTATCGGTTTATTTCTCGGATTGCTTTTGTTTTTAACTGCTAAAGGGAATATGTGGGAGAATAAATTAATTAATTCAGTTATTTCGGTTATTGTGAATGTATTCCGATCTATTCCTTTTATTATATTAATTGTTCTGCTTATTCCATTTACGAAAATTCTTGTTGGCACGATGCTTGGGGCAAATGCAGCCTTGCCTGCTCTTATCATTGGGGCTGCACCGTTCTATGCAAGAATGGTTGAAATAGCACTTCGGGAGATTGATCGGGGAGTCATTGAGGCTTCACAATCAATGGGTGCAAACAATGGACATGTTATTTTCAAGGTATTAATCCCAGAATCGCTGCCAGCTTTAATTTCAGGAATAACAGTTACAGCTATATCATTAGTTGGTTTTACAGCAATGGCGGGGGTAATTGGTGCAGGCGGGCTCGGACACTTTGCTTATCTGGAAGGTTTCCAGCGGAATAACTCTGTTGTAACAGCCGCTGCCACTGTTGCTATTTTAATATTAGTCTTCATCATTCAAATTATTGGCGATTATTTTACAAAAATCACAGACAAACGATAACAAAGGAGAAATACAAATGAAGAAACTATTTGCATTATTTATCATTGCTTTATTAACCATATCTCTTGCTGCATGTGGCAGCAGTGAAGAAAATGCCGGCGGGGAAAGCAAAGATGGAAATAAAAAGCTAGTCGTTGGCGCATCAGCTGTGCCTCATGCGGAAGTTTTAGAAGAAGCAAAACCTTTATTAGCTGAAAAAGGCATTGATTTAGAAATTAAAGTGTTTACAGACTATGTGCTGCCAAACGTTACATTAAAAGACAAAGAACTTGATGCAAACTACTTTCAAACGCCAGGTTACCTAGCACTACAAATGGAAGAAAATAAAGATTTCGATTTTGTAAGTGTAGGAGAAATTCATCAAGAACCGATTGGCATTTATTCAAAGAAATTCGATAGCCTAGAAGATCTTCCAGAAGGGGCAAAGATTATTATGAGTGATTCATTTAGTGATCATGGCCGTATTCTACCGATTTTTGAAAAGGCGGGTGTTATCAAGTTAAAAGAAGGCGTTGGAGCAAATGCTCGAGTGGAGGACATCGTTGAGAATCCAAAAAATCTCGATTTCACTACTTTAATTGAGGCAAAATTATTGGCGTCCTCATTTGAAAGCGGTGAAGGAGATGCGGTTGCGATCAACACGAACTATGCGCTTGAGGGCGGCTTAAATATTAAAGAGGACGGAATTGCTTTTGAGGGCAGTGATGTTGTGCCGGCTAACCTAGTGGTTGTTCGTTCTGAAGATAAAGATCGAGAAGAAATCAAAACATTAGTTGAAGTACTGAAATCAAAAGAAATCCAAGATTTTATTCAAGAAAAATACCAAGGTGCTGTAATTTCAGTACAATAAGTAATGAAGGCAAGTGCGAGCATCATGCACTTGCTTTTTTGTTAAATGCGAAATTTATACCATTTGTAAGCATGATATAAATGAAAGCGTTTTAAACGTAATATTTCAATTTTCTGCTTTTATTTTCAGCTAATTTCGTCATTGTATTACATATCGTGTAGATGTTAAAATTTGAACGTAAATTAAATCGCAATGACGAAAGGATTGGTTTTTATTAACCAGCTACAGTTGAATTACACAAGCGATATGGAAAAAGCAATGCATGGAGCCCATGGTGTAGGGTATGAAACATACAGCAGGAAGCATGAGGTTCGAATGAAGGTCGAAAAAAGACGCCAGGAAGAACATATTAAATGTCAGCAGATGATTGCTAATTTAGAGAAGAAAGTTCATTCTTAAAGCTGTACTATATAATAATGTGGAAAAAGGGAAATCAGTACATATGTTGCTGGTTTCTTTTGCTTATTCAGCTTTGTCTCTCTATGTCATGCCTATCTGCTTTTCCTTTTTGTATACAAGCTCTTATGGTATTATTATACTGAAAATTCATGTATCTTTAGGGCGATTCTCAATTAATTGATTTTATTACATGAAAAAATGCGGTATGGTTAGAATAAATAGGTAATAACTTTAATTGTTTTTGCAGCAAAAGGATAGTATATACATAAGGATTTTCAGCACTTTATTATTTCCATATAAATATGGTGCGAATGGGCTGAAAGAGTTGCTAACAGATTTCATTTGTTATAAGATTGTAATGAGAATAAAATGAGAATAGAAGGTTGCGGCATGGCCGTAATATAAATCTTCTTTTATTGATGGAGGTATAGTAATGGCGGGTTCTAAATTAACAATTAAAGATCTTCATGTTTCTATTGAAGACAAAGAAATATTAAAAGGTGTCAATCTTGAAATTAAAGGCGGAGAAATCCATGCGATCATGGGACCGAATGGAACTGGGAAGTCAACCCTTTCATCTGCAATCATGGGACACCCTAAATATGAAGTAACAAGCGGAAGTGTTACTTTAGACGGGGAAGATGTATTAGAAATGGAAGTTGATGAGCGTGCACGTGCTGGCCTATTTCTTGCTATGCAATACCCAAGTGAAATTACTGGTGTAACAAACGCGGATTTCTTGCGTTCAGCAATCAATAGCCGTCTTGAAGAAGGAAATGAAATTTCTTTAATGAAATTTATCCGCAAAATGGATAGCAAAATGGAATTCCTTGAGATGGATCAAGATATGGCTCAACGCTATTTAAATGAAGGATTCTCAGGCGGAGAGAAAAAGCGCAATGAGATTCTTCAGCTTATGATGATCGAACCAAAGATTGCGATTCTTGATGAAATTGATTCAGGGCTTGATATTGATGCATTAAAGGTTGTTTCAAAAGGAATTAACGAAATGCGCGGAGAAGAGTTTGGCTGCCTAATCATCACGCACTATCAGCGTTTATTAAACTATATTACTCCTGACTTTGTACACGTAATGATGCAAGGACGTATTGTAAAGTCTGGCGGTCCTGAACTAGCACAGCGCCTAGAGTCAGAAGGATATGACTGGATTAAGAAAGAGCTCGGTATTGAAGACGAAACAGTTGGCCAAGAAGCGTAATTTGTTAGGAGGATCATTATGTCAACAGAAACAAAGTTACCGTTTGATAAGGAATATGTAAGTTCCTTTTCAAAAGAAATGGGCGAGCCGGCTTGGCTAACAGAACTTCGTTTAAATGCGCTAACAAACGCTGAAGATTTGCCAATGCCAAAGCCTGATAAAACTAAAATCGATAAATGGAACTTTACACAGTTCAATAAGCATATCGTTAGCAGCGAGGATTTCTCGTCATTAAATGAGCTACCTGAAGAAGTGAAGACATTAATTGACTTAGAAGCTGCTGATCAAAACTTATATATACAACGCAATAACAGACCATCATATCTATCCGTATCAAAAGATGTTCAGTCCAAGGGTGTTATTTTCACGGATATCTTTACTGCGGCAAGAGAGCATGGAGATCTTCTTCAAAAATATTTCATGCAAGATGGTGTGAAGGTGGATGAGCATCGTTTAACTGCTCTTCATGCAGCACTAGTGAATGGTGGAGTTTTCTTATATGTTCCAAAAAATGTTGAGGTAGCAGAACCAATTCAGGCTGTATTTATTCATGACAACGAAGAGGCGACACTTTTTAATCATGTGATTGTTGTTGCTGAAGACAATAGCTCGGTTACTTATGTTGAAAACTATGTTTCTACAATGGACGCTGCAAGTGGCGTATTTAACATTGTGACTGAAGTGCTTGCGAAAGCAAATGCGAAAGTACAATACGGAGCGGTTGATACCCTTGCAAAAGGACTGACTGGCTATGTGAATCGCCGCGGTGTAGCTGAGAGAGATGCGCGCATTGAATGGGCGCTTGGCTTAATGAATGACAGCAATACCATTTACGAAAATGTAACGAACTTAATTGGTGATGGTTCTTTCGGAGATACAAAAACAGTTGTTGTAGGCCGTGGAGAACAAACACAAAACTTTACAACAAGCATCGTACACTTTGGTAAGAATACGGAAGGCTATATTCTTAAGCACGGTGTGATGAAGGACGCTGCTACATCTATCTTTAATGGAATTGGTAAAATCGAGCATGGCGCTTCTAAGTCAAATGCTGAACAAGAATCACGTGTTCTTATGCTTAGTGAGAAAGCACGGGGAGATGCGAATCCAATTCTATTAATTGATGAGGATGATGTAACGGCAGGTCATGCTGCCTCAGTAGGACGTGTGGATCCGCTGCAATTGTACTATCTAATGAGCCGTGGAATTCCAAAGACTGAAGCTGAGCGATTGGTTATTCATGGATTCCTTGCTCCAGTTGTAAACGCACTTCATATTGAAGGAGTAAAAAAACAGCTTACGTCCGTTATTGAAAGGAAAGTAAAGTAATGGATATCCATGATATTCGTCAACTGTTTCCAATCCTACATCAGGAAGTCAATGGGAAGCCGCTCGTATACCTAGACAGCGCAGCAACATCCCAAAAGCCTGTTCAGGTTATTGAGGCAATAGATAAATATTATCGCGAAATAAATTCAAATGTTCATCGAGGAGTTCATACACTTGGTACAAGGGCTACGGATGGATATGAAGGTGCAAGAGAAAAGGTCCGTAAATTTATTAATGCTAAATCTACAGAAGAAATCATTTTTACTAGAGGGACAACAACAGCATTAAATACGGTTGCTGCTAGCTATGCAAGGGCAAACCTCCATGAAGGAGATGAAATCGTCATTTCCTATATGGAGCATCACAGCAATATTATCCCTTGGCAGCAAGTGGCAAAGCAAACAGGGGCCGTTTTAAAATACTTGCCTCTTCAGGAGGACGGAACGATTTCTCTTGAGGATGTAAGAGAAATTGTAAATTCTAACACGAAAATTGTTTCAATTATGCAAGTATCAAATGTGCTAGGTGTAGTAAACCCTATTAAAGATATCGCAAAAATTGCTCATGAAAACGGAGCAATTATGGTTGTTGATGGGGCGCAAAGTACGCCGCATTTGAAAGTTGATGTTCAAGATTTAGATTGTGATTTCTTTGCTTTTTCGGGCCATAAGATGTGCGGGCCGACCGGAATTGGCGTATTATATGGTAGGAAACAGCTTCTTGAAAATATGGAACCGATCGAATTTGGCGGAGAAATGATTGATTTTGTAGGTTTATACGAATCTACTTGGAAGGAGCTTCCTTGGAAGTTTGAAGGGGGCACACCAATCATTGCTGGTGCTATTGGCTTAGGTGCTGCGATCGATTTCTTAGAAGAAGTTGGCTTAGATCAAATTGAAGCTCACGAACATAGACTAGCTGCGTATGCGATCGAAAGAATGTCTGCTGTTGAGGGATTAACGATTTTTGGACCGAAAGAAGCAACTAAACGTGCAGGGTTAGTCACGTTTAATCTTGATGAAGTCCATCCTCATGATGTAGCAACTGTATTGGACGCTGAGGGAATCGCTGTTCGTGCGGGTCATCATTGTGCACAGCCGCTAATGAAATGGTTAAAGCAATCAGCGACTGCACGGGCTAGCTTCTATCTGTACAATACAGAAGAAGATATTGATAAGCTTGTTAGTGGGCTTCTCAAAACAAAGGAGTATTTCAGCGATGTCTTCTAACAATTTAGATACTCTCTACCGGCAAGTAATTATGGATCATTATAAAAATCCCCGCAATAAAGGGGTGCTTGCAGACGACAGCTTAACAATTAATATGAATAACCCCACTTGCGGAGACCGTATTCAATTAACGTTAAAGCTGGAAGGTGACAAGGTTGTAGATGCGAAGTTCGAAGGAGAAGGCTGTTCGATTTCGATGTCTTCCGCTTCTATGATGACTCAAGCGATTAAAGGAAGAAATATTGAAGATGCTTTAAAGCTTTCGGAGGTTTTCTCCCTGATTATGCAGGGAAAAGACTATGAAGACGATATTGATCTTGGTGATATTGAAGCATTACAAGGTGTTGCAAAATTCCCGGCTAGAATTAAATGTGCAACGTTAGCATGGAAGGCTATGGAGAAGGGATTAAAGGAATAGTCAAGCTTTAAGCAGATCCTAGGCCGATAAATTTATAGTTGATTGGGCCTTTAAGGACCAATCGCAAATGAATGGAGGAATACGACGATGGCAAAAAAGATGCCGGAAATTGGCGATTATAAATATGGTTTTGCCGATAAGGACGTTTCCATTTTCCGATCAAAACGCGGTTTAACGAAAGAGATTGTTGAAGAGATTTCAAAAATGAAGCAAGAGCCACAATGGATGCTTGACTTCCGTTTAAAATCATTGGAGCATTTCTACAACATGCCTATGCCGCAATGGGGCGGAGATTTAGCGTCATTAAACTTTGATGAAATTACGTATTATGTAAAACCATCTGAAAAAACAGAAAGATCTTGGGATGAAGTACCTGAGGAAATTAAACAAACGTTTGACAAGCTGGGGATTCCAGAGGCTGAGCAAAAGTATTTAGCTGGAGTATCTGCCCAATACGAGTCAGAGGTTGTTTATCATAATATGCAGGAAGACCTTGAAGCACAAGGAATTGTATTTAAAGATACAGATTCCGCTTTACGTGAAAACGAAGATATCTTCCGTGAGCACTGGGCGAAAGTAATTCCGCCAACGGATAATAAATTTGCTGCACTAAATTCTGCTGTTTGGTCTGGCGGTTCTTTCATCTATGTTCCAAAAGGAATTAAAGTAGAAACACCGTTACAAGCATACTTCCGCATCAATTCTGAGAATATGGGCCAATTCGAGCGTACATTAATCATTGTGGATGAAGGTGCTCATGTACACTATGTTGAAGGCTGTACAGCCCCTGTTTATACGACAAACTCTCTTCATAGTGCGGTTGTTGAAATTATCATTAAAAAGGATGCCTATTGCCGCTATACAACCATCCAAAACTGGGCTAACAACGTATACAACCTTGTTACAAAGCGTGCTGTCTGCGAAGCTAATGCAACGATGGAATGGATTGACGGCAATATTGGTTCAAAATTAACGATGAAGTATCCAGCGGTTATTTTAAAAGGTGAAGGCGCTCGTGGAATGACACTTTCCATTGCGATTGCAGGTAAAGGCCAGCACCAGGATGCTGGAGCAAAAATGATTCACCTTGCACCAAATACGTCTTCTACCATTGTATCTAAATCGATTTCTAAGCATGGCGGGAAAGTAACATATCGCGGAATCGTCCAATTTGGCCGTAAAGCAGATGGAGCTCGTGCAAACATTGAGTGTGATACACTAATCATGGATAATCAATCAACATCAGATACGATTCCATACAACGAAATCATGAACGACAACATTTCACTAGAGCATGAAGCAAAGGTTTCGAAAGTATCAGAAGAGCAATTATTCTATCTAATGAGCCGCGGAATCTCTGAACAAGAAGCAACTGAAATGATCGTAATGGGCTTCATTGAACCATTTACGAAAGAGCTTCCGATGGAATATGCAGTAGAAATGAACCGTTTGATTAAGTTCGAGATGGAAGGTTCAATCGGTTAATAGATAGTTAAACTTGGACCAC
>NZ_JALDXW010000045.1:0-26187 GCF_032154635.1 Cytobacillus sp. | reverse complement strand
TAAAATTTCACCGGCTTTTTCATGTCAGAGGTGGGTTTTGTCCCAGCCCCTTTATATTAAGAATAGAAAACCACTTCTGTAAAAAGGAAGCGGTTAAAATAAATGTTCATACGGTGCTATATTAATTTGATTTTCGTTCA
Organism: Cytobacillus sp.; assembly: GCF_032154635.1. Taxonomy (GTDB): domain Bacteria; phylum Bacillota; class Bacilli; order Bacillales; family Cytobacillaceae; genus Cytobacillus. The sequence continues at coordinate 26,047 of NZ_JALDXW010000045.1, read as the reverse complement.
ATTTTTTTCTCAAGAATTTATGATCTCTCTTTGGTGTTGCTAAAATATACCCGCGAATGACTAAATCTTGATCGATCGTACTAACTTTCTCTTTTAAGGCTAGCTCTCCTATTTTCCCAGCAATTTTGTGACGGGCAACATCTCTAAATAATTCAGGTACCGGACTGACCAAATCTTCTAGTAAATTCTTTTCTGATTGGCCCCAAAGATGTTTTGTATTATTAACGTAATGCTCTTCCCAATCCATATCTGACTTGCCGTCCTGTTTTGGCATTTTCTTCAAAAACTTGCGAAACATAAAGAAACCGCCAATTGCCATTGAACCAGCAAATATAACAATCCAAAAAAGGATAAACCATAGAAACCAACCTTCAAGCTGCATGTTCTCACCTACAATTAAATATTCTGCCCTTATTATAAACTTTTGAACAATTATAGACAAGATAATCAAATTCAGAGAATATTTAGCAGGATATCCTTGATTGATTTATATTAAAATAATATAATTATATTTGGCTAATATGGGGTCGAATGGGGTACTGGTGTCCTCCGTAGTCTTCAAAACTATCTGTGACCAGCGTGCCTGGTCAGCTGGGTTCGATTCCCAGGCGGTCCCGCCATATTAATCTAAACAACCCGATTGAACTTGTTTGATATTAGATATATCAATGTTATGACTCTTTTGGATTTTCGCAGAATCCTTAAGAATCTGATAGATTTTGAAAAATTTTGCATTTATTTTGCACGATAAACTTCTTCCATTGTCACGTCTACTAGGCGTGACTCTTTTTGTTCCATCTCGTCTACTATATGGCTATAAGTTTGTAATGTAGTAACGATATCATTATGACCAAGTCGACGAGAAATATATTTAACGTTAATACCCTGATAAAGTAAAAGTGATGCATGTGTGTGTCGTAATCCGTGGAAAGTTATTTCTTTTATACCTCCTTATGACAGAGGGATTTAAGTGTTTTGTTTACAGCATTATTTGTAACAAGTTCAAACTTTGAGTTTATAAAGCATAGGTTCTTTTTATTTGTTATTCCAGTTTTTGCAGCTAACACTTGTTGCTCATGTTTTAATATGCTCATTAAATCTAAAATCATATTTGTATTTAGCATCCAAGTTTTATAGATTGTGACAGTCTGATTAACCAAATCAACGCATTCCCAGGTTAAACCTAGAATTTCTGAGAAGCGTTTTCCAGTTGCAATAGCAAATAGGATGATATAACAAGAGATGTATCTTATTGTCATTGCCTTTTTTTATTTCTCTGACCAAAATTTTTAATTCTTCAAAGTTAAGATACTTTAATTCACCAGCTTTTTTATCCTTGTGTCCTTTAATCATTATTTTGTAAGTTGGATCTTTAATGATGACTCCGTCTTCAATTGCATCTTTCATGCAGTTCTTAATATGAATATGGCTTTTTCCCACTGTTTCCGTAGCATAATTTGGGGCGATTTTATCAATGAATTTTTGTGCATATTTCTATTTACTCTTTCATCATCACCCCAGAAAAAGGAAATTCTACAAGTTTTACAGAGCGTTCAATATCACTTTCGTGTTTAGGGCTATACTTGCCTTTTTTATATATCCTAAACCAATTATTCATATAATCAGCTAATAATTGTTTTCCAGCTGTGATGTCTTGTCCAACGTGTATCTTCTTTTCAAGTTCTGCAGCTGCAAGCTCACATTCTCGCTTAGTCTAAATCCACCTTTCTCTTTATTTGAAGCTAGTTATGTCCCAGCCTCATGGAAATTATTTGTAGTAAATATATGAAGGGTGTTGTAAACCAGTCGGTTGATAGTACTCGTCATGTGTATAAATAAATCCTAATTGTGTTAAGAATTTCTTCGAGGTAGCGTTATTTGGATTATGCCCTGCAAATAAATTCTGTGCACCAGGTTTTTGGAAAGCGAAATCAATAACAGCTTTTGCGGCTTCAGATGCGAATCCTTTACCCCAAAATTTGGGTTTTAAGTGGCAACCTATTTCGTATATACCTTTATCTAAATTATAAGGACGTAATCCACAACATCCAATGTTCTCGTTAGTGGTAAGAACAAAAATTGGCCAGTATTGAACATCGTATAGTTTCTTATTTAAAATCTCGTTTTCTAGTTTCTCTTTGATTTGGATATTATCAAATTTTCCGTTCACGGAGATAAATTTTGTGACGGATGGGTCACTCCATAAAGAAGTTGCAATTTCAATATCTTTATCATTCCAAGTACTAAAACCAATTCGTTCAGTTTTCATAAAATATGCTCTCATTTTCCATCACCTTTCTGTATTTGTTTATATATTAACAAATTTTATCATTTAGGGTAATTAAAAGGGAAAAGGAGTGGGTTGAGAGCTGTAATTAAGACTTTTATGAAACACAAGAGTAAGGGAAGTAATTTATTTATGTTAGGGGAAGAGCTTTAAAGGAAGATTTTAAAGGAAAAGAGATACCCAGCAAATTAAATTTTTAGTGGTATCTCGATTATTCGATTAAACTAATTAATGATTTTATAGGGAAGGATCAAACCAAATTTCCACATTGTGCCTAAAAGGTTCAGCTAGATTCCAAAAATATTCGATGTTTAACCCAAGTATCATCAATATAGCACAAATTGAGAATATCACCAAATCAATAGGTTTTTGTGATTTATGAATCCTTATTCTAGCAATAGTTGAAATGAATAGATGGAGTAATAACCCAAATGTAATAAGTATACGACCAACTAGAGTAAATCCTAACAAAGTAGATTCATTATATAAATTTATTATAAATTTTATGTTTAATGTAACCGATTCTAATACTTTGGCAAAAGATTCATAACCGAATCCTGGTATTTGCTCAAGTGTATTTAATACTGATTTAGGAATAAACAACAAAATTATAATCACAATGAGAAAATATATTTTTTTTAATGCCCATTGAATTTTTACATTACTATTTTCAAAAGGTACTTTAGTGTCTCTATAAATACTAATTGAAAGTAATAATAAACAAATTATGGGGATTAGTTTATATATTATTGAGTAAAGGATCAACATAATAGCAAAGATGATAAAACCTATTATAACTTCAAACGCTATAGTATCGTTAGAATTACTAGAATTCGAATTATTTATGGTAGTTTTAGTTGTATTTTTAATATGTGTTGAATTATCTAAATAATAATTATTACCATGCGAATTATTTTGTTGAATTTTAGCATTTGAATTTGGGTTGCTAAACTCTTTAATAATTTGGACAATCGTTAATAGTCCAGCAATTATTGCAATGATAGTAGCAAACAAACTAATTTCCAAATATTACACTCCTTTCGATAATAATATTCTACCACATCATGGAAAATAGTTAATAAACATATTGATAGATCAGTATAGAAATTACAAGAGCTGTATATAAAAAAGCCACCGACGGTGACTAGTTATTATTCACTAATGCAAGTTTTGCTTTAGATGGTGTTTCGTATTTTAAATGACCTATATTGTGACCTGTACTTTGTATCACATAAAAGCTACCACCGACATCATAAAGCGGAGCATATCCTTGTATAGTTTTAGTACCGTAGACACGGTAAACTTCACCAGGCTTCAATTCCCGAACAGGGTCAAAAAGCTTAACTCCCGAAGTTCCAACTTGCACTTTGAATAAAGAGGTTTGTTGTAAAATAGTAACTCTTCCAATTTGGCCTGGTTTTAGCTCTAAATTGTCCCACATAACTTTTTGAGAAGCAGCACCAGGTGAAAGAGTAAAGCCGAATAAAGCAAAAAAAGAAACAAATAGGATGGTTAATAACTTTTTCATAGAAAGACCTCCTTTTTACAAGATATGAAAATAATCACATTATAGGGAACTAGTTTCATTGGTAATTAGTGGGGTTATTTGTGGGCAAATATACAAAAGGTAAGATCAATTAATTTAAATTGAACAAGGCAGAGTTGAACGAAATATTGGTAGATGCCCGCCTCATTCAAAATCTAATTGCCAAGTACATTAGAAATCTTAATACTGGATCCAACAATTATTATCTCTACACCAGTCAGGGTTTACTTCGCCAGCAGCAGAAGCAGGGGAAACAATGGATATGGTAAGTATGGAAACTAACCCAAGTCTCACAAACCATTTTTTCATAATATCACCTCCTTTGCATGAATCTGTAAATATAATAACAGGGAAAAGGATATAAGATAAATGGAAATTAGTTTATTTTGAAAAAAATGATTATTTAATACTATAGGTAAACAAAAGGTAGGTTTTGTTTAAAAAAGTAGACCAAACTGCGAATTAAATATGCTGAAGTATTGAGGGGTAAAATTAACTGTAGTAGCCCAAACCTGGTTAAGCTCACAAACATAAGTTATAAGATAAGAGTTTATTTATAAGGTGATTGATATGACTAAAAATAACCAACCTTTTCATGGATCTGTCCACTAAGTCCTGGTTCAATAGCGCCAAAGCTGCCAAGTGGAGAGGATAAAAATGGCATACAGAAAAGTAAGATTCGAGTATTATCAAGTAGTATATAAAAGAGAAGACAGAGATCGATTGTTTGATTTAACTAATGGATGGACCGAGATATAGGATTATCATTATTATGGAAGAACATTTGATTATCGATTAGAACAAGCACGTCTTGACAATGCTTACTGGGATGACGAATTGAATTTTTTCTTCTTGCATTTTGTTAGGTTATGAGATACTAATATCCCATCAAAAGCAAGAGCTGATGCACAGGTGGAACCATTCGAATTGGAAGATGATGAATATATTGGTGAAGAAGTATCAGCTTTGTAAGATGAAACAAATCATGTTTTACTTTTACAAAGAAATAAATATAGTTTAGGACCAGAAGGTATCGAAGAGTAATTAAATTTGATATGGAATAATGAGAATGAAACGATCTACTTGAGACCAATATGCCCACCTAATTCATTTGAAGTCGCGAGAATAGCAGAGGAATATAGAAGAATAAATCTTAGATTTACTGATATAAATCTTAATAGCAATCCTAGACTTATTGATCGTTTAAGGTCTTCATTGGGTAGCATTTTAAGAAGTTTTGAAGATTTTCAGGGAATAAATGCACAAGTTATAATTACAGTTGGACATTATAGAAACTTTTCATTAGAAGAACAAACTGTTAGAGACACGTTAATCGATATTGAAGAGAACCCTAACCTCTTTTCTAAGGCTGAAATTGCTAAAAAAGATGATGATGATACAAAAGTCGAATTAATTGATTTATTTGAGCATAAAGCACATGACTTTGGAACTCTTAGATTGGAAAGTAGGGGAACATTAAGCCATTATAGAATTGCTGAGGAAATGTGGACAGTATACAGTCCAGCGGAAGGTTGCAATAATAGACAAAGAGATATCAATGGTTACTTACGGGAATAATAAAGGAGGTGCATGTACTGTGGATAAAATCATAAAATGGTTTTATAGGCTTTATCCACTAATAATTGGACTAACATTCTCACCTGATTTTTTATTTTAAAATTGATTATAGTATTCCTAACTTTGAAAAGTTCTAGATAATACAATGAATTTTAGTTCGATAGTTGTGGGTTTTTTTGGTGCTTCACTAGGGATTCTAATTACTATAAGAGAAAGCGATGTTGTAAAGGCAATATTTGAAACAGAGGAAGCCAAACTTTAAAAGGTTACTTTTATGAATCTTTTATAATTGGTTTATTAGTTGTTATTTTATCTTCAATAATACAGTACCTTAGAGATTACACATCCTTAATTTCATTAATAGCATTTCATATCTGGCTTTTATTTGCAGTCGTCTGGTTTTTGCCTTCTACTTACAGAATTATAAGTATATTGATGTCAATCTTTTTTTAATCCAACAAAAAGTACCCTAGTAAAAGACCAGAAGAATAAAAGGAAGAAAGTGATGATAAAAGAGATGAGATAAAAAAAGATTACTTGAGAAATAGCCTTCCTTCGGGAGTGCTTTTCTTTTTAGGTAAATAGATGGAGGAATATATTTCCTTTTGTCGAAGTGTAGGATAAAGGGAGGGATAAAATTGCAAAAATGGGAATATCGTATTGAAGTTTATATATTGAGAATAGAAAAGCAAGAAAGAGAAGAATTAAATAGTTTATTAACAGAGTACGGTAGTGAAGGTTGGGAATTGGTAAATATTATACCGCAATACAAAATGGACACTAGCCGTCAACTTTTTGATTATCAAATATTAGATATACAAGAAAATCTCTTAGTTTTTAAGAGATTAGTTGAATAAATGTTAGGCATCCATTAATTCGGTGCTTTTTAATTTTAAAAAATCAACGAATATTGCGAATTAACATTTACACGTATTGAAATACGTTCCATAATAAGTTAAATAGGAAGGGGTAAGAAATGAAATCATACTCTTCAAGAGAATTGATCAAAATGATAGAGGATGATGGATGGTACATAGTCAAGCCATCACCAATACAAACATCCTACTAAAAAAGGAAAAGTTACAATCCCACAACCTAAAAAGACTTTCCTGCAAAAACACAAAAGAATATTCTTAAGCAGTCGGGGTTACTATAACCCTGTTTGCAAGGAGGTTTATATATATGAGTTTGAAAAATAGCTACGTGTTTCCTGCAATATTTGATAATGCTGATGACGGAATCAGTGTGGAATTTCCTGATCTACCGGGTTGTCTTACTTGTGGAGATATCGAGGAAGAAGCTAGGGAAATGGCAAAGGAAGCTATAGGACTTCACCTATATGGCATGGAAAAGGATGCTGGCGAAATTCCTTCACCTACAAGTTTTAGGGATATTAAGGTTGAAGATAACCAAGTTGTAGTAATGATTGAAGTTTGGATGCCGTTGGTACGTGATCAGGTTGAAAACCAAGCAATTAAAAAGACATTAACAATTCCTCAATGGTTAGATGAGGCAGCTAGAGAAAAGAGAGTGAACTTCTCAAGAGTACTTCAGGATGCTCTTAAAGATTTACTAGGTATAAGTGCTAAATAAAGTTTTATTAAAAGTCATCTCAATTTGAGGTGGCTTTTTAGTTTGGAGAATAAATTGGTACTTTAACTTATTCTCGACTATTTTTTGAAATTTTCATCTACCAAGGGTTTTCCTTCTTGATCAACCATAACGGTTAATCCACTTCCAGCACCAGAAAGATTCAACATATATAGAACTTCCGTCTGGTTATCACCTTATCATTAATTATACAAACACTCGCTCGTAATTTGGAATCGAACAATTGTTCGTATAAGATAATGGCAAAGGAGCTGATATAATGAACTGCTTGTTTAACTACTCACCGGATAATAAATTGCCAATTGATTTAATTTATATAAATAAAGCTGGGGAAATAACGTATAGAAGTATAATTGTCCGTTAAATATCTGTTGTGGAAGGCATCCTGGCATTTGATCTGAATAAACAACAGCTGAGATCATTTAAGCATGCTAATATTTTATCAGCTGCTAAACAACGTAAAAAAAGAGGGGGGAATTATGCGTAAATTAACTGAACGACAATCAGAAGTTTTAGAAGCTTTGAGCCAGTATATAAAAAAGTATAACTATTCTCCGGTATATAGGGATTTAGCTACTTTATTTGGGGTGAAATCTCCATCAACTGTTTGTGGATTTGTTCATTCATTAAAGGAAAAAGGATATGTAAATTGGGAAGAAGGTCAGCCTAGAACCCTTAGAATTATAAAAACCGCCTCGTAATGAGACGGTTATTTTTATTGGTATCGTTCGATTTCCAATTGTTCGATGGGTTTTGTATAAGACTATTTGCGGGCTACAACTGTGGAAGAATATCTTCGGGTGCTTTCTTGTCATATGTTTTCGTGATTGTTACTAATATTACCAGTACAGGATAATATGGGAAAGGCGAATGGAATTATAGGCAAAAATCCACATCAAAATAAAGCAAGTCCATTAGGATATTAACAATGTCGTTAAAGAAACCAAAATTCTTATGATTCCACACTTAACCTTCATGACAAACTCTTAATAGCTTTAATTCTTGTCATCGGATACCTCTGTTATTTTGATTAGAAAATCTGAATAAGAATTAATTTTGCATAAATTTTGCACTTATATTTTTGAAATTGTGGTCCAAAGCTTAGAATATCAAGCGTTCTATCAATGATGTTCGATTCCCAGGCGGTCCCGCCAACATTTAATTTACTCATGGGATGAAAAAGATATTGGTATTTTAAGACAATAAAATATTGTCGATTCGTATTACGGTTTATCTTTGAATGAAATGATCAAACGAAAAAGTGAAATAAAAGTAGTTTGTTCCTTTGAGGTGATCAAAAGAACTTTATCTACAGATTATTAATTAGTGGCTTTTGTCGCATTTTCTGCTGTTTTACAAGCTTTTATTGCATCCTCAATTAAAAACTCCAGTATCATTTCCTTCTTAATCGCTAATTTAATCAAATCTTCTAATTTATTCGATAGCATCAGTACTTGTTCAGGTGTCAAATTTCCTTCCTTAAGAATTTCACTTTCTGCATTGATCGCATTTGCTAAAGCATTTTCGATATGGGCAACCGATGCAAGAAGTTTGCTTAGACTTTCTTGACAAGATTGATGATGGGATTTGCACCTACAATGATGCTTATCATGCTTAAAATTAAATTCAATCTCGAAGAATTTGCACTTGCATTTAGATTGACAACCATTTTTGCAACTAATAGAAATCACAAATAATCACTCCTTTTTAATTATAGAATGTAAAAATAGTAATAATGCTTGGGGGATTGCTGAGCTTGGCTAAAAAATGTGAAAATTGTCGGTTAAGCTACTAAACAGCCATTCTAAAGAATATCAGCAATTCTTAGGTAACCTGTAAATTAAGGGGAGAGTTAGACTTTAAATGATTTTTACATCTCATGGACAAGCGTTGATTCCTTCATTCCTCATTAAGAATACATTATAGTATCTTGGTAGAAAGGAAGGTTAAATCAAATGACACCACAAGAGATGTTTCTTGAAGCAGTTGCAAATATGGAACAAGCATTAGCTAATGCACTCAATTCGGTTTCAGGAAATGAAGCAGTTACACCTGAAGAACTCGAAAGAATCTTGAGATTGATTATTAAAAAAGAAATCGTACTAGAATTTTTATTAGATGAATTTCCAGGGCTTTAGGGAAGAAATCACTTTAGCTAGGCATGAAAGAAGATAAAAATAAACTAGTGGGCTAATTCACAAAACGTGGGGATGATAATGCGGTACGATTCATGCGGATAACAAACAGATATAAAATCAATTAATCTTTTTAATAAACTGAAAAGCTCCTGGATGACTTAAATGTACGCGTGACATTAAAGTCGAGACATTGTTTTCACTTTTCGTATTGCTTCCGCTTCTTCCCAATATTACCCCTAAGAAAGGAAGAGTAATAGATGCCTCGAGAGAATTTTCTTCGTTCCGTAGCGAATATGGAACAAGCATTAGTAAACGCATTAAATGCAATTTCTGGAAATCCCGATGTAACTCCTGAACAGCTCTCAAGAATCTTACGATTAATTATCAAGAAAGAGATCGTACTCGAATTTTTATTAGAAGATGTATTTCCACCGACGCCTCCTGAAGAATGTGGGTGTCAAACATCCAATGAGGCAGGCAATAACTTTAATATTACTAGAGGGACTGGTGCAGCCAACACAACAGTCACATTTAATGGAACAACTCTGCCATCGAACGCCCATGGTTCAGTTAACTACAATGGCCACACTTGTGAGGACTGTATGTCAGACAATGAATTTACGTTTACGTATGGTGGTTCAGCTACTGTCCCAGCATTTACGTTTACAGCAACGACATTTAATGTTCCAGATTGCCCTGGCAATGTCGTTCAAATCACAGGTCAAGGTACAACTGATAACCCACAATTGTTTGGGCCAAATCCAATGTATACGCTTAATTTAAACGGTGTAATGAATAATAAGTCTATTTCTGTCACTATCACCGGAAATAACAACACATTTACTGCTACTACCACACAACTTGGGAATGGAGAATTAGTGGTAGAGGATTGCCCTGCACTATAAAGTAACTAGTTCCTTATAATGTTAAACCAAGATGCAATGCGTATTTTAAACACACCTTTTTTAAAGAGGTGTGTTTTTATATGTTTGGATAAACGAACAGAATGATAGACTCTGGCTTCTTTGAAAACTATTGTTATTTTACTGTGGAGTACCTTCTTGGTGTAAAATAGTCAATATTCAGAAAAATATATTCAAAACTAAGTAAACATACTATATAATGAAACGAAAATAAATAATCGTGAATGTATAAAGGATGGATAAAAAATGAAGGTAAGTTTATTTGCAACATGCCTTGTTGATTTGTTTCAGAGTAGCGTCGGTAAGGCAACAGTGGAGCTTCTTGAAAAATTAGGCTGTGAGATTGATTTCCCGGAGTCTCAGATTTGCTGTGGCCAGCCATCTTATAATAGCGGGTTTGTGAAAGAATCCAAAGAAGCAATGAAGCGAATGATTGATACCTTTGCAGATGCAGATTATGTAGTTTCGCCATCAGGATCTTGTGTATACATGTTTCATGAATATCCGTATATTTTTAAAAATGATCCAATTTGGGAACAAAGAGCAAAGGCGTTAGCTGAAAAAACATATGAACTAACACAATTTATTGTAGATGTCTTAAAGGTTGAGGATGTAGGTGCTCGATTTGAGGGGAGTGTCACGTACCATACCTCATGCCATATGACGAGATTACTAGGTGTAAAAAAAGCACCAATGATTCTATTAAACAATGTAAAGGGTTTGAGTATAACGGAATTGCCTTATAAGGAACAATGCTGCGGTTTTGGCGGGACTTTCTCGGTAAAAATGGCACAAATATCAGAGCAAATGGTAGATGAAAAAGTTAGCCATATTGAAGAAACAAAAGCTGATTATTTAATTGGAGCAGATGCAGGATGCTTAATGAATATTGGAGGAAGAATGGAGAGAAAAGGAAAGCCGATTAAAGTTCTTCATATTGCTGAGGTGTTAAATAGCCGTTAATACGGATTAAAGTACTAACTGATACTGGGGGATATATGTATGCCGATGAAAATAGGTTCAGATGAATTTAAGAATCGTGTGGATAAAGGAATCAATGATTCGTTTATGCGTAGCGCTGTTGCAAGTGCACAGGATGGGATAGGGCAAAGAAGGCAAGCGGCAGCAGATGAACTTGGCAACTGGGAGGAATGGCGCTCTCATGGTGAAGAAATTCGGCAGCATGTGTTAGCACACTTAGATTATTACCTAGAGCAATTAAGCGAGAATGTAGCAAAACGTGGCGGGCATGTCTTTTTTGCCCAAACGAAGGAAGAAGCAACTGAGTACATTCGAGAGATTGTTCAAAAGAAACAAGCGAAAAAAATTGTTAAATCAAAATCGATGGTAACAGAAGAGATCCATTTAAATGCTGTTCTAGAAAATGAGGGATGTAAGGTTGTTGAAACAGATTTAGGAGAATACATCCTCCAAGTTGATGATCATGAGCCACCTTCCCATATCATTGCACCGGCTTTACATAAAAATAAAGAACAAGTTCAAGAGGTATTTACAAAAAAACTTGGGTATACAAAATCTTCTAAGCCCGAGGAACTTGCATGGCATGCCCGTAAAATGCTGAGAGAGGAATATTTATCGGCAGATATCGGCATGACAGGCTGTAATTTTGCAGTTGCTGAAACTGGTTCTATTTGTTTAGTAACAAATGAGGGGAATGCGGATTTAGTTACAGCTTTGCCCAAAACGCTAATTACAGTGATGGGGATGGAACGGATTGTTCCGACGTTTGAGGAAATGGAGGTTCTCGTCTCTCTATTAACTAGGAGTGCGGTCGGTCAAAAATTAACAAGCTATATCACGGTATTTACTGGGCCAAGAGCCGTAATGGAAGTCGATGGCCCAGAAGATTTTCATCTAGTCATTTTAGATAATGGTAGATCGAATATTCTTGGCGGGGAATTTCAATCGATCTTGCAGTGTATTCGTTGTGCTGCTTGTGTAAATGCCTGTCCGGTCTATCGCCATGTAGGGGGACATTCCTATGGTTCGATTTATTCAGGTCCTATTGGTGCCGTACTTTCTCCGTTATTAGGCGGCTATGACGACTATAAAGAACTGCCATATGCATCCACACTTTGCGGAGCTTGTACAGAGGTTTGTCCAGTGAAGATTCCTTTGCATCAGCTCCTTCATAAACATCGTGAAGTCATGGTTGAAAAAGAAGGAAAAGCGCCAATCACAGAAAAACTGGCGATGAAGGCATTTGGCTTTGGCGCTGCATCACCAGCCTTATATAAAATCGGCTCCAAAATTGCACCAACTGCCATGAATCCTTTTACTGTTGGAGACAAGATCTCAAGCGGTCCAGGACCATTAAAAGCATGGACAGAAATTCGTGAATTTCCAGCACCGAATAAGGAAAGATTTAGGGATTGGTTCAAAAATCGTGCAAAGGAGGAACATGTATGATGGAGAGTGCGATACAAAATCGAGATAGATTTTTGGATCAAATTGCCAATCGGCTCGGGCGGGAGAGAATGATTGCCCATTTAGAAAGACCAAAATGGAAATATCGCCCTCAAGAAGAGGTATTAAAAAATGCTACACAGGACGAATTAGTGGATGTGTTAAAGGAACAATGTAAGAAAATCCATACTAGTATTTGTATTACTGAGCTTAAACATTTACCTGCTGCCTTAAATGATGTTGTATCAGCATATGGCGGCGATCCTATTATAACTTGGAAGGATGAACGTTTTTCCCGGTGGGGATTAGATTCTCTTCTAAAAGTGGAATGGGCAAGCTATGAATGGAATCCAGCGAAGGAAGAGGAAAACATTAAACTAGCCGAAAAAGCGAATATTGGCATTACCATATGTGAAATTACACTTGCAGAATCCGGAACCGTCGTTTTATTTACTGATAAAAACAAAGGCAGAACGGTCAGCTTTCTACCTGCTGCATATATTGCTCTCATCCCAAAAAGTTCGCTTGTTCCGCGAATAACTCAAGCAGCAGTAAAAATGAGAGAAATCTATCACACTACAGGTCAAGTTCCTTCCTGTATTAATTTTATTACTGGACCAAGCAACTCTGCGGACATTGAGTTGAAATTAGTTGTTGGCGTTCATGGGCCTGTTAAAGCACATTATATTGTCATTAATGATCTCTAATTTTACAAGTGGTATTGATTTAGATAGAATTACAGCAAAAATAAGTCCATCCCTCAGTCAATGTTACTGAGGATTTTCTTAATTAAAGAAAAGAGATGATGATCATGGGAAAGCTTTATGCAATTGGTGAAGTATTAGTAGATTTTGTTCCATTACAAAAAGGGCTGCCTCTTAAGGATGTCATTTCCTTTGAAAAAACCCCAGGAGGAGCACCAGCCAATGTAGCAGCAGCTGTGGCAAAATACGGAGGACAGTCTTCGATGATAACAAAAGTAGGCAACGATCCCTTTGGTGATTTTTTAATAGAGAAGCTAGAAAGTGAAGGGGTGGAAACAGATAAAATCCAAAGAACAAATGAAGCAAAAACAGGGATAGCTTTCGTATCATTGAAAGAAGATGGGGAAAGAGATTTTTCTTTTTATCGTAAGCCTTCTGCAGATTTACTTTTTCAAGAAGAAGAAATTGATTCGAACTGGTTTGAGAGTGGGGATATTCTGCATTTTTGTTCAGTTGACTTAGTGGACAGTCCGATGAAGCATGCCCATAAAAAGGCGATAAATGCAGTTCTTGATGCCAATGGTTTGGTCAGTTTTGATCCCAATGTTCGGCTATCTTTATGGGATGATCCTGAAGCATGCAGAAATGCGATTATTGAGTTTATCCCCCGTGCTCATATAGTAAAAATATCTGATGAAGAGCTTGGATTTATTACAAACAGATTCCATTTGGATGATGCTATTCAATCAATCTTTATTGGAAATGTAAAGGCAGTGATGTATACAAAGGGGGCTGAAGGTGTCGATCTATACATAAAAGGAAATAAATATGAATCAAAAGGGTACCGTGTAAAAACGGTTGACACAACGGGGGCAGGTGATGCATTTATAGGTGGAGTTTTATATAAGCTACTTGAGATGAGAGTATGCCCATCAACTTTAGAGGAAATGCTCAAAAAAAATCATGCTGAAATCTTGGCATTTGCAAATGGAAGTGCTGCTTTAACTACAACTGGCAAAGGAGCAATCGCCTCCTTGCCAACAAAAGCGGGAATAATAGAATTAATGAAAGGATAAGATTCATAAATATTACATTTATTACCGCTCATAACTAAAAAGATCCATCAATTATTTAATGATGGATCTGCATAAAGGACAGTTAATCTCATTTGATCGTTTAAATTTTATATTTTTTAGATCACTTCGGGTGAATGTGGGAAATGGGTTGTATTTTATTCCGCACTCTGAGTGGTGTTTGTCTTTTACAGCATGTCTGACTTTCGTATTTTTACAAAAAAAAGTTGGATAAACTATCATTTTTCTCCCTCTTATTAAGAATTAGGCAAATTAGAAAGAGAACAATATTAAATAGAATACAAGAAAGATTCTTGGCAACCCGGCTACCATGACAATAAATGTTTTAGGCCCGTAGCTTTGCGTCTTTTACTTTCGTAAAATTTGCCCTTATTAAAGTTAACATGTTTTTTTATAAAAGTGTGTGATTTTTCAACATTTTTAAAAAATGATTGAGTGATTATGAAATGAAAAAACAGACTAAATTAGTCTGTTTACAAAAAAGTACTCCATATAGCCTTGAAAAAGATTCCTAGCCCACCTAAGAATACACCTAAACAAGCTAAACTCACAGGGGATCCCCATTTAATTTCTGGCATAAATTCTACCTCATTTCCTTGTGGTTCTAGTTGTAATTCTAGGTAATTATACCATAATTTTCATATAAAGGGAGGAGTTTATAAAAAAAAATTTAAATTTACTAGATTGGAGTTTATATAATGGCTAAATGAGCAATTATACCTGTCTCTCTTTTATTATAGTAAACTTTTCTTTCATAACGACCACTCTTATTTAATAATTTTGGGTGAGGTGTTACCTTATACAGTTTCCTGTGAGGCTCTAGGGAGAGAAGAAGGTGAATATACAAAAGAATGATAAAGATTTTATAGTTGGGGAATTATTAGATTTAGGACTAAAAATGGTAATTAGGAGGATGGAGAAATGAAGGTTAAACGAATTATTGCCAATATTGAGACCCAGGATCTATCTAAAGCAAAGTATTTTTACGGAGAAGTGCTTGGACTTGACCAGCTGATGAATATGGGGTTTATTGCAACTTACGGTTCGCATGAGAAAATGGACACTCAAATTAGCTTTCTTTCTAGTGGCGGTTCCGGGACACCAGTGCCTGACTTGTCAATTGAAGTTGATGATCTCGATAATGCACTAATTCGTATAAAAAAAGCAGACGTTCCAATTGAGTACGGACCAATTGAAGAACCGTGGGGAGTTCGACGTTTTTTTGTAAAAGATCCCTTCGGTAAGCTAGTTAATATTCTTAGCCATCTTTAAATAATTGAGATGACAGATTTGTTAATAACTAATTTAATGAGGCGTTTTTGTTTCTTTGTGCTTATTTATTTTTCGATTTAAGTTTATTGCCAAGCTTTCCATTGGCTATTATTGTAACGATTACTGCAACGATTAGATTTGTCCCAGCAAGTAATCCAACAAGCATCCAATCAATCTTTTCACCAGTTACAAAATAATAAATGAATAAACCTATTACTGCACCTAATACAGAAGAAGATAGTTGTTTAATGAACTTCATATATCACACCACCATGAAAGAATAACATGAATAACCTTACTTTAATATATTTGGAATCTTTTGTAAATAAAAGGCGGGAGGCGTTTTATTTACGGAGAAAGTGTTATTTAAAGAATTAGCAAGACAATATTAAATTGCTAATGAAAGATTAATTTTTTGACATATTCAAATGACTTGATTATAATTGCCATATTAACAGTTGATATATCAACTAATTAAGGTGATGCCATTGAAATACATACCATTGGATAATATTGGAGTGTTTATTCATACGATTGATTTAGAAATCACAAACTTTGTAAATAATCGACTAGCTTCTTTCAAGATAACTTCCGAGCAAAATTTGATTATGGCGCTTTTATGGGAGAAAGAAGGAATTTCACAAAATGAAATTTCGGCAAAATTAAATAAAGATAAAGCTGGTGTTGCAAGAATGGTTAACACCCTTGAAAAAAAGGGCTATATTCGCAGAGAAATCTGTCCAAATGACAGGCGTTCAGTTGAAGTATATTTAACGGCTGAAGGAAAGAGGCTTGGAGATGAGATTATTCCAATCAATAAGGATATTCTCGAAGTGATCACTAGCGGAATGAGTGGGAAGGAAATAGCAGAACTTCAGATGCTTCTTATGAAAGTTCGTAATAATGTCAATCAATTATGAGTATTGGTATGCAGCGACCTGTTATTGATATATCAAATGAATCCATTAAAATACTGGAGGTTTTATCATGAAAATTGTTGCAATCGTTGGTAGTATCCGAAAGGAATCATATAATTTGAAACTTGCTAAGTATGTGAAGGAAAGATATAAAGACTCTTTTGATTTAGAAATCTTACCTATTGCTGATCTTCCGCATTATGACCAAGATATTGAATTGAATCCTCCTGCTGTTGTTACTGAATTCAAAAGGAAAGTAGCAGAGGCTGATGCTGTGCTATGGGTGACACCTGAATATAATTATTCCATTCCCGGTGTATTGAAAAATGCTATCGATTGGTTATCACGTGTCGAAAAAGTGATGATTGGGAAACCATCTTGGATTATGGGTGCGACAATGGGAACTCTAGGTACAGTAAGAGCTCAACAGCATTTGCGTGATATCCTGTTTTGCCCAGGTGTTGGTTCACCGCTTTTACCAGGAAATGAAGTATATATTGGCGTAATTCATGAAAAGATGGACGAATCAGGACATCTTACACATGAGCCTACAGTTAAATTTCTAGATATGGTTGCTGAAAATTTTATAAAATGGTTTAATCAACAGTAAAAATTAATAACAAAACTCCCTGTTAAAGCAATAACAGGGAGTGCTTACTATTTAATGTATTTCTCTACAAATCCCCAAACAGTATGCCAATATTTATCAGGATCTACTTTTTCTGCTTCTCCATGGCCAGCGCCTGGAATTATTAATTGATCCTTTTCAACGTTTGCGGCATTATATACTTCATTCAACATGGGGTAAGGGACAAATGTATCTTCTTCTCCATGAATAAATAAGATCGGTGTTTGACTTTTGGCTACTTGTTTGACTGATGAAGCATCATTTAAATCATATCCAGCACGAATTTTAGTTACTGAATTAGCAGCATTCATCACAGGAAACTTTGGTAATCCAAACAAATCATCAAGCTGATAGGTAAATACATCCATAACAGAGGAGTACCCGCAATCCTCAACAATGACCTTTACATTGGGAGGTAATTTCTCTCCAGCCGTCATCATGACTGTTGCACCGCCCATCGAGATTCCGAATAAAGCAATTTCTGCATTTGGATCTTTTTCAATGATTTGATCAATCCATAATAGCATATCTTTACGGTCATCCCAGCCCATTCCAATATAATCGCCTTCACTTCTTCCATGTCCACGAAGATCAGGAGCTAATACATTATACCCTTTTTCATAAAAATTTCTCACATATCTAATCATTTGTGTGCTATTTCCAGTATATCCATGAACAACAATCGCCCATTTATGATTCGATTCCTCATTCTCATACATTAAGCTATATAGCTTTAAGTTATCCGATGAAACTACATTTAAGGTCGTTGGCTGGTGGGAGTTTGAAAACTCAGCATCAGCTATTTTACCAGCTTCTGCTACGCTTGCTGAAACAGCTTCCGAACCTGCTAAATGGGGATTGTCTTCTAAAAATTTCTTTTCTTGATCTGCATTTAATGCAAAGTTATAAAAATAGTTTCCAACTAAAAAGTAAGCAATAACTAAAATTATTCCGGTTATCCCAGCAATAATACCAAGCTTTTTCACATAAACAACCCTTTCATTAATACCCATTTTTACTATGATTATATCATTTTAGTAAAAATGGGAAAAAACAAAAGCTTGAAGAATTCTTCAAGCTTTGAGCGATATAAATAGTCTTATTCCTTTTTCTTATCCTTTTCGTCCTTGTCCTCTTTTTTCTTATCAGGCATTGAACGATAAAATTGCGTATTCATACTGCCTTGGGCAATATTTTCTAGGAAGAATTCGCTAATAAGCTTTAAATATTCTTCGTCATCGAACATTTTTTTATTTTGTAATTCCATCTCAGCTAACCCTTCATAAGTCGAAAGAAGTGCATACGTATGATCCTCCCCAGTAATAGGGGTCAAAATGTCTACTTTATGCTCATATTTTTCGTTGCGGAAATTTTTAATGGCTGTTAAATTTTCTAATCCTTCGTTGAATTTATCCTGTTTCATTTGAAATGTTTGGTATACATATACTGTCAAAAAAAGCCCTCCCGATAATAAATAAACTTTCTCTTTATTATCTCCATTTCTAATTTTTATATAATCAACAGAATATAAATAAGGCAGATAATGGAACAAACTTTTTTAGGATGCATGTTATTAAAAATGAGTGCAAAAATAAAATGGGAAAGAATCATTCAGAAAAAATGATGATTTTAGGGGATTGTCCAAGCAATTTGCTTGAATTGAAATAATATAGTATGGAAGATCTCCTCCTTAAGGTCTGTGGTCTACCTTTGAAACCGTTGATCATGATATGATGATTAGCGGTTTTTTTTCAGTTTTGCAGATATCTACAGCTAAAATGTAGGTAGTCATAAAATTACAATACAAAGATAAAAAGAAGAACAATGGTGAACTTAAAGAGAGTACTAGCATCAAGCTAGTACTTTTAAAGATTTATTGCCTATTACTCATCTTTTTTCTTATCATTTTTGCCAAAGAATGTTTGTTTAAGCATTTGATGACCTAATACGGCAACACCTGCGGCAATGATGCCATTAATGAGCCCAATAAAGGAAAATCCAAATGCAAAGCTTCCGATGAGGATAGATATTAGTAGTATGACCCAGATAATCATCCAATTTGGTATAGCTGGTGTTTGTTTTAATGCGAATCCAAGAACCCATAGTGCAGGAACGAGCATCAAGTAGTTTTGATTTAAATAAGAAAGTAGATCCAATTTGTTCACCTCCTTGCTTGTTTCCTATTATTCTATGAAAAATGAAAGCTTTTGCTTGTTTCATTATCCAAGGTTATCTGAAATATATTAATAAATCTGTTTGTATCATGTCCTTTTTTTCTCTTGCCTTATATATAAAGGGTGAAAGGAGGTGAAGAACATGGCACAAGCATTAATGGTGGATACAAAAATTCGACTTAGATTCGAAACAGGTTTGAATGATAAGGGGGAACCTATGTATAAGTCGAAAACAATCGGGAATGTAAAAAAAACGGCAAGTGCAGATCAAATTCATGAAACGGCTCAAGCGCTTGCTTCACTCTGCAATGACCCGCTTGTATCGGTTGTAAGGAATGACAGTTTTGATATTGTCGGGTAAAAGAGATGTGCACAGAATATAAGAAATAACTTTTAGAGGAGGTGTAATCATGGCAAAATCATTAGAATTATCTTTCTTGACAGCGGCCGGGAAATTATCCAAACTCTCAGTCGATAACCCAACAGAACCAATTAACCCGGTTGCAATTAAGGAAGCCATGGAGCAAATAATTTCTGCGAATATTATTCAAACGATGAATGGAGAATTAGTGGCTGCTGAGAGTGCAAGAGTCATTGAAAGAAATGTTACTGATTATGAATTAGTATAGGATTAACGGGGCTGTTCATTTGTATGAACGGCCCTTTGTCTAGCTGCAGCTTCCCAGCCCCGATGTACGGATGTCGCGTTTTTGTTGATCTCGAAGTCATAAGTCAGTCTGACTAGGAGGGTAAGGAGCAACTTTCCAAACAGCCTATCTTATGCTTTAAGGGGCGGAGCAGTCACCTCCGCATTCCAGTTTCTAAATGCTAGTAGAAAGGAGAATAAAGGATGGAAGAGTTAATTACGTTAATAAGCGAAGTAGGGTTTCCAGTCGTTGTTACGCTCTTTTTGCTGCATCGAATCGAAGCCAAACTGGATGTTGTGGTTACCTCAATTCAAAGTCTTCCCGAACGATTGAAAGAATAGATAATAAGATTCTCATCGACACTTGTTCGATTGACTTATTTTTCTAATAGTGTTAAATTTAATATAGCCGTTATGCATCGCATTATATTTTTGCAAGCCGATTTTTCCAAAGGTTGATTGTTTGGATGAGTAATGATGAGTAAAAGCTATAATCGTTGTGAATGGTGAATTAACACATGGCTAGTTATTGCCAATAGGAGGATTTTTTCTTATGAAAAACGGTAAAGTTAAATGGTTTAACGCTGAAAAAGGTTTCGGATTCATCGAAGCTGAAGATGGAAACGACGTATTCGTACATTACTCTGCAATCCAAACTGAAGGTTTCAAATCTTTAGAAGAAGGTCAAGAAGTATCTTTCGAAGTTGTTGAAGGTGCTCGTGGACCACAAGCTGCTAACGTAACTAAACTATAATTGACAAACTAATAATAAAACAGTCCTGTCTAACCGGCAGGGCTGTTTTTTTATAATTTGAAACTTGAATAGTATCTGCCTACTCAGCAAAAGCTATAAGAAAAATTGAGGTGATTGAAAGGTTATGAATTTTGTCTGGGAGTCATTGATAATGTTTTTTGCTGGTGTTTTATTGCTAAGGATAGCGGGCAGGAAGTCAATTTCACAAATGACATTGGCACAAACGGTTGTTATGATTTCAATTGGTACAATTATCATTCAGCCCATTGTAGAAACAAGTGTGTGGAAGACCTTAATTGCATCAGGTATTTTTATCGGCTCATTAATTCTTCTGGAATACTTACAGCTTTCATTTAATTTTATAGAGAAGTTTATTACTGGCAAATCAAAAATTGTTATCCAAAATGGACAAATTGAAAAAGAAAATTTAAGAAAGCTGAGATTTACTGCTGATCAATTAGAGATGAGATTAAGAACAAATGGCATCACAAAAATCTCTGATGTGAAAATAGCAACATTAGAGCCTAATGGACAGCTTGGCTATGAATTAATAGATGACGCGAAGCCATTAACTGTGGGTGAATTTAAGAAATTGATGGGACTCATGCTGCTGCACTCACCAAAACAACAAGTTCAGCAAAATGAACAATCAAATAATATTTTTCAAGAATTGGATGAAGGACATAGGAAACCGCATCCACGTGAATTGAACTAATGCAATGGGCACCATAAGGGTGTCTTATTTTTTTCCAGTAAAGAAAAAACCTCCTAAAAATGAATTTTGATATAATAATATAAAAGTATATTGGGAGTGGAGAAAGAAAATGAAATTTATACATACTGCTGACTGGCATTTAGGCAAGCTTGTTCATGGCCTGTATATGACGGAAGATCAACGGTACTTTCTTAATAAATTTGTTGAGGTAGTAGAAGAAGAGAAGCCAGATGCAGTTGTTATTGCGGGTGATTTGTATGATCGCTCAGTTCCGCCAACAGATGCGGTCGAACTGTTAAACGAAATCTTGTTTAAAATTAATGTAGAACTAAAAACGCCTATTGTTGCTATTGGGGGCAACCATGATAGTGCAGAAAGACTATCTTTCGGAAGCTCGTGGTATAAGAAAAGCCATTTCTATTTAACTGGCAAGCTTGAATCGGATATACATCCTATACATATAAAAGGTGTGAATTTTTATCTTGTCCCATATGCTGAGCCAGGTGTGGTTCGACATCTATTAAATGATGAGTCTATACATTCACATCAAGATGCTATGAAAGCAGTCATAGGGAAAATTGAACAATCCTTAAATCCAAATGAGCCTAATGTCTTTGTTGGACATGCCTTTGTTCTTGGAGGTAAAACGAGTGATTCAGAGCGAACGTTATCTGTTGGAGGTTCTGGCTGCGTGAGTGCTGAGCTTTTTGACCCTTTTTCTTATACTGCGTTAGGTCATTTGCATAGCCCAGATGCGATTAAGCATCCAAAGGTCCGCTACTCAGGATCCCTCTTAAAATATTCTTTCTCAGAAGCTAAGCAAGAGAAATCAATATCAATTATTGAAATGAAGGACAATGGCCAATTTGATTTACGTGTCCGTTCAATTATCCCAAAGAATGATCTGCGTGAACTAGAAGGGTATCTTGATGAGTTGATGGATCCTAGTTTTTATGAGAAACAGAATGTAAATGATTACTTGAAAATTATATTACATGATGAAGGAGCATTAATTGATCCAATAAATAAACTTCGGCAAATTTACCCCAATGTGCTGCATCTAGAACGGAAAATAGCTAGGACAGATATGAAGAAAAAGCAATCTCTTTCATTAGTTAAGGAAAACAAGAAGTCTGAGCTCGAGTTATTTAAACAATTTTACGAAGAAATGACGACTTCTGAATTTACAGATGAAAAAAATGCGGTTATAGCTGAAGTAATCGAAAGAACATTAAAGGAGGAGGCGGCAAAATGAGACCGTTAAAATTAATGATGCAAGCATTTGGCCCGTACGCGGGATGCGAGCATATCGATTTTACGAAGCTTGGCAGCCGGACGATGTTTGTTATTTCAGGAAAAACCGGTTCGGGAAAAACAACGATTTTTGATGGGATTAGCTATGCTATTTATGGCAAGGCAAGTGGAGAGGATCGAAACGGACAAGACTTGAGAAGCCAGTTTGCTAAAGATGAAACAGTGACAGAGGTGTCATTAGAATTTATTTTGAGAGATAAAACTTATTTTATTACGAGGTCCCCTCAGCAGGAAAAGAAAAAAGCTCGCGGAGATGGGTTTACAACAATAGGTGCAAAAGCGGAGATATACGTATATGATCTAGATGGAAATAGACAGCTACTTGCTGCCAATGTTCGTGATGTAGATGAAAAAGTGAAAGAACTTATGATTATTGACAGTAATCAATTTAGACAAATATTAATGATCCCTCAAGGGGAGTTCCGAAAGCTGCTTACATCTGAAAGTAAGGATAAGGAAGTGATTCTGCAGCGGCTTTTCCACACACAAATTTATAAACGGATTGAAGAAAAATTAAAGGAAGATGCGTTAGATCTAAAAAAAACAGTAGAAAAACAGGTTGAACATCGCAATCATTCCATACAGAATATCCACGCGTTTTATAATGAAGAACTGAAAGGATATTTAGAAGCTGCTAGTGTAAATGATCATCTTATCATGCCTTTATTACAGATTGAGATTAGCCAAATGTCAGAAGAGCTTGGAAAACTTGCAGATCAACTAAAGGCAAAACAAGAGGAAAGAACGATTATTCAGCAAAAGTTATATGAAGCAGAGGCTATTGCTAAGCAATTAAAAGCAAAGGATGATTTGCAAAGCAGGAAAGCAGAGCTAGAGAAGGAAAAAGAAAAATATGCTCAAATGGACATTCAGATTAATCTCGCCCAAAAAGCAGCCGTTCTCTCACAACAGGAAGAGCTCTGTCATCACTTGAAAAAAGAAGTGGATGCTGCAAATCATGAGCTTTCAAGATTATTGGAGCAAATTTCACATCTATCAATCCAGCTCAAAGAACGGGAAGAAAGATGGGAAGCTGAAAAAAAATGTGAACCAGACAGAAAAGCAATTGGCGAACAAATTAATTATTTAAATAATTTGAAAGCAGATATTCAATCTTTTTCAAGTGTTCAAAAAGAAGTGCAGGATTTAAGCAGGGAACTTGAGAATCGATTAAAGCAGAAATCTAAATTAGAAGAAATGGAAAAAATTACAGAAAAAAATATCCTCTCCTTAAAAGAAGAAAAACAGTCCATTGAACAAAATCAATTGAAATTGGTTGAAAACACTCATAAACTGGACAGGCTAACTGGAGAAATTGCCCTTATTACTAAATACGAGGAGCAGCAGTCACGTTTGGAACAAGCAACCATTCAATTCGAGAAAAAAAGGGACTTTTTAACTAACGCTGTGGCACGGTTAGCTGATGCTAAAAGTTTGAAGTCGGAATTAGAACAAAGATGGTTCCATGGACAAGCTAGCATCCTTGCGAGTCAGCTTCATGATGGGGATTCGTGCCCTGTTTGCGGGTCTGAACATCATCCAAATCTTGCAGCATCAGCAATTGACATTCCAGACGAAAAAGATATTCAAATGGCCAAACAGCAATGTGATGAAGCGGAAAATGAAAAAGCTCGTGCTGAAAGAGCTTTCTACGAGGCGCAATCGATCATTCTCTCATTAAAGGAATCTATAAATAATATAATAGAAGATATCCAAAGGCAGCAGACTGATTTATCTCCTGATAATTTTGCAGTATATAAACATTCAATCCTATCAGAGCGAAAGAACTTAGAAGAAACTCAACTTAAACTGACAAGAAGTGTTGACCGGCTATCAAAATGTGTAAATGAACTTCAAACGCTTGAACAGGATCAAGAAAAATATAGTTTAGACCTTCAAAAAATAAATGAGCAGCTACATGAAATCACCATTCGATATACTGAGAAAAAAACGAATCTAAATAGGATGATGGAAAGTATTCCTGAAGACCTTCGTTCGATCGATACGTTTGAATCTCGACTAGAACAGTCTATAAAAAAACAAGAGGAGCTAGTGCAAAGGTTAGAAGCTGCTCAGAGAACATATCAGGAAAGCAGAGAGAAACTTCTTTCAGCGAAGGCAAGATTTGAAACAATCGAAGCAAATATGAAAAAAACGAATGAGCGGCTAGTAAAGGAAAGGGAGGCATTCGTTAACCGCATGAATGCACAAGGATTTGCTACGTATGGAGAGTATAATGGTGCAAAGAAAACAGATCAAGAAATCCAATTATTAGAGCAAGCATTTCTCGATTATCGCGAGGAAGTACGTTCAGTGAATGATCGTTATAAAGAATTGCAAGAAATGCTAGCAAATATTGAAAGACCAGATATGGATAAGCTAAATGCAGCGTTCATAAATATTGAAGAACAAATTCGTTCACTGCAGGATAGCTACACTAATCTATTTATTAAAAAGAGAGATAATGAGGAAATAGAAAATAAAATACATCATATAAATGAAGAAATGAAGTTGCTTGAAGAAAAATACAAAGTGATTGGTCATTTGTACGAAATTGCTAAAGGACAAAACACATACCGGATTACGTTCGAAAGGTTTGTTTTAGCATCATTTCTTGATGACATTTTAAGGGAAGCAAACGGCAGATTGAGAAAGATGACGAGTGGACGTTATGAGCTCATTAGGAAAACAGACCGTTCAAAAGGAAATGCACAGAGTGGCTTAGAATTGCTCGTATTTGATCAATATACTGGCCAAGAGCGGCATGTGAAAACATTATCTGGCGGTGAAAGCTTTAAGGCAGCGCTTGCTCTCGCTTTAGGGTTAGCTGACATCGTCCAACAATACGCTGGAGGCGTCTCACTGGAGACCATGTTTATTGATGAAGGGTTCGGTACCCTTGATCCCGAATCGCTAGATCAGGCGATTGAAGCATTGATTGACATCCAAAGCAGCGGAAGACTTGTTGGGATTATTTCACATGTCCCTGAGCTTAAGGAGAGAATTGACGCGAGGCTTGAAGTAGTCGCGGCACAAACAGGAAGCAGGACAGAATTTCAGTTTTTATCATAATAAAGCGACCGTTTCATAACAGAATGAATGGATAATAGATGAAAAAGTTCGCTTCCTAGCTGGCGAACTTTTTCTATAAAATAGCCGTAGTGATATGCGGGACTAACACCAATCGATTAGCAAAGAACAGTTGTTCATAGGGGAATGAAGTCCAGAAAAAGGTGGAACAACCTGAGCGTAGTCGTTCATTAAGGGAATGAAGTCCCGAAAAAGGTGGAACAACCTGAGCGTAGTCGTTCATTAAGGG
>NZ_JALDXW010000016.1:0-111013 GCF_032154635.1 Cytobacillus sp. | reverse complement strand
CTCCGCTTTTCTATGCGTAAGCACTCATGATGTGCATAATGGCTTCATTATCCATAAGGGTTGCTTTTACTTCTTCGACCATTTCTTTTGTTGTTACAGCCTTCTTGCCGAATGTCATGATGTCTTTTGTTCTATATCCAGCGTCAAGCACTTGGTTTACGGCTTGCTCAACTGCTTCAGCTTCTTCATTCATACCAAATGATAGGCGAAGCATCATAGCAGCAGAAAGGATCATAGCCATTGGGTTTGCCGAGTTTTTCCCTTCAATATCAGGTGCTGAGCCATGAATCGGCTCATATAAATACGGGCCATCTTCGGATAGACTGGCTGAAGGAAGCATACCTAACGATCCAGTTAAAACAGACGCCTCATCGCTCAAAATATCACCAAACATATTTTCAGTAACAACGACATCAAACCGTTTCGGTTTTTTGATCATTTGCATGGCTGCATTATCCACAAGCATATGTTCAAGGTCGACATCTGGATAGTCTTTAGCTACAGATTCTGCTACTTCTCTCCACATTCGACTGGATTCTAAAACATTTGCTTTGTCGACAGAAGTTACCTTCCCTTTTCTTTTTTCAGCAAGCTGGAATGCTAGTTTAATTACTCGTTCCATTTCTGCTTTCTTGTAATAAAGCGTATCTACTACTTCGTCTTCACCATTTTTCCGTGTACGCTCGCTCGGTTTACCGAAATATAAACCGCCAGTTAATTCTCTTACCATGACCATGTCTACGCCTTCAATTACCTCCTTACGAAGGGGCGAAGATTCTGCAAGACTCGAATAGTAGCTCGTTGGCCTAAGGTTCGCATATAGATTAAGTTCTTTTCTGATCTTTAATAGTCCACGTTCAGGACGAAGATGCGCTGGCTGTCGTTCCCATTTCGGACCGCCAACCGCTCCTAGTAAAACCGCATCGCTTTGTTTGCACAGTTCGATTGTTTCATTTGGAAGCGGAGACCCAACCGCATCGATTGCTTCTCCACCGATTAATCCATATTGAAAATAGAACTGGTGTCCGAACCGCTCTCCAACAGCTTGCAATACTTCAATGGCTCCCTTTGTCACTTCTTTGCCGATTCCATCTCCTGGTAGTACTGCGATGCGTTTTTTCATTGTTATCCCTCCGTCTTGTGATTATGAATGTATTTTTATTTGATAACTAGTTGATTCAATCGGTCTATCTCCCTATTTAGTAAAGCTCATTTCCGGCAGAGGTCCCTTATCCTTCATATAAATAACTCGGTTAATCGCATTTAAGTAAGCTTTTGCCGATGCCTCGAGTACATCTTGTGCAAGCCCCCGCCCACTTGTTTCTATATCCATATAAACGAGTTTCACATATACTTGGGCAAGAGCATCTCTTCCTCCACCAACCGACTGGATTCGGTAATCTAAGAGATTGATTGACCCATCCACACATTTTTCCAATGTATTATAGAGGGCTTCAATACTGCCCGCCCCCGTTCCAGCCTCTTGAATAATTTCTTTATCCGCTCCTGATAAAGTAACAGTTGCGGTAGGTATTTGATTTGTCCCATATTGGATTTGTAAATGAATTAATTCATAGAATCGCTCTTCCTTTGATAGCTCTTCCTCAAGAACAAGTGCTACCAAGTCTTCATCCGTCATTTCCTTTTTTCGGTCTGCCAAATCCTTGAATGCGCTAAATAACGGCTTAATATTTTCCTCTGGAACGTTAAGTCCTAATTCATCTAGCCGATTTTTAAAGGCATGCCTGCCTGAATGCTTTCCTAAAACTAAAGAGTTAGACTGGAATCCTACTAAATCAGGAGAAATAATTTCATAGGTTGTTTTTTCCTTGAGTACCCCATCCTGATGAATCCCAGATTCATGTGCATAGGCATTTTTCCCAACCACTGCCTTATTCGCAGGGACGATCATTCCCGTCAGCTTACTGACAAGACTGCTTGTGCGGCTGATCTCATGAAGTTTCAGACGTGTCGACGCCTGATAGTAATCCTTTCTAATATGCAAAGCTACTGCAAACTCCTCTAGGGCTGCATTTCCAGCTCTTTCTCCAATCCCATTTATTGTTCCTTCCACTTGCGTTGCACCGTTTTCTACCGCTGCCAGTGAATTGGCAATTGCCATTCCTAAATCATCATGACAATGTGTTGACAAAGAAACTTTATTAATAGAAGGAACATTTTCTTTTAAGTATTTAAAAATGGCTCCATATTCTTGAGGAGTTCCGTATCCAACAGTATCAGGAATATTGATTACTTTCGCCCCAGCCTGAATTACCTTTTCAATTATTTCTGCTAGGAAGGGCAGCTCCGTTCTCGAAGCATCTTCTGCAGACCATTGAATGATTGGAAATTTCTTCGCTGCGTATTTTACTGTTTCTACAGCTGTATGGATGACTTCTTCTTTCGACATTTTCAATTTGTATTCGCGGTGAATCGGCGATGTTGCAAGAAAGGTATGGAGCCTTGGCTCTGCACCGTCTTTCAGCGCATCCCATGCTGCATCTATATCTGAGATAACCGCACGCGCAAGTCCCGTGACAGAACAATTTTTTATCGTTTGGGCAATTTTCTGTACGGAATGGAAATCGCCTTTTGATGCAGCTGGAAACCCTGCTTCCATAATGTCCACATTTAATCTTTCCAGCTGTTTAGCAATTTCTAACTTTTCTGAAAAGTTGAGATTCACACCGGCTGATTGTTCTCCATCCCTTAAGGTTGTGTCGAAAATTTTAATGGTTTGCACTAGCAACAGCTTCCTTCTTTTTTCCGTTATTAACAAACGGCATCATTTTTCTAAGTTCTCTGCCTACCTGTTCAATTTGATGCTGCTTTTCTCTTTCATTCACTGCATTAAATACAGGACGATTTGCTTGGTTTTCTAAAATCCAGCCTTTCGCAAATTTTCCTTCCTGAATATCTTTCAGAACAGCTTTCATTTCTTCCTTCACTCTTTCATCAACAACACGCGGACCACTGACAAAGTCTCCCCATTGGGCTGTATCTGAGATCGAATAACGCATTCCTTCCAAGCCGCCTTCATACATTAAATCAACAATCAGCTTTAATTCATGTAAGCATTCAAAATAGGCTAATTCTGGCTGGTACCCTGCTTCGACTAACGTTTCGAAGCCTGCTTTAACAAGTGAAGTTAACCCTCCACAAAGGACAGCCTGTTCACCGAATAGATCCGTTTCTGTCTCCTCTTTAAAGGTCGTTTCTAATGCACCAGCACGTAAGGCTCCGATTGCCCTTGCATAGGCTAGTGCGAGTTCCTGTGCTTCTCCGGTTACATCTTGATAGATAGCGAATAAAGCCGGTACTCCCGCATCCTGTTCATATGTTCTCCTTACAAGATGGCCAGGACCTTTAGGGGCAACGAGAAGTACATCGCTTTCTTTCGGCGGGACAATTTGATTGAAATGAACATTAAAACCGTGGGCAAACATGAGTGCCTGGTTGGTTAAATTCGGTTCAATTTCTTCTTTATATACTTTCGTCTGAAGTTCATCTGGTAATAGAATCATGACAACGTCTGCCTGTGCTGTTGCTTCCCCTACTGAAAATACCTGAAAGCCATCTTCGGCTGCTTTATCCCACGATTTCCCTTTGCGAAGTCCAATTACGACTTCAACACCGCTGTCTCTCAGATTTAATGCATGTGCATGACCTTGTGATCCATACCCGATCACCGCTACCTTCTTCCCCTTTAAATAAGCTGGATTCGCATCTCCGTTATAGTACATTTTTGCCATTGTTATCTTCCTTTCTTTTTTAAAATTAAAGACAATTTCTTGTAAAAATTATTACTAATTAATATTTAATTTGTAGAGGTTGATTTCCACTCTAGGTACTCGCTTTCCGCGGGGTGGGCGCTGAGCCGCCTCAGCACTAAAGTGCCTGCGGGGTCTCAGCTGTCCCACTACTCCCGCAGGAGTCTCGCACCTTCCGCTCCAATCAACCAAATTTTTTTCAGCATTCAATTAAACGATTGAGTATGTTTTTTGCGTATTGACTGGTTTTTGGGTTCCTCGAGGGAAAGCTGTTGTCCCGGTTCGAGCAAGTTCCTTAATTCCATAAGGCTTAATCAGTTCAATAAATGCTTCAATCTTTTCTGATTCTCCTGTTATCTGAATGACAAGGCTATCTTTACTGACATCAATGACCGCTGCTCGAAATGGTTCGATTAATGCATACAGCTCATTCCTTGTTTGCGGAGTGGAGAGCACTTTAATTAAGGCAAGCTCTCTTGCAACAATCGCCTGATCACTTATATCTGTTACTTTTAAAATATCAATCTGCTTATTCAGCTGTTTTGTAATTTGTTCCGCTTCCCGGTCGCTTTCTACATGAATGACACAGGTAATCCTCGAAACCCCTTCCTGCTCTGCCAACCCTACAGATATACTTTCAATATTGTAGTTCCTTTTAGAAAAGAGATTGGTAATTCGGTTAAGAACACCTGGACGATTCATGACTGTCATACTAAAAATTTTTTTCAAGGCTTTGCACCTACCATTTCATGCAGCCCTTTCCCTGGGGCAATCATCGGATAAACATTCTCATTGGGATCAATTCGAATATCTAAGAGAACAGGATCACGATTATTAAGCACATCTGCTAAAATGACTTCTGCTTCTTCTGCTGTATTTATTTCATATCCTTTTAACCCATAGGCTTCCGCAAGCTTTACAAAGGATGGCTGAATAGGAATTTTACTATGGGCATACCGTTTGTCATAAAAGATTTCCTGCCATTGCCGCACCATGCCAAGCGACCGATTATTGAATATTGCGACTTTTATAGGGAGATTTAGTTCCTTAATAACCGTAAGCTCTTGCGTAGACATTTGAAATCCGCCATCCCCAAGTACAGCAATAACACATCGATCAGGATCAGCCAGCTGAGCGCCAATGCTTGCAGGTAATCCGAAACCCATTGTCCCAAGTCCGCCAGAGGTTACCCATCGATCGGCATGTTTAAATTGATAATATTGTGCTGCCCACATTTGGTGCTGACCTACATCCGTAACGACAATGGCATCACCTGCTGTTTTTTCGTATAGCATCTCCATCACTTTTTGTGGCTTTAAAGTGGCTGACTCTCCGTAATAGTAGGGGTATTCCTCTTGCCATTTACGAATTTGTTCCAGCCATTCTGTATGAACTGGAGGCTTTCCTTTTTGTTTGACTAATTCTTTTAATGCTTCCTTTGCGTCAGCAACGACAGGTATGGATGTTGGAACGTTTTTCCCAATTTCGGCTGGATCAATATCGATATGAGCAACCGTTGCATGAGGAGCAAAAAATTGTAAATTTCCAGTAAGCCTGTCATCAAATCTTGCACCGATATTAATTAATAAATCACATTCACTCAAGCCCATATTCGATGCATAGCAGCCATGCATGCCAGCCATGCCAACAAATAGCTTATGGTCTGCCGGAAATCCGCCTAATCCAAGTAATGTATGAATAACTGGAAGCTGCTGCTGCTCAGCATATTCTTTTAATTCCTTCGATGCTTTTGCTAGCAAGACACCAGCTCCAGCGAGTATGACTGGTTTCTTTGCTCGACTAACTGCCTCAGATAATTTTTTTATTTGCAGATAGTTAGGGTATACTGTTGGCTGATAGCCAGGCAGCTTTATTTCTTGTTCTTCTGGAGGTATTGATACCGATGCTGCAATGTCTTTCGGAATGTCTATCAAGACTGGTCCCGGTCTTCCACTGGAGGCAATATAAAATGCCTCTTTTACAATTCGAGGGATATCTTCAATGTTTCTCACCTGGTAATTGTATTTCGTAATGGGTGTTGTAATTCCAAGTACATCCGCTTCTTGGAATGCATCAGTACCGATTACATTTGTCGAAACCTGACCAGTGAATACAACGAGTGGGAGAGAATCCATCATCGCGTCTGTGAGACCCGTAACAATGTTAGTTGCTCCTGGGCCAGATGTGGCTATAACAACTCCAGGTTTTCCTGAAATTCTTGCATACCCTTCGGCTGCGTGAATTCCCCCTTGCTCATGCCTTGGCAGAACATGAAAAATTTTCGAATCATAAAGCTTGTCATAAATCGGAAGTACAGCTCCTCCAGGATATCCAAAAATCACTTCCACTTTTTCCTTTTCCAAGGCCTTTAATAACAGATCAGCACCAGTGGCCGTTTTGGCTTTGGCTTTTGATTCTGTTAAGGCAGCTTGCTGCAACATTCGTATGAACCCTCCTCTTTTTCCTTTAATTACAATATAAAAAGCCTTTCCACCCCTTAAAACCTACTAATCCTAGGTATAAGGGGTGAAAAGGCTTTACATCCTATTCCACGGTACCACCCTAAATTCATGCGATTCGCATGCACTTATGGACATCATCTTCCTGTCCGTTTTGATAACGAGTGATAGACACCCGACCAGCTTTACTCAATTGACTCTTTCAAGCTGGTACTCAGAGGTGAGTTCATCTTATGGTGGAATTACCGGTTCACAGCAGCCCCGGCTCTCTGTAAATCCCAATTCATAAAACTACTTATCCTCTTCTTCGCTTTTTTAGCTATTTATTTTTACAATTTTAATACTTTAAACCATTAAATTTTTAGGTTAAAAAAACGATGTATAAACGGTTTCTTATACCTAAAAACTTATTAGCTAGCATTTCTTAAATTTTCTAATTTCTTATATTGAGGACTATCTTACGCCCATTTCATCAAACCGTCAACACCCTTTTTGAAAATTATTTGATAATTTTAATTAATCTGACTTATTGTATCCGCTTACATCGTTGAGGTAGACATGATTTGTGAATGATAAATTTTTTTATTTTCCCTTAAATCATTGAATATTTATACCGAGCTATTTTCATTAAGTTTATTGCGAATTCGTACGTAGTATGTTGAAGTTAAATTTTACTTCAGGATGCGCCGCGACCCGTGATTGTCAACATAGTTCGGTTGCAAACAGTATTCATTCACCCTATGCATTAAAAAAAGAATCTTATAAAATAAAAAAACTCACTTTAAAAAGTGAGTTTAAACGGTAAGATATGTAGTTTAACTGATGTGTAAATGGCGTCCCAGGAGAGATTCGAACTCCCGACCGTACGCTTAGAAGGCGTATGCTCTATCCAGCTGAGCTACTGGGACTTAATATTTTTTCAAAAGTATTTCAAAGACAAGTTTTATTATATAAGGCAAATAGTTAAAAGTCAACATATTAAAATCACAATTTTTTATTAGGGAAGCTTTTTTAGCTTCCCTAACAGTATTTGATCTTCAATCTCTTTTTGGAAGTGAAAATACTTGCGTTAAATCATCTAATTTTCCATGTTCAAGGTCATGAACATGAAGTTTTATTTCATTCCCAATTACTTCTAAAATGACAAATGTTTTGTCTGTTCTGCCTCTTGGCAGCCGAATGCTTCCGGGATTGATATAAAGAATATCTTCAATCATTTCTGCCCCAAGGAAATGAGAATGTCCGAAACAGACAATATTTGCAGCCACTTCTTTTGCACGATAGGAAAGGTTTAATAATGTCGATTTAACGCCATACCGATGACCATGTGTAATAAAAACACAAAGATCGCCAACTTTTTTTACAAGGTCTTCAGGAAATGTTCCAATAAAGTCACAATTCCCTTGTACGACTAAGAAGTTTTCTAAGGCTTCTTCATCAGCTTGAAGCTCTGAATCTCCACAATGAATCATCAGCTCTACCTCATGGGCATACCGATCCTTTATTTCCTTTAACTCTTCAGTAAACCCATGACTATCACTAACAATTAAAATTTTCACCTTTTTTCAACTCCAGCTAAAAGAGACGGCAGCTCACTTTCTAATTTTTGCAGCGCATGTGCACGGTGACTGATCTGTGCCTTCTCTTCAGGTTCCAGTTCTGCCATTGCTTTTCCTTTCTCTATTGCAAAAAATATCGGATCATAGCCAAAGCCGAAGGAACCTCTTTTTTCTCTTAAGATCATTCCTTCGCAAGTTCCTAAGACAGTAAATGTTTCCTGCCCTGGAGAAGCAACTGCAAGTGCACAATAAAATCTTGCATGCCGCTCATTGTCAGGAACATTTTCAAGCTCTTTTAGAACTTTGGACATATTTGCTTCATCGTTTTTTTCTTCCCCTGCATATCGTGCAGAAAATATTCCTGGCCTTCCATCAAGTGCGTCAACCGCTAGGCCTGAATCATCAGCAATCACCATTCTGCCAAGGATCTTAGAAATCGTCTCTGCCTTTAATATCGCATTTTCCTCAAAAGTTGTTCCTGTCTCTTCAACATCTTGAATGTCAGGGAAATCCAGCAGCGTCTTAACTTCAAATCCAAGTGGCTTGAACATTCGGGCAAATTCCTTTGCTTTTCCTTGATTCTTTGTTGCAATAATCACTTCTGACATTCTTCTAAGCCCCTTCCCTTACTTTACTTTTCTTTTCTTGAGATAATTTTACTTGTAATTTCTTCTCCGAGCGCTTCTTTCTGAATGTCGAATAACTGGACAATTCCATCCTGTCCCGCTTTTAGCAATTCTTGCAGCTCGTTGTAAGAAAAAGTCGCTTCCTCGCCTGTTCCTTGTAGTTCGACAAATTCACCATTACCTGTCATAACAATATTCATGTCGACAAGTGCTTTTGAGTCCTCAATATAATTTAAATCGACAACCACTTGCTTATTTTCTAATATCCCGACACTTGTTGCTGCTAGAAAATCTTTTATTGGATATTTTGCAAGTTTTTTTGTTTTACTAACCTTTTCTAAAGCGAGTGCCATAGCAACGAATGCACCTGAAATGGATGCTGTTCTTGTGCCTCCATCAGCCTGAATGACATCGCAGTCCAGCCAGATCGTTCGTTCGCCAAGGGCTTCCAGATCAACAACCGCACGAAGAGCGCGTCCGATTAAGCGCTGTATTTCCATCGTTCGTCCGGTAATTTTCCCTTTGGCTGATTCTCTAATATTCCTTGTCTCTGTTGCCCGAGGAAGCATAGAGTACTCAGCTGTTATCCAGCCTTTCCCTTCCCCTCTCATAAAAGGTGGTACGCGATCATCAATGCTTGCCGTACAAATCACCTTCGTATTTCCGACACTTATTAAAACAGAGCCTTCAGGATGTATTAAATAATTCGTTTCAATATGTATAGGTCTTAATTGTAGCTGTTCACGTCCATCTGCACGCATGGGATAATTCCTCCTAAATAAAAATGCTGAAGCTAGACAGCCTCTAAACATAAGAA
Organism: Cytobacillus sp.; assembly: GCF_032154635.1. Classification (GTDB taxonomy): domain Bacteria; phylum Bacillota; class Bacilli; order Bacillales; family Cytobacillaceae; genus Cytobacillus. The sequence goes on along the minus strand of NZ_JALDXW010000016.1, from coordinate 101,782 downwards.
AAGCCGAAGCGCCTTGGTCATCGCCGTACAAACGCAGAAGGGGCACGACTTATTGCAAGAAGTGGATCTGAAGTTTGATCGACAATAGGATGCTAGCGCTAGACAAGAAAGAAGAGGTGGCAAAAATGCCTCCTCTTTTTCATTCATTCTTATAGTATATCAAAAACCACATAATTAAAAACTACCTGTATTCACTTTTTCGGGACGAGCCACTGGCTCTGTAATTTTTTCTCCCTTTTCATTCACTAGTTCTGCTTTTCCATCAACAGTTATTGCCACACGTTCGATGTCTTTTTGCTCAGTTAATGACAGGACTAATGCATTCAATAGATGCTCAGAAATTATTTTTTCTTCAAAACTGCTGTATAGCGCTTCATTAAAATTCAAAGTGATCTTCCCGTTTTCTATTTTCGGATCATCTAATAGTTTAACATCTGACAGAAACTCACTATCAAGATTCGACACATAGCTTGGTCCCTTAATGAGTTCGTTAACGACAGCTTTGTAATCATTCTTCTCATTATTAGAGACACGTTTTGTAACAGGGACATAATAATAGGAGCCTTCACTTCCACCGATATAATAAACCGTGACAGGTTTCGTATTATTCATATCTACAACGTCTATTGTGTCTATATTTATTCCATTTTCCCTGCTATAATATTCCCCTATAGGTGTTCCGCCTACAGGCATTTCTTTTAGATCATTGCCATTCAATTGAAACTTAACTTTATCAACTGAATCAAATTGCGTTAATGTCCATGTAACAGCCTGAAGAATCTTCATTTCCTCTTCCACTGGATAATCCTTAAATTCCTTTGAAAAATCTACTGTTGCAACTTTATCTTTTATATTAACAGATAGCTTCGTATCAGTTGGCAGAACTGCCATGAAATCATTGGGAAGCATTTCGGTTACAGGACCGCCCTTTACAAGATATTCAAGCGCTTGAGTAGCTACTGATTCTTTTTTTGGCAATTCCAATGTCTGCGGCACAACTAGACCATCCTTATTAATTAAATAGAGCTCAGTATAAATTTTCCCATTTACAGCTTCTTCACTTCCTGATGTGTCCGTACCCGTTTCTGTATTCGCTGTTTCCTCTGTTACAGCGGTATCATCATCCGTATATGTTACCGATTGGGGCGGATCGACTTTTTCTTTTCCTCCGCTCCCAAACAATCCGCATCCAGACAACAACACGGATGAGGCTAAGACTGCAGACACGATTGTTGATTTTTTATTTATGGACATATTTCATCCCTCCAAAGACAGTTTGTACTAACATGTATACGAGCCTGATTGTAAATTAGACCGCCTTTGGAGAAAAAAATTTGATTTTTCAACGCCTCTATTCATGTATGAAAAATAAATGATCGGCCTGATTAATTGAGCAAGCCTTTATGTACGAAGGAATAACCAGCGTAGGGAAAGAAGCAGATCGACATTTATATACTTGGTTGTTAACAGATGCTCATGAATGTTTTTACAGACCATTCTTTACCAGAACTGCTTTAATTGAAAAATAATCAATTTCATTAGGCAGTTCCTCTTTAATCGGTTTTAGTTTTTCTGTCCCCACCTTTTGCACAGCTTCTAAAATAAGCATTTCTGTTTGGTCATCAAATATTTCTTCCCAATTCATTTCTTGCCCTTCTCGAACTGCACGAAGGATATGCTCTTGAATCGTTATAGGAGAAAAATTACGAGCTTTGGCAATTTCCTTAATTGGCATTCCATCAATGTAAAATTGATATGATTGCAAATAGCTTGGCACATCTGATTTCTCTTGATTCTCCAAAGAAGTACGCTGATCTCCCCCAGGAATCTTCTTCTCCACTTCAATATTATTTTCTGCCAGGTAATTTTTGATTTCTTCTATGAAAAATCCCCCATACTTTTCATACTTCATTTGGCCAACACCTTTAATTCTCAACATTTCGTCCTTTTCTACAGGAAAATACTGACTCATTTCTCTTAAAGCGGTATCAGCAAAGACAACATATGGAGGAACCTTTTCCTGATCCGCCAGCTTTTTACGAAGTGTACGAAGAATAGCGAATAAATCGCTATTCTCTTCAACCGCAAAGTCTGGAGTTTGAATCGCTGCTTTCATATAAAGCTTTTCTTGTTGCTTTAATACCGGCAATGATTTCTCACTAAGCTTGACAACAGGGTACTGGCTGTCAGTCAATAGAAGATAGCCCTCAGCTAGCAAATAGTTAATAATGTCAGCTATTTCTTTTTCCTTATAATGCTTTAGCAGCCCATATGTAGACAATTCATTAAATCGCAGTTCTTTAATACGTTTATTTTGGGAGCCTTTTAAAACTTGTGCAGTAAGGGTAACACCATATCGCTCACCCATCCTTTTGATGCAGGAAAAGATCATTAGCGCTTCCTTTGTAATGTCTGTTTGCTCACGTTTATCCAGGCAATTGCTGCATTTCCCGCAAGGCTGCAATTTACTATTGGCATCAAAATATTCAATAATATACGATTGCAAGCATTTTTCTGTATGGCAGTAGCTCACCATTTGCTTTAATTTATTGTATTCCTGTTCCCGCTTCTGAAAATCTAAATTGGATTCCTCAATTAGAAACTTTTGGAGCTGTATATCCTGTGAAGAAAATAGCAAATAGCAAGCACTTTCTTCTCCATCTCTGCCAGCACGACCTGCTTCTTGGTAATAAGCCTCTATGTTACGCGGGAGATTGTAGTGAATGACATAACGAACATTCGACTTATCGATCCCCATGCCAAATGCATTTGTCGCAATCATAATATCTGCTTCATCATAAACAAACTCATTTTGTGCCTTTTTCCGAGCTGCTTCTCCTAATCCCGCATGGTATTTTGCAACAGAGTGATTCAGTGCTTTTAAATGATTATAAAGCTGGTCTGCCTCTTTTCGGCTAGATGTATAAATAATTCCTGATTCATTTGGATGTTTTTTAATAAACTGACTGATAAAATCTCTTTTATTCATGCCCTTCATAATATGGAAAGCTAGGTTTTCTCTAGCAAATCCAGTGATAAAACTATCTGCCTCGTTTATATTTAAAAGATTTCGGATATCATTTGCTACATCCTTTGTTGCGGTAGCAGTTAAAGCTGCAATTACTGGTTTTTTATTTAATCTGCTTAGATTCATAACAATTGATCGATAGCTCGGTCTGAAATCATATCCCCATTGTGAAATACAATGGGCCTCATCAAATACAATCATTGAAATATCTATAGAATTAAGCATTTCCAAGAAGCTCTCAGATTCAAATCGTTCAGGCGCCACATAAACAAGCTTAAAATGCCCTTGGCGTATTCCTGACATTCTTTCCTGATATTCCTTGCTTGAAAGAGAACTATTAATAAATGTGGCCTGAATATTTGCCGCTAATAATGCATCAACTTGATCTTTCATGAGAGAGATTAATGGAGAAATAACAACAGCAAGTCCTGGGAGCATAAGTGCAGGGATCTGGAAGCAAAGAGATTTCCCGCCTCCAGTTGGAAGGATGCCGAGCGTATTGGTTTGTGATAATAAATTACAAATAATCTCACCTTGGCCCGGCCGAAAGGAGGAGTAACCAAAATATTGCTTTAAATACTGTTCAGCTTCTTTCAACAAATCTATCACCTTATTCTTATTCATTTTCTTTATTTTATCATGGAAAATAGAACTATATCAAAAAACTCAATACCTATAACTTTAGGTCTAGGTGCGTAAATGTTGGCTAGTATACTTCTCTGCGCTGGTTATTCCTTCCGTCATAAAAGCTTGTTCAGTACACCCGCCAACAATTTTCTTTGCCCATAGAAAAAACCTTCATTATGAAGGTTTTAAAGCGTAACTTTTTTCACATGTATAGCGGGAAGCTGAAGCCATTCTGAAGCAATCTTTTTAAAAATCGTTCTGGATCCTGTCGTAAAAAATTGGTGCTCCGTTTCATTCTCGCTTGAATTGAGCATTCCATAATGAGAGAGAATGGTACTAGCTTCTCTTGCAGTTTCTTCACCAGAACTAATTACTTTCACTCGATCCCCCATGACATTTTGAATGGGCTGTTCTAGGAGAGGATAGTGCGTGCATCCTAATATTAAGGTATCTAAATCATTATCCAAAAGGGGCTGCAGTGTTTCCATAACAATCTTTTTAGCTAATGGCCCCCCGGATTCTCCACTTTCAACAAGCGGAACAAATTTTGGACATGCAAGACTATGCACGACTGTCCTTCTATTTATTTGTTTTAACGCTTTTTCATAAGCACGGCTTTTAATTGTTCCAACTGTTCCAATAACGCCAATCCTATGATTTTCTGTTTTTTTAATAGCCGCTCTTGCTCCAGGAGAAATAACGCCAATAACAGGAATGGAAAGCTCATTGCGAATTTCATCCAGTACAACGGCTGTTGCTGTATTACAAGCGATTATGAGCATTTTTATTTCTTTCGTTAATAGAAATTGAGTCAATTCCCATGTAAACGCTTTTACTTCTTCACCAGGTCTTGGTCCATATGGACAGCGAGCTGTATCGCCTAAGTAAACAATATTTTCATTTGGCAGCTGACGCATCACTTCTTTCGCCACAGTCAGCCCTCCAACACCTGAATCAATAATACCAATTGGTTGTTTCAAACATACCGCCTCATTCTCCGCGCATATCTTGGTGTAATTTCATTAAATTTGTTTTTAGGAGCTGAACTTCTTCATTTGAAAAATTAATAAGTACCTCTTTTAAGTAGAGCTGTCTTTTTCTTATCACTTCATCGATAATCCGCTCGCCCTCTTCAAGAAGATGGATCCGCACGACTCTGCGATCATTTGGGTCTTTCACCCGTTTTACAAGCGCATTCTTTTCCATCCGATCAACTAAATCGGTAGTTGTACTAAATGCAAGATACATTTTATTAGAAAGCTCGCCAATTGTCATATCTCCATCTTCAAAAAGCCATTGTAGAGCAACAAATTGAGGTGGAGTAATTTTGTAATTACTTAAAATTTCGCGGCCTTTTTGTTTAATAATTCCTGCTATGTATCGCAGTTCTTTTTCAATTGCTGCAACTACATCTACTTCTTCATTAATGATCACATCTTCTAGCTCCATTAGAAACAACTCCCATAATTGCTTTTCTAATCCTTTAGACCATAAAATAGCTTCCTTGTTTCCTATATTTTCGCCTTTTTTCGAGCAAATTTCAAGGAGAAATAAAAGCAAAAACAAAGCGCCCCCTAAAAATAATTTTAACCGGCATCCAAATGAATGGACTGCCGGTCATAGTTAAAGTTCTAGCTCTCCCATTCGAAGGAGCTCTACAACAGCTTGTGATCGCCCCTTAACACCAAGCTTTTGCATGGCATTCGATATGTGGTTCCGAACTGTTTTTTCGCTTATAAACAATTCACCAGCGATTTCTCTAGTTGTTTTATCTTGTACTAACAGTTCGAATACTTCTCTTTCTCGTTTGGTGAGTAATGGCTTGTGAGTATATTCGTTCTCCTTCAAGTATTGTAACCCTCCTTGCCTTTCGCCAGCTATGAACCGCGGGGTGGGTATATATTTAGTCACCATATCATATGTCAAGCACGGACCTGAAGTGACTCCAATTCCTTCATGGAGAACGTTTTATTTTGAAAATGTGTTTTTGAAGTAATTAAGCCTTTATTTTCTCATGTTTTTCGAGCAGATTTCTTTGCTCTATTGTCCAAGGAACACCTTTTCCTAATTTTTTTGACATTTGCACCATGGCCCCTCTGCCTGTGAAGCAAATCGTCCCATCTTCCTTTTTGCCCATATAGTGAAGATCAACTGAAGAGTTCCCGATTGAATTTGCTTTTACGTATACCTTCAGATTATCATCAAAAAAGACTTGTTGAAGGAAATCACATTGGAGATCAGCAACAACAGGAATGGTTTCGTTCATTGGTTTAACCCACTCCTGCATAAACCCTTTATACTTAAAAAATTCTATTCTTGCCATCTCAAAATACGTAAAAGGAACTGTATTGTTTAGATGACCGAACATATCCGTTTCCGAAAAACGGACTTTAATTTCATAATAAAATTCAAAACCTTTTTCCCACTCAGCCATATCAGGAATATAATTAATTTTTGACATTGTTCTACCTCCATTTCAAAATGAATGACCATTCATTATTTCTATTATAAATTAATTTGAATTATTTGAAAAGTAAAGTCTGCTATTAGTAGGCCTTTCATTAATTTCTCGGAAAAAATTGCTATTAAATTGTTATTGGCAGGTGTTGACAACTGCTCCAGTCAACAAAAAAACCCCACTCTTATTAAAGAGCGAGGTTTTTCTTTTATTAAACCTGGTCACTTCCAAAGAAGTTCTTGAATGATTGCAACGTTGCATCACGGTTGACAGCTGCGATAGAAGTTGTAATTGGAATCCCTTTTGGACAAGATTGGACACAGTTTTGTGAGTTACCACAGCCTTGCATCCCACCGTCTTCCATAAATGCATTTAAGCGTTCCGCTTTATTCATTGCACCAGTCGGATGTGCATTGAACAAACGGACTTGGTTAAATACAGCTGGTCCCATAAAGTTTGTTTTGCTGTTTACATTTGGACATGCCTCTAAACATACGCCACATGTCATACATTTTGATAATTCATAGGCCCATTGACGCTTTGGCTCAGGCATACGTGGTCCTGGACCAAGGTCATATGTTCCGTCGATCGGAATCCAAGCTTTTACCTTTTTCAAGGAATCAAACATGCGGCTTCTATCAACCTGCAAGTCACGGACAACAGGGAATGTACGCATTGGTTCCAAGCGGATTGGCTGTTCAAGTTGATCGACAAGCGCTGTACATGATTGGCGAGGTTTGCCATTAATCACCATTGAGCAGGCACCGCAAACTTCCTCTAGGCAGTTCATATCCCAAGAGATAGGGGATGTTTTATTTCCTTTCACATCTACCGGGTTACGCCTGATTTCCATTAACGCTGAAATGACGTTCATATTCGGACGATAATCAAGTTCGAACTCTTGTTGATAAGGGGCAGAATCTGGATTATCTTGACGAGTTATTATAAAGCGAACTGTTTTTTTGTCACTCATCATTACTCTCCCTTTCTATTAATGTTTTTTTGTATAGTCACGTTCACGTGGTTTGATCATGCCAGTATCGACCTCTTCATAGTGGAAGGCCGGAGCAGAGTTAGCATCAACGAACTTTGCCATCGTTGTTTTTAAGAACTCTTCATCATTTCGTTTAGGGAATTCTGGCTTGTAATGTGCCCCACGGCTTTCATTACGGTTATAAGCACCAATTGTAATAACACGTGCCAGTTGAAGCATGTTTTGCAGCTGACGCGTAAAGAATGCGCCTTGATTGCTCCATTTAGAGGTATCATTAATGTTAATATTTTGATAACGCTCCAACAACTCAACAATTTTTTCATCTGTTTTAAGAAGTCTGTCATTGTGGCGTACAACCGTCACATTGTCAGTCATCCATTCACCAAGCTCTTTATGAATAACGTAAGCATTTTCTGTTCCGTTCATTGACATAATCTTATTCCATTTATCTTCTTCCTGCTTAACAAAACCATCAAAAACAGTAGAAGAAACATCTTCAGCGCGTTTTTGAAGACCCTCAATATATTCCAATGACTTCGGACCTGCAACCATTCCGCCATAGATCGCAGAGAGCAATGAGTTAGCTCCCAGACGATTCGCACCGTGCTGAGAATAATCACATTCACCAGCAGCAAATAGCCCAGGAATATTTGTCATTTGATCATAATCTACCCACAGTCCGCCCATTGAATAGTGGACAGCAGGAAATATTTTCATTGGAAGCTTACGTGGATCATCACCAGTAAACTTTTCATAAATTTCAATAATTCCACCAAGTTTTACATCTAGTTCATGTGGATCTTTATGAGAGAGATCAAGGTAAACCATGTTTTCCCCATTGATTCCTAATTTCTGATTCACACATACATCGAAGATTTCACGTGTTGCAATATCACGTGGAACAAGATTTCCATAGGCAGGATATTTTTCCTCCAAGAAATACCACGGTTTTCCATCTTTATATGTCCAAATACGGCCACCTTCACCACGGGCAGATTCACTCATTAAACGAAGCTTGTCGTCTCCAGGAATAGCAGTCGGGTGAATTTGAATGAATTCACCATTCGCATAATAAGCACCTTGCTGATAAACAATGGATGCAGCCGAACCAGTATTAATGACAGAATTTGTCGATTTACCAAAGATGATTCCAGGGCCACCTGTTGCCATAATCACCGCATCGCCCGCAAATGATTTAATTTCCATCGAAGTTAGGTTCTGTGCAACAACTCCGCGGCAAATCCCTTCTTCATCAACTACTGCACCTAGAAACTCCCAACCTTCATACTTTGTTACCAGTCCTGCCACTTCATGACGGCGGACCTGCTCGTCCAGCGCATAAAGCAATTGCTGACCAGTAGTTGCACCAGCAAATGCCGTACGGTGATGCTGTGTGCCTCCAAAACGGCGGAAATCAAGTAATCCCTCTGGCGTACGGTTAAACATGACACCCATACGATCTAATAAGTGAATAATACCTGGTGCCGCTTCTGCCATTGCTTTTACTGGAGGCTGATTGGCTAAGAAGTCCCCGCCATAGATGGTATCGTCAAAATGAATCCATGGAGAGTCTCCTTCTCCCTTTGTATTTACTGCTCCGTTAATACCGCCTTGGGCACAAACAGAGTGAGATCGTTTGACCGGCACTAAAGAAAATAATTCAACCGGAGTCCCTGTTTCTGCAACTTTAATTGTTGCCATTAAGCCAGCTAGACCACCGCCGACAACGATAACCTTACCTTTACCCATTGTGACTCACTCCCTAATACTTAGTAAATCCAAACTTTATCAAAAACCGAACCGAGTTTGATAGTTTTTAATTTTCTATTAAACAAATGCAAAGATCGCACGAATACCCACGATAGAGAGGGCGACAAAAATACCCATCGTTACATAAGTTGAAATTAACTGAGAGCGTGGTGAAATAGTAATCCCCCAGCTTACACAGAAAGACCAAAGTCCATTTGCAAAGTGGAAAATAGCAGATACCACACAAATGATGTAAAACCATAGCATAAATGGATTAGATAAAATATTCTCCATCATTTGAAAGTTTACTTCTGCTCCAAAAGCTGCTTGGACACGAGTCTGCCAGACATGCCATACAATAAAAATAAGGGTTATAACTCCAGTTACACGTTGAAGCAAAAACATCCAGTTACGGAAGAAGCCAAATCTGCTCGCATTATTTTTAGCAGTAAAAGCAATATATAGGCCGTAAATTGCATGAAATAATATTGGAAGGAAGATAACAAATGTCTCTAAAATAATTCGGAACGGAAGTTGTTCCATGAAACCAGCCGCTTTGTTAAACGACTCTTCTCCTCCTGTTGCAAAATGGTTCACTACAAGATGCTGTATTACAAACAAGCCAATCGGAATAACACCAAGTAATGAATGCAATCTGCGATAAAAAAACTCTCGATTTCCCGCCATGTTTTACCCCCCTAGATTTTAAAGATGTTAAGGTATCATTTTTCATGTTTGAAAAATATGTATTAAATAATTTCACCTAAACATCACCATAAAAATGTTACTGCATTTTCTTACAATTATGTGACATGTTCATTTTACTCCCAACACCATAGAGCGTCAAGGAAACGATTACATAAAATGTTCATAAAAAATAAAATTATTAAAATATATTGGTATTGCAAAATTAAAATAAAAATCCTTATTTTTCAATCAGTCACTATTATTCCGATTTATATTAAAATAGCAATAATTTCCTTGTGTAAAAATAACCTTTTTTCCCTGAATACATGTCTAATTTTCATCTGTTTTGTATATAATAGAAGAATACTAGAAAGAGGGGAATAAAGTTTGAGCGAATCAGCATCTGAAATCATTACACTTGAAAACACAACTGAAACCGTTCCTGTATTCGGCTATGAACTCATTCGCGAAGTTCTTATGCATGAATTATTAGGCGATGATGCACCAGAAATTTTATACTGGGCAGGAAAAAGACTGGCACGTAAATATCCAATGGAAACGTTCGATGAAATTTCCGCATTTTTTCAACAAGCAGCTTGGGGAACCCTAACAAACATCAAAGAGTCAAAAAATGAAATGGAGCTGGAATTATTTAGCCCATTAATTAAACAGCGCTGCCGGGAATACAGTCAATCTACTTTTCAGCTTGAGGCTGGATTTATTGCACAGCAGATTGAACTTCAAAAAGAAGTAGTCTGTGAAGCATTTGAACATCCTAATAAGAAGAAAAAGGGAAAAATATACTTTACCGTTAAGTGGGATAAAAAGGATTTAATTCAGCCCTAATTAACCATTCATGTAAAAAGCTTTCAAGCATTCATATGCTTGAAAGCTTTTTACTAGAAAACAACTGGAGACCCTGAAAGCTGGAAAGCCTCGTGCAAAACTTTTACAGCATGAATCATTTCTTCATGATCTACAACCGTTGATACCTTGATCTCAGAAGTACTGACCATTTTAACGTTAATATTATTCTCCGCTAACACTTCAAACATTTCAGCTGCTACTCCTGGATTTGACACCATTCCAGAACCAACAATCGATACTTTCGCAAGCCCACCTTCAGATTCTATCCTTTCATAATTTAGCTTATTCTTACTGTTTTCTAATACACGAATGGTTTCGGCCAAATCTTCATTTTTAATTGAGAAGGATAGGTTGTTCAGTTGTTCTGCAAGTGTGCTCTGAATAATAATATCTACATTTATATCATTTTTGGCTAGTTCAGTAAAAATAATTGATAGCCCCGTTAAGGAATTCGGCATGCCAATAACTGTTACTCTCGTAATATTATCTTCAAATGCCACTCCACGCACTACTAAATTTTGTTCCATTGCCGCTTCCTCCTCAATAATCGTACCTGCTTCTTTTTCTGTACTTGACCTGACTTCTAGCTGTATTTGAAAGTTTTTGGCAAACTCAACCGCTCTCGGATGCAATACACCTGCACCTAAATGAGCAAGTTCAAGCATTTCGTCATAAGATACTGACAAAAGCTTTCTTGCATCTTTTACATAGCGGGGATCGGTTGTAAAAACACCCGTCACATCCGTGAATATTTCACATTTATCCGCATGAAGTGCTGCCGCCAACGCTACCGCTGTCGTGTCAGAACCGCCTCTTCCTAAAGTTGAAATTGCTCCATCCTCTGTTATCCCTTGAAAGCCTGCCACGACAACAATCGTACCTGCAGCTAGCTCTTTCTCTACTCTTTCTGTATCTATTCCTATTATTCTTGCATTTCCATGAACAGGCTCTGTCTTTATTCCTGCTTGCCAGCCAGTAAGAGATACAGCAGGGTACCCTCTTTCTGTTAATGCCATTGCTAATAATGAAATCGTAATTTGCTCCCCAGTTGTTAAAAGCATGTCCATTTCTCTTCTGCTTGGCTTGGAAGAGATTCCTTTTGCTAGATCAACCAGATGATCAGTTGATTTCCCCATTGCTGATACAACAACAACAACATTGTTTCCTCTCTCTTTTTCTTCTATCACCCGATTTGCCACTCTTTGAATTTTCTTAGCATCGCCTACTGAAGTTCCACCAAATTTTTGTACAATTAATCCCACTTTATTCCCTCTCCCTGCCTTTTCAAGCGGCTGAATTCTTCTTACTTTCATTCACCCTAACCAATATCCCATACAGGCTAATGAAATTTGGGCATATAAAAAAGCAATGAGAATCTATCCCATTGCTGTGAGTCACCCGTATAAAAAGACATACGTACACACAGTGAGATAGCTCTCCAAGACACTGATTGTCTTGACAATCTTACATTTATTCAATGCAAAACCAGCAAAGAAAGCGATGAGACTTTCTTCACTTCGGCAAACATCCCTTTCAAAGCCCTTCATTGAAGCTCATTCTTCTCCAAGCTCTTACTTATGAAGTTTGCACCTCTACCTTCACTTTAACGTTATAAAGTGATATTAAATTTTCAGTAATTATAGCATATTCATTTTTTTCGAACAATACTATTCCTGCAATTTTTTCATTAATTCCTCAGCTACATTTGCTGGAATGCCAATTTTCGTGAACTCTTCAAATGTCGCTTCTTTCATTTTCTTTACCGATCCAAAAGTTTTTAACAGCTGTTTCTTTCGTTTTTCTCCAATCCCTGGAATATCATCAAGCATTGATTGAAAGGCATTTTTCCCACGGAGCTGTCTATGGAAGGTGATTGCAAAACGGTGTACTTCATCTTGAATTCTTTGCAGTAAATAAAACTCTTGGCTGTTTCGTGCCAATGGAATGATTTCAAGCGGATTTCCGTATAGGAGCTGGGAAGTCCGATGCTTTTCATCCTTAACAAGTCCTGAAATAGGAATATCAAGGTTCAGTTCGTTTTCAAGTATATCTCTTACCGCTTCTACATGCCCTTTGCCCCCATCAATAATAATTAAGTCTGGGAGGGCCAAGCCCTCTTTCAACACTCGCGTATAACGTCTGCGTACAACCTCCCTCATAGATTCATAATCATCAGGGCCTTGGACAGACTTTATTTTGTACTTTCGGTATTCTCTTTTTTCTGGTTTGCCATCGATAAAAACAATCATCGCTGAAACTGGGTCTGTTCCTTGAATATTTGAATTATCAAATGCCTCAATTCGGTGCGGAGTATAGATTCCAAGCTGTTGACCCAAGCTTTCTACCGCTTTTATCGTTCTGTCCTCATCACGCTCAATAAGGGAGAACTTTTCCTTTAATGCAATTTTTGCATTTTTATATGCAAGTTTCACCAATTCCTTTTTCTGTCCGCGCTGAGGAGTGAAAACTTTGACCTCCAAAAATTCTGCAGCCATTTCAGCATTTACCGAGTCAGGAACTAAAATTTCACGCGGTTTAAAATGGTTGGCTTTCGAGTAGAATTGACCAAGAAAGGTCAACATTTCATCTTCCGGCTCATTATGAATCGGAAACATCGATACATCCCGCTCGATTAATTTCCCCTGTCTAACAAAGAAAACTTGTACACACATCCATCCTTTGTCGACCGCATAGCCAAATACATCACGATCAGTCATGTCTGTAGAAGTGATTTTTTGTTTTTCCATTGTTGCATCAATATGAGCAATCTTATCTCGAAATTCCTTCGCTCTTTCAAAATCAAGATCTTCAGCCGCTGCTGTCATCTTCTCTGTTAAATCCTTTTTAATATCCTTGTAGCCCCCATTTAGAAACTTTGTGATCTCATCAACCATTTGTTTATATTCCTGTTCGCTTACTTCGTTCACACATGGTGCGAGACACTGTCCTAAATGATAATAAAGACAAACTCGGTCAGGCAAAGTCGTACATTTCCTCAATGGATAAATTCGGTCTAACAGCTTTTTCGTCTCATTTGCTGCCTGTACATTTGGATATGGTCCGAAATATTTCCCTTTATCTTTTTTTACTTTTCTTGTTGTAATCAGGCGCGGATGTCTCTCTGCCGTTAATTTGATAAAAGGATAGCTTTTATCATCCTTAAGCATGACATTGTATTTCGGATCATATTTTTTAATTAAATTCATTTCAAGAATGAGTGCTTCCATATTGGAGGAGGTTACAATATATTCGAGGTCTTCAATTTCATTTACAAGTCTTAATGTTTTCCCATCATGTGATCCTGTAAAATAAGAACGGACCCGATTTTTTAACACCTTTGCCTTTCCGACATAAATGATCGTCCCTTGGCGATCCTTCATTAAATAACAGCCAGGCTGATCAGGCAAAAGCATTAATTTATTTTTAATAATTTCATTCATCTGAAGTCACCTCCCAAGGTTATTCCTAATTTGATCATACAAAAATCCCCGGCTTAAATAAAGCCGAGGATTCTAATAAAGACAAGAAAAAATTTTGCGCTTTGGAAATTGTCTATCTCCAGCGCCTATCGCCTATTGGACCTCCATTCCCCTCCTACGACAAATCAACATCGAATCACTTTCATTCTTCGTGTTTCCTTTATCTCGTCATTAAAAGGCACGGCGACTGTCCAGCCCCGACAAGCATAAGACGAGCTGGATGGAAGGTTGATCTTTACCTTTCTAGCCTGATTGGCTTATGACCTCGAGGTGCTAGGAGCCGCAGCTGGATTGCAAAGGCGGTCCAGTCCATTCGGCGGTGAGCAAGGCGCTTCCGCTTTTCTTTTATGCGTGTTTGCTAAGAAGTTCAACAAGTGCTTCTTTCGGTTGGAAGCCAACAACCTTATCCACAACTTCTCCGTCTTTAAGTACTAGTAATGTTGGAATGCTCATCACACCGTATTTAGCTGCTGTTTCTTGATTTTCATCGACATCAAGCTTAACGATTTTTACTTTATCACCCATATCAGCATCAACTTCTTCTAATACTGGAGCAATCATTTTACATGGTCCGCACCATGGAGCCCAAAAATCTACAAGCACTGCGCCTGAACTAGTTTCGTTAGCAAAAGTTTGATCTGTCACATTTGTAATTGCCATATTCATTTCCTCCTAAAAAATTCAACTCAAATTCTAACGACAGTATATCATCGTTTATGTAATGATGCTATCAATTTGCTTCAAATTATAAATTCCCCTGAATGCCTCATTAATATGCAGAACATTTGCTGCCATACTTTTGCTAGACCATATACTATCTTATCTTATAACGAAAACGGACGGCACATGCCGCCCGTATAGCTATTAAGCATTAACTAAAATTTTTCGGAACTCTTCTGTCAGAAGCGGAACTACTTCAAATAGGTCGCCGACAATTCCGTAATCAGCTACTTTAAAGATATTCGCTTCTGGGTCTTTATTAATTGCAACGATCACCTTAGAATTAGACATTCCTGCAAGATGCTGAATCGCTCCTGAAATGCCACATGCAATATAAAGGTCAGGAGTAACTACTTTTCCTGTTTGACCGATTTGCAGAGAGTAGTCGCAATAATCTGCATCACACGCACCACGAGAGGCGCCAACTGCACCGTTTAAGACTTTTGCCAGCTCTTTTAAAGGTTCAAAACCTTCCTCGCTCTTCACTCCACGTCCGCCAGCGATTATTACCTTTGCTTCCGATAGATCAACACCTTCACTTGCTTTGCGCACAACTTCTTTAATAATTGTGCGAAGATCTTTAATATCTACAGATAGAGAAGAGGTCTCTCCAGATCTAGATTCGTCCTTTTCTAATGGGCTAATATTATTTGGACGAATCGTTGCAAAAACTAAACCATCTGTAACGATCTTCTTCTCAAATGCTTTACCAGAGTAGATTGGTCTAGTAAAGACTAAATTTCCTCCAGCCACTTCTAAGGCAGTCACGTCAGAAATTAAGCCTGAATTTAGTTTCGCTGCAACTTTAGGAGCTAGATCCTTTCCTAAAGATGTATGACCGAAAATTAAACCTTCTGGGCTTTCAGCATCTATAATTGCCATCAATGCTTGTGAATAGCCGTCAGGTGTATATTGCTTTAATTTTTCATTCTCAACTGTAATTACACGATCCGCACCATAGTGGATTAACTCTCCGGATAAAGCGTTTACAGAGTCGCCAATTAAAACACCGACAACTTCTCCGCCTTCAGATGCTGTTTTTGCTGCTGCTACTGCCTCAAACGAAACATTACGCAATGATCCATCACGGACCTCACCTAATACGATTATTTTTCTAGCCATTCGAGTTTTACCCCCTGCGTTCATATTCTTGAATATTCGATCAGACTACTTTCGCTTCTGTGTGGAGAAGATTAACAAGTTCTTTTACTTGATCTGCAAGCTCGCCTTCAAGCACTTTCCCTGCCTCTTTCTTCGGCGGCAAATAAATGTCAATTGTTTTTGTTTTCGCTTCTACATCATCTTCTTCTAGATCAAGATCATCAAGCTCAAGCTCATCAAGCGGCTTTTTCTTCGCTTTCATAATTCCTGGCAATGACGGATAACGAGGTTCGTTTAAGCCTTGTTGAGCTGTAACTAAGAGCGGCAGAGTCGTTTCGATAACTTCAGAGTCCCCCTCTACATCACGGACAACTATTGCATTTTTCCCATCAATATCCAGCTTTGTAATAGTCGTTACATAAGGGATGTTTAGAAGTTCAGCCACACGTGGTCCAACCTGTCCAGATCCACCGTCAATTGCAACATTGCCTGCAATGATTAAGTCCGCACCCTTATCCTTTAAATATTCAGAGAGAATTTTCGCAGTCGTAAATTGATCCCCATAATCTAAATCATCTTCTGTATTTATCAAAACAGCCTTATCTGCTCCCATTGCTAATGCCGTTCGCAGCTGTTTTTCGGTTTCTTCATTCCCCACAGAAACAACCGTTACTTCACCGCCTTGTGCATCACGCACTTGTATTGCTTCTTCGATTGCATACTCATCATACGGATTAATAATAAATTCGGCACCATCTTCGTTTATTTGCCCACCTGAAATCGTGATTTTTTCCTCTGTATCAAAGGTTCTTTTCATTAAAACATAGATGTTCATGATTTCCCTCCTAATTATAAAAAGTGGAAGCCCTGCACCAGAGACAGTAATTAAATTTACGTCCTCAAGTTTTAGAAGCTAGTAAGTGACAAATAGGAACATTTCACCACTTCGAAAGATTAAGATAATTTAATGCATAAAAAGAGATTAATATCCCCCATACAAATTATTATAATTGATTACTAGTTCTTTGAAAATGAATATTCATGCAATTTCTATTTGCCTGTAAAATTCGGTTCTCTTTTTTCAATAAAAGCAGAGATTCCTTCTTTTCCATCATTTGAAACGAACACTTCCCCAAAAAGCTCAGCTTCCTTTTTGACTCCTTCTTGAAACCTGTCCGTTTTAGTGTAATTTAATAGTTCAATTGCCGCTTTAATGGAAACTGGGCTTTTCTTGGCAATTTTCTTCGCCATTTTATAAGCATTTTCCAAAAGCTCACTTTCTGGATACGCATGGTTAGCCAACCCGTATTGAACAGCCTCTAGTCCTGTGATTGGATCACTTGTAAATAGCATTTCAGCAGCTCTGGCATCACCGACATATCGAGGCAAACGCTGAGTTCCTGCAAATCCAGGAATTAATCCAAGCTGCAGCTCTGGCAACCCAAGTTTCGCATTATCAGCAACCAGTCTAAAATGACACCCCATTGCGAGCTCTAAACCACCACCTAAAGCAGCCCCGTGAATTGCTGCAATGATCGGTTTTGGAAATCTTTCCATTCGTTCAAAAAGGTCTTGTCCATATGTAGACAATTTAGCAAATGCAGCGCCAGTTTCAATTGTAGTAAATTCTTTAATGTCAGCCCCTGCAGAAAAGAAGCGTCCCTCTCCATGAATCAAAACCACCCGAATATCGTCATTTGATTCAATTTCATCTAATACAGCCGATAATTCTTTTAACACTCCTGAAGAAAGAGCATTTGCAGGCGGCCTATTAATCGTAATCGTAGCAACCATATCTTGATAAGACCAATTTAAAAATTCCATTTCCATCCCCCTTTTTAACAATGCTAGCTCCTCATGAACCCGTTAAGAAGTAACTGGTGAACCGGGCCTGCTAAAGCTGTGATGTCATACTTTTGATCATTCATCACCCATGTGGTAGCTGTCTCGTCCATCGTACCAAAAATCATCTGCCTAGCCAACCGTATATCAAGAGTGGAAGAAAACTCACCGCTTTCTTTTCCATTCATTAAAATTTGTTCGATTAAGGCAAGATACCCCTTCAGTACTTCATTTATTTTATGACGGAGATCTTTGTTTGATTGTCTAAGTTCCAATTGGGTGACAATTGCCAGATGCCTGTCATCTGAAAGAATTTGAAAATGTGTTTCAACAATCATTCGCAATTTCTCTGCAGCTGATTCTATCCCTACAATTTTCTCTTCTGCCATTTCTACAAAATTACCCATTTTTTCTTGAAAGAGAGAGATTAATATATCTTCTTTATTCTTGAAATATAAGTAGATGGTTCCATCAGCTACACCAGCCTGTTTTGCAATCTTTGATACTTGAGCTTGGTGATAGCCATTTTCTGCGATAACAATAACAGCCGCATCAATGATTTGGCGATATTTCGGTTTATTCTTTTTCAAACTTTCCCTCCTCCAAGAAATGCGAAAGCGCCTTGATCACCACCGTACAAACTGAAAGGGCCTGTTCTTTCGATAAAGGAAACACGGTAAGCGGGAGCGAACCGATGTTGACTTATCGTAGGGAGAGGACCTGAAGTTTGATAGGTGATAGGCGCTGGAGCTGGACGCCAACTTGTTATAAAGTTATCCAACATTAGATTATTAATTTCCATAATCCGTAAAAAAACAAAAACGATTAAAGCAATTCCTTTGACCCTTACTATATGCTAGTGCCTTTGCCCTGTGTTAAAATTTGTTATTAATTTTCGCTACAGGAAACATCTACACAGCCTTACTTTTTAAAATATGAATGAATCATCATTCATATTTTTATAATAGTGTCCCTATTCATTTCTGTCAAGAAATTACGAGATAATTTTTATTATAGTCAACTTTATTTAAAATTACTACTGAAGCGAATATGGACAAGCCGATCTATTCAAAAATAAAGAGCCGATAAATCGGTCTCTGTTTTAAGCCCGCTTTTCTTGTTCAGATTGAATCCTCTTTTTATCTTCATCCACCAATGCTCTCCTCAGGATTTTACCTACCGCTGTTTTTGGGAGTTCATCACGGAATTCATAAATTCTAGGTGCCTTAAACGCTGCCAGATGCTTTCTTGCAAATTTGTTTAACTCTTCCTCACTAGCAGTAGCTCCATCTTTCAAAACAATATACGCCTTAACTGTTTCTCCGCGGTAAGGGTCTGGAACGCCAGCTGCAACAACTTCCTGCACGGCAGGATGTTCATAAAGCACCTCTTCAATTTCTCGGGGATAAATATTATAGCCACCGGCAATGATCATATCTTTCTTCCGATCAACAACATAGAAATAACCGTTATCATCCATATAACCAAGATCTCCTGTTAAAAGCCAGCCATCCCTTAATGTTTCAGCGGTATCCTCTGGTCGATTCCAATACCCTTTCATAACTTGCGGCCCTTTTACTGCTATTTCTCCTATTTCACCTGGAGGCAAGGATTCACCCGTTTCCATGGAAAAGATAGCAGCATCCGTATCTGGCCATGGTACACCAATGCTTCCTTTCACACGCGGTCGATCCCATAGGAAGTTTGCATGTGTAACAGGAGAGGATTCAGTTAGTCCGTACCCTTCAACAAGCTTTCCGCCAGTCACTTCTTCAAATTTCTGCTGGACTTCAACTGGCAGTGCAGCCGAGCCGCTAATACAAGAATCAATTGAAGATAGGTCATATTTTTTTAAATCAGGGTGGTTTAATAGACCAATATAAATGGTTGGTGCACCAGGAAATAATGTTGGGCGCTGTTTTTGAATCGTTTTAAGCGTAGTCTCTGCATCAAACTTCGGAAGCAATACCATTTTATTCGCATCCATCACGGATAAAATTAAAACGGTGGTCATTCCATAAACATGGAAGAACGGTAAAATTCCCAAAACAACTTCTTCTCCTGGTGTTGTTTTATACAACCACGCACGGCACATCGCAGCATTTGAAACAAGATTCCGATGTGTAAGCATCACACCTTTTGGAAATCCTGTCGTTCCGCCAGTATATTGTAATAAGGCTAAATCCTCTTCGAAATCAAAGTCATGCTCTTTTAGCTTCCGGTTTGGCTGTTTTAGTATTTCAGTCAATAAATGATGATTGCCTTCATGTTTAACATTTACAACAACTCCATACTGCTTTTTTTGGATAAATGGATAAATTAAGTTTTTTGGAAAAGGGAGGAAATCCTTGATAGCGGTTACAATTACATGCTGCAAATCTGTTTGAGCCATCACTTTTGTTACGCGTGGAAATAATATATCCATTGTGACTATTGCCTTTGCCCCTGAATCTTTCATCTGGTATTCCAGTTCACGTTCCATATAAAGCGGATTCGTTTGAACTACCACGCCTCCTGCGATTAATATTCCGTAATAGCTAATCACTGAGGCAGGCATATTCGGAAGCATTATGGCTACTCTGTCACCTTTTTCAATTCCTATTTCTTGCAAATATCCAGCAAATTTAATTGCAGATTCATAGATTTCATGAAAGGTAAATTCCTTGCCCATAAAGTGAATAGCAATTTTATTTGGATGCTCTTCTGCAGCCTTTTTTAAATAATCCTGGACTGACTGCCTTACATAATTCAAAGTTGAGGGGATTTCGTCCGGATAATTTTTAAGCCACGGCTTTTGTTCTAACATATTAGTCCCTCCTTTATACTAAGTAAATTTTTCGAACATTCAAACTGTTCGCTCCTATTATAATATAACGAAGATTACATGACAATTAGAATAAGCCTAAACGCTTATATGAAAAACGGAAACGCCTTGGTCATCACCGTACAAACTGGAAGGGCCTGTTCTTTCGATAAAGGAAACACGGTATCGTAGGGAGAGGACCTGAAGTTTGATAGGCGATAAGCGCTAGAGCAAGAAAATTCTCTATTTCCTAAGTTATGCTATCTAATCTAAATATATAAAAAAAATCGTCATATGAATATGACGATTTTTTTATATAAAGGTGTATCAAAGATTAGGCTTTAAAAAACACATAATAAGCGCCTAGCAGAACGAAAATACCGCATAATACAAATAATACTTTTGCTAATTTTTCCACGTAAAATGATCGCTCCTTAAGATAGCCCTGCACCAATAATATAGGACAAGCCTATTGAAATAATCATTGAAATGAATCCAACTGCTTTGTTATTGTTCTCAATTTCTTTGTCAATATTGAACTTCGGAGTTAAAAATTCAAATATGAAATACCCGATTAGCAATAGGATGAAACCAAAGACACCCCAGCTAATCATTGTAAACAAAGTATCATTATGCATGATAGAATGGCGGAAAATATTAGCAATACCAAATATTTTCCCGCCAGTTGCCATGGCAACTGCTATATTTCCATTCTTAATCTCTTCCCAGTTTTTATATTTCGTGACCAGTTCAAAAATAGCCAAAAAAACGATCATACAGAGGACAACAACACTAAAGTACCCTGCCGTTTGCACAAACTCATTTTCCCAAAATTGGTTCATACCCATTCTCCCCCGCCCAATTATTTAAATTCTACTACGGTGACACCGGAACCGCCTTCACCAGCTTCACCGAAGCGAATATTCTTAACTGCACGATGATTGCGTAAATATTCCTGGACTCCTTGTCTTAACGCACCCGTTCCTTTTCCGTGGATAATGGACACACGAGGGTAGGCAGCTAATAGTGCATCATCAATGTATTTTTCAACACGCAGCAAGGCATTTTCATATCGTTCACCTCTTAAATCTAACTCAAGGCTGACATGATAATCTCTGCCCTTTACAATCGCCATCGGTTTTGTTTCAACTGGTTTTGGACTCTTAATAAACTCTAAGTCCTTCTCCGCAACTTTCATTTTTAATATCCCTATTTGTACTTGCCACTCGTTGTCAGAGGTCTTTTCAATGAGATGTCCTTTTTGATCAAAGCTTAATACCTTTACTTCATCCCCTTTAGTAAAGGTGTGTTTTTCCTTCCCTTTTACAGGTTTTTTCGTTTTATTTATTTTTGGTGCCGCTTCTTCCAATCGTTTTTTTGCATCAATTAGTTCATGCTCTTTTATTTCTGCAGCTTTTTCAATGCGCATTTTCCTTAAGTCGCTAATTATTTTCTCTGCTTCCGCCTTTGCTTGATCAACAATTTCAGCAGCTTTTTCAGCAGCTTTCTCATGAAGAGTATCCTTCTGTTCATAAAACTCAATCATTTGCTTCTGCAAATCTTTATGAAGTTTCTCGGCACTCTTAAGGAATTCATTTGCTTCTTCCAGTTCAGCCTCGGCCATCCTTTTACTCTCTTCCAATGAGGCAATCATATTCTCAACCTGATTGCTATCTGCACTAATATATGAACGGGCAGTCTGAATCACCTCATTATTTAAACCAAGTCTCTTGGAGATTTCAAACGCATTGCTTCGCCCTGGGACGCCAATTAACAGTTTATATGTAGGACTTAATGTCTCAATATCAAATTCTACACTCGCGTTAATGACTCCTTCTCGGTTATATCCATATGCCTTCAATTCAGGGTAATGGGTTGTTGCGATTACCCTTGCTCCCCGTTTATACACTTCATCAAGGATTGAGATGGCAAGTGCAGCACCTTCTTGCGGATCTGTACCTGCTCCTAATTCATCAAAAAGAACAAGGCTGTTAAAATCCACTTTATTCAAGATACCAACGATATTCACCATATGTGATGAAAAGGTACTAAGGCTTTGTTCGATTGATTGTTCATCTCCAATATCCGCATAGACAGCCCCGAAAACTGCTATTTCAGACCCATCCAGTGCGGGAATCTGCAAGCCAGCTTGTGCCATTAACGTACATAAGCCAACCGTCTTTAATGTGACTGTTTTCCCGCCCGTATTTGGACCTGTAATAACAATGGTCGAAAAGTCTTTCCCTAATGTCACATCATTCGCCACTACCTCATCGATAGGAATAAGCGGATGGCGCGCTTTAAATAAAGAAATTCTTCCTTCATTATTTACTAATGGCTTCGAGCCTTTCATTCGTTTACTGTAACGTGCCTTAGCAAACATGAAATCAATTTCTGCCAGTACTTCAACAATCATTTCTAGTTCGGCACTTTCTTCAGCAACTTTCCCCGATAGTCCAATCAATATTCGCTCAACTTCCTGCTGTTCCTTCACACGTATTTCCTGCAGTTCGTTATTTAACTGGACAATCGACTGTGGTTCAATAAATAATGTTTGTCCTGAGGAACTTTGATCATGAACAATTCCGCCGTAATGTCCCTTATATTCCTGTTTAACCGGGATAACGAAACGATCATTTCGAATCGTAATAATCGCGTCAGATAGCATCTTCTGTGCATTTGAAGAACGAATCATACTTTCAAGCCGCTCGCGCACACGAGATTCCTTCGTACGTAATTGATTGCGAAGGGATCGAAGTGCTTCACTTGCACTATCAAGCACTTCTCCATTATCATCAATCGCGTTTCTTATTGTTGTTTCTAAATCAGCTAGAACATTGTAACTGCTCACATAATTTAACAAGATGGGAAGGCTGCTTCTTTCATCCACAAATTCTTCTATAAACCTTTTGATTTGCCTGCTTGCATGAATGGTACTCGCTACCTGGGTCAGTTCTTGCGGGCTTAACATTCCGCCAATTACGGATCTTTTCACATGCGGACGGATATCAAATATCCCTCCAAGAGGCACATTTCCTTTTATACGCAGTACCTTTACTGCCTCATCTGTTTCCTCTTGCCAGCGTACTACTTCTTCATAGTCAGTAGACGGCATTAAGCTTTCCGCTTTTCTTTTTCCTAGTGACGACGACACATGCTCAACTAGCTGATCCTTCACTTTATGAAATTCAAGTACTCTTAAAATACGTTCCTGCATGAGGATTTTTCCTCCTATTCCATTCACTCTTGCTTTCTCGACAAAAATGACAATAATTCTTCTGTATCCATGGCATTAAGGACAGAACTTTTCTTTATCCACCCTTTTTTTGCTGTAGAAACCCCGATGCTCATGTGCTTCAATGTTTCTATTTTATGCGCATCCGTATTAATAACAATTTTTACTCCGGCAGCTTGTGCCTTTTGAATATACACAGGTGCGAGATCTAAACGATTGGGATTTGCATTTAGTTCAAGAACCGTATTCGTTTCTTTTGCCAGTTCTATTAGCATATCGATATCTACTTCATAGCCATCTCTAATGCCAATTTTCCGTCCAGTAGGATGGGCGATAATATGAACATGAGTGTTCCTCATTGCTTTTTTTAATCGCGCCATTATTTTTTCCTTTGATTGTGAAAATGCAGAGTGGATTGATGCAATCACTAGATCCATCTCAGCAAGTAGCTCATCATCATAATCAAGTGACCCATCAGGCAAAATATCCATTTCTACACCTGATAAAATGGTAATCTCTTCATACTGTTCATTCAAACGTCTAATTTCTTCCTTTTGCTTTCTTAGCCTTTCTGCGGTAAGTCCATTGGCAACCTTTAAGTATTGGGAATGGTCAGTAATTGCCATATATTTATAGCCTTTTTGGATGCAGGCTTTCACCATTTCCTCAATGGATGCAGCCCCATCACTCCAGGTTGAGTGCATATGCAAATCACCCTTTATATCAGCAAGAGAAATTATACCATAAGCCTCACTGTACTCATCAACTTCTTTTCCATCTTCCCTCACCTCAGGAGGTATGAGAGGGAGTCCGAAATGGCGGTAAAATGCTTCCTCTGATGAAAAGGTTACTATCTCACCTGTTTCAATAACCTCCACCCCATATTCACTAATTTTTTCGCCCCGTTCCTTTGCCAGCTGCCTCATGCGCACATTATGCTCTTTTGAGCCCGTGAAATGGTGAAGGGTTGTGCTAAATTCATACGGCTTAACTAGACGAAAATCTACAGATATATCATAGCTGTATTCAAAAAGAACAGAGACCTTTGTATCACCAGCTGCGATTGTTTCTTTTATATTTGCAAGCTTTAATAACTGGTCCCTTACCGCGGAAGGATTTTTTGTTGCGATAATGAAATCTAAGTCCTTTATGGTTTCTCTCATTCTTCGTAAGCTGCCTGCCCGCGAAAACTTCTCGATTTCGTTTATGTTCTGTAACTGGTTTTCTATCTCTTCAGCAATTGGCAGCATATAAGCGATTGGAAGTCTTTCCGGTCTTGTTCCGGTATTCCGAAGAGCAGCAAGTATCTTTTCTTCCGACTTCTTTCCAAATCCGGTAAGCGCTTGCACTTGTCCTTTAAGGCATGCCTCCTCTAAGTCTGCAGCATTCTCAATCCCTAGTTCTTTATTTAGCTTTGCAATTTTCTTGCCGCCTAATCCCTGAAGCTGGAGGAGCGGAATCAGCCCCTTTGGAACCGCTTCCTTCAGTTCTTTCAAAACAGTAGATTTTCCTTCATTTATATACTCGATAATCACTGCAGATGTGCCCTTTCCGATCCCTGGCAGCTTTGTAAAATCTTCTATTTCATTTAAACTTTCATCATTTGCTTCAAGTGCGGCAGCCGCTTTTCGAAATGCTGCTGTTTTAAATGTATTTTCTCCTTTAAGTTCCATATAAACAGCTATAGTTTCCAATAGCCGAATCACGTCTTTTTTATCTATCACAGAAAGCACCTACCTTTATTGACGAACTCTTTTTAAATATTGTTTTCTCTATTATAGGTTGTCATACTTTCACGAGAATCGCCATTAAAAAGAAAACTTCTCTATTACAGAGAAGTTACTCAACCTATATATTCGATCCACATCTCTTTAATTTGCTGTGAAAATATTGGTGTATGTTTAATAATTCCTTTTGCCATAAATGAATCATTTAAATGGATTTGAATGATTTCTACTGGTACGAGTGCAGCTATGTATAATAAAATAAACATGATAAGATAGACTTCTACAAATCCTAAAATGCCTCCTGCCCAAACATTTAATTGTTTCAGGACTGGCAGGTTTGAAACAAAATCAAGCATACTGCCAATAATTTGGAGAACAATTTTCACAGCAATAAAAATTGCGACATAGGCAATAGCGCGATAGTAGGCATCTTCTAGATTAATTTGATCAAATAACATTTGAAAGGCAGTTTGATCACCAAAGCTTGGATAAGGAATCCATAAGGTTAGCTTTGGAGCGAGTTTCTCATAATACATAGTCGCTACGATAAATGCAAGAATGAAACCTATTAAATGAATGACTTGAAGGATAAAGCCCCTTTTTAAACCAATAAAAAAACCAAAAACTAAAATAATAATAATTGCGAGATCCAGCATGACTTATTCAGTCCTTTACTCTTTTTAATTCATTTTCAAGCTGTTCTATACGGTCCATCGCCTTAATATAATCATTAACTATATTGACTGCTGTTAATACGGCGAGTTTACTGCTGTCGAGGGAGGGATTCTTCGAGCTGATTTCACGCATTTTTTCATCAACCATCGAAGCTACGAGGCGAATATGGCCGGGGCTTTCAGTACCTATTATGATATACTGCGTTCCATATATATCAACACTTGTACGGTTTTTTTGTATATCTGACAACATTTATGCCCCCAATCTTAAGAATCCTACACAATATCATAACATGAACATAAAAACGTGGGAAGTAGAAGCTCGTCATAACTTAATAGAATCTGGCGGTCTAGAAGGACGAAATGTATGTTGGCACGGTTCGAACGGAAACCTTCTAAAGGAAATTTTAGTTAACATAAAGGAGAATGCTTCATGGGAAATGTCGTTTTGAAAAAAGAAATGAACGAAATTTATGAAATGAAAAATCATTATCAATCCTATACCTTAGATAAACTTCCACCAGGTAGTGTATTTACTGCAAAAACGCCAGCGTGCTCCATTACAGCCTACAAATCGGGCAAAGTATTGTTTCAAGGCAGCGGCTGCGAAGTTGAAGCTGCCAAATGGGGTGAACCAATCTCCTCTGCACCCCCTGTGAAAAAGAAGATCTCTACAAATACTCATTTGCCCGATCAATTTGAAGCCCTTTCTGTTGTTGGCTCTGATGAAGTAGGTACAGGTGATTTCTTTGGACCAATTACTGTTGTTGCAGCCTATGTAAGAAAAGAACAAATTCCATTATTAAAAGAGCTCGGTGTAAAGGATTCGAAAAATTTAAAGGATGAACAAATTATAAGCATTGCCAAACAAATTAAAAACATCATTCCATATAGCCTCTTAACCCTGCATAATGAAAAATACAATAAGCTGCAGAAATCCGGCATGTCACAAGGCAAAATAAAAGCACTGCTCCATAACCAAGCAATCGGGCATGTTCTTGGCAAGATTGCACCCGAACAGCCTGATGCCATTTTAATTGACCAATTTGCTAAAAAGGATGTTTATTATCAATATCTCAAAAACGAAAAAGTCATTCAGAGAAACAACGTTTTTTTCAGCACAAAAGCGGAAGGTATTCATCTTGCAGTTGCTGCAGCATCCATATTAGCAAGATATGCTTTTGTCCAGCACTTTGATCATTTGAGTAAGGAAGCTGGATTTACATTGACAAAAGGAGCCGGTCCGAAAGTGGATGAAGCAGCCGCACGGCTGATACACGAAAAAGGTAAAGACGCATTACCGGCATTTGTTAAGCTGCATTTTGCAAATACGGAAAAGGCAATGAAAATACACAAGAAAAAGTATAGTTAAAAAGGCAGCCATAATCGCTGCCTTTTTCTATCATTAAATTCCTTCGTTCATTCGAAGGATTAATGGCTACCTTAAAAAGTACCTTTTTCTTTCCTTGGCAGGATAAAAAGCAATCGAAGGATTTGTAAGTTTAATGTCAGGGAATCCCAAAATAGTGCCGACTAGATTCTTATCATTACATGTATTTAAATCTATGTATCTTAATGCTTCTGTTGAACAGGCTTCTATACATGCTGGTGGCATTCCCCGATCTTGGCGAGGATAGCACATTTGGCACTTACTTGCCTTTCTTGTAATAGGATCAAACTGTGGAGCCTCAAAAGGGCAGGCTTCAATACAATAACCACAGCCTGTACAAAGATCAGAATCAATTTGTACAATCCCATCCCCTCGTTTTGTAAAGGCATTTTCCGGACAAACTCGAAAACATTCTGGACTGCTGCAATGATTACATGAAACAGACAAAAAAGTGTCATTTGTTAATCTGGAAACTTTTCTCCAACGAATGGCATGTGGGGTTTGATTTTCATTTCTACAGGCAATTTCACATGCCATACAACCAAAGCAAAGATCTAAGTTGAAAATGAACCCCATTCGTTTAACCATTTTCATCACACCATTTCCTAATATTCACACTGCTGTCATAAAAATTTGCACTTGATAATCCTTTGCTAGATTGAACTGTTTGATTAATTAAACGATTAATAGGAGTATCCCCAGCTTGATTAACTACGACAATCTTTCGGGGAAGAAATCGGCTTATTTTTGCAATGGCAGTTATCTCTCCATATTGATTGTATACTTCAACCTTATCCCCTTCTGAAATATCACTTTTTTCAGCTGCATATTCCGAAACTTCAACAACCACCTGCTCTCCTCCATGATTAAGCCACGGTACTGCCTCGTATTGCGAGTGAATTTTTAGTAACGATTGGGGGGTAAGCAGCTGATATGGATATTTTTCCTCCGCTCTTTGGTTCTGCTCACGCTCAGAAACTGGGCAAGATTCTGTTATCTCTGGGGAAAATAAGCGAAACTTTTTTGAGCGTGAAAATTGCGGGTACTCTTCCTCATTTCGACAGCATGGCCCTTCGAACAAATCTTCAATACCTTCTATTGAATAACTCTCCTTTACTGTTGGAGTTAATTCCAATTTAATCCAGTCAATTGGATGACGATCATAAGGAAAATTTGAAAAGCCAGGTGATTTTTCATTTAACCTTTGCATTAACTCTCTTGCAATCTGCAAATCACTTTTTGCTTCAAAATATGAGGGAATTGATTTTTCATTAATGGACAACCAGTGGTGCCAATAACTAACATTTAAATCCACCTCTTCAAAGTGGGTCGCTGCTGGTAATACAATATCAGATAGTTGCGCAGTCTTCGTCATGAATAAATCAACCGTGACGATTAATTCAAGTTCCTTCATTAATAATTCCCATTCATGAAGATCTTGATCTTGTGAAAGAGGATTACGTGAGGCAATCCATAAAAACTTTAATGGCGGATCAGCTAGATTTCGAGCACCTTCTGGAAAGTTATTAATATCTATTTCTCTAGATTGCTTAATAGTCTTATGTTCTGGTCCTTGCAAATTTAATAAATTGATAGGAAAATCATCTATCCCATTATGAGAATAGTATACACACCCACATCCTTCTTGAAGGTGACCAGCGATTGCAGCAAATGTACTGATCGCACGAATATTTTGTCCTCCATTCTTATTACGCTGGACCCCATAGCCAATCCATGTAGCACAAAGTTTCGTATCCGCACATAAATGAACAAGTTCATTTATTACATCTATTGAAACCCCTGTTTTATGACAAACCGCCTCTACATCTACTTCCTCGTGAACATATTGACAGAACTCTTCCCAGTTAGTCGTTTTATCATGAGTAAATTCTTGATCATATTTCTCTAAACCAATAAGAAGCTTCGCCATTCCAAGTGCGAGCATACCGTCTGTTCCAGGATTGATCTGGATAAAGATATCCGCTTTTGCTGCAGTTTGTGTGAAAATAGGGTCAATAACAACTAGTTTTGCCCCTTTTTCCCGTGCCTGAAAAATAAATTTCATTTGATGGACGTTTGTCACCGCAGGATTGGCTCCCCATATGACTATTACATTCATTTCAGCCATTTTTTCCGGCCTTAAACTTATTGTACGGCCAAAACATTTCTTCATAGCTTGTTCACCCGTAATCAAACACGGATTTCCTACCGGTTTTGTATGTGGCCCTATACTATTAAACATTCCTTCAACTGCATAATGTAGCAATCCAATATTACCAGAAAATTTATTATATCCGACTGCAAGATTTGAACCATATCTAGCATTTAATTCAAGGATTTTATCAGCAATGGTATTGTATGCCTCATCCCAAGATATTCTCTTCCAATTTCCCGACCCTCTTGGATTCTGTTTAATCGGATGCTTCAACCGATAAGGGTTGTAAACATATTGAGTATAGGCATAGCCTTTTGCACATAGCCTTCCCTGACTATAGCCATGCTTCGCATCACCGGAAACCTTTATTAGCCTTCCATCTTCAATATATGACAGCATTCCACATGTTGAAAAACAATTACGGGGACAAGCATGTCTATAAATTTCCATTAGTTTTTTGCACCTGCACTTTATATTTAGAAGTTAAAGTTTTCCGAGCTGTTTAATTTTAAATGCAGCTGTAATATTTAATTTGACATTCATATCATCTAGCTTTGTATCTAAGATTTCTTCAACCTTTTTAAAACGGTACCTTAATGTATTTCGATGAAGAAACAATGAATCAGCAGTTTTGGTTAAGTCAAATTGATTGGCTGAATAGGATTCAAGAGTATTCATTAGCTCTCCTCCATGGAGCTGATCGTGTTTCTCCAATCTGCCTAATGTGTGTTCATAAAACTCTTTTAAATCTTGCAAATCATGTTTATAAAGAATACGTTCTAACCCCATATCGTTAAAAAATGGCGTATGGATGTTAAGTAACACCCCAAGCTCAAACGCAACTTTTGCCTCTTGGTAACTCTTATACAGCTCTTCCGGGTTTGCACTTTCTCTTCCTATCCCAGTTGCAATTCGATTATTATTATCCAATGACTCCGCCTGATTCACTACATACTGTACAAACTCTTCGATTACATCACGTTTATGTTCAATTTCTGTACCAATCAGCTGATAAACAACGATTATTTCCCCGTGCTTCTTCATTGCAATTGGCTTCATATTCTTTTCTATAAGCATCTTTTCAATTAAGTAAAACATGGAGTCGATTAGCTTCTGATCCTCTGAATAGTAATCAAAATCTATTAATGAAAATACAATCACTATATGTGTTTGACTGAAATCCCATCCCCAAATATTGCCATACGATATAATTTCATCTCTTTGCTTCATGTTTCCGTAAAGCAAATCATAAATAAACGCTTCTTTAAATTGCTGTCTTTCCTGTTTTAATTCCAACTTCTTCCGCATTTCAAGTGAACATAAGGAAGATGCGTAAGTAATAATCGAATAAAAATTTGTCAGTACCTCATTAGGCATCTCCTTAGTCAAAACAAATAAATAGCCCCTTAATCTGCCATCCAATTTTATTGCTGAACAAATGCCTGATTCAGTGCCTGTATTAGATATTAACTTACAATTAAAAACTGCAGGCTTATTAATGGCTTTTTCTTCATATCGATCGTCTATATAATTAATTTCTATATTATTTTCGAGTTGTGCTGAAGCCAAATAGTTAAATAAAGGATCCGTTATAATTACCGGAAGTGACAAAAGACACGCTAGCTCCTCAGCAATTCCCTTTAGTCCTTTATCAGCTATTACAAGTAAATCATGTACATAATCTGGGACAAAGAATGAATCTTTCACAGCATCAGTTCCTTTCTGCCTATTCCTGAACCCCTTACCTTCATCATATATGAAGCCACAAACAGGAACAATGGATGTCACAAGACCGTAAAAATCCATTGTTCAACTGTACAAAAAATAACAAGCATCTTTGTACACCTGTCATATACCTTTGGAAGAATAGATTTTTTATAATAAAAGCAGAAGTCACTTTGTGAAATAACTCACATAAAAGGAGTGAATAAAATGTTAAAAAGAGTAACGAAGGATAGTATTTATGTAATTAAAAATAAAGCCTTTTTACACTATGCTCAATTATTCACGAATATAGAAGAAGACACACTGAAAAATATTGAGGCGTTTGGTTTATCACTTAACCAAACCAAAATCGAAAAAACTAGAAATAAAACACTTACACAATTAAAAGAAAAGCATGCACATTTCCGAAATGACAATAAAAGCATCTATATCAATCGCATTTCAAGTGCTTGTGAAGCCTGTCAAACAGGAACAGGCAGCTACACTACTTTTGTTTCAATGAAATGTCACCGCAATTGCTATTTTTGTTTTAATGAAAATCAAGATAATTATATGCATTATTTACAAAATAATAGAGATGCTCGAAATGAATTAGCAGAATTAATTGATGCGGGGTATAGGCTAAAACACATTGCTTTAACTGGAGGCGAACCGCTTTTATTTAAAGAAGAAACCATTCAATTTTTTCAATTTGCTAAAGAAAAAGCTCCTGACAGCTATACAAGACTATATACAGCTGGGGACCTTTTAAATGAAAATATCCTAAAACAACTAAGGGATACTGGCTTAAATGAAATTCGCTTTAGCATAAAGATGGAGGATTCACCTCAGAAACGAAGGCATATTTTGAAAAAAATTGAATTAGCAAAAAACTATATTCCTAATGTCTTAGTCGAAATGCCAGTCATTCCAGGAACGCTTGAAGAAATGAAAGAGCTGCTCATTGAACTAGATAAATTAGATATTTTCGGAATAAATTTACTTGAATTTTGCTTTCCACTAAAAGAACCGAAGCCTTTTATCGATCGTGGGTTTAAACTAAAAAATCCACCATATGAAATGTATTACAACTACTGGTATGCAGGAGGACTAGCCATAGCATTGAGTGAAGAACTTTGTCTAGAGCTTACTGCTTTTGCCATTGAAAAAAATTTAAAGATAGGTGTTCATTACTGTTCTCTAGAAAATAAATTCACAGGTCAAATTTATCAGCAAAATCATGATCAAGTGATGGATAAAACGTATTCCTTTTCTAATCGGGATTATTTTTTTAAAACTGCTAAGGTCTTTGGGAAAGACAAGCAAAAGGCAATTGCAATACTTAAAAAAAATAAGGTTTCATATAAAATCAATCAACAATATGACTTTATTCAATTTCCTGTTGAAGCTATCAAACTATTATCAGAAGTTAACGTTGAAATAGCAATCGTTTCTTGCATCATCGAGTTCAATAACAATGAAAGAATAACAAAAGAAGTAAGCATTGATTGGACTACAGCAGCTTTATTTCAATTAGAAGACGTAGGTTAATCGCTTTGGGAGGGATAGAAATGGAAGAAAAATTTAGGTTATCAGATTTATATAATATTTTTTACGCACGGCATTATGCTTACGACATTTTACGAAGATTTTTTGTAGAAGAACCGTCAAAGGAATATTTAAAGCCATTTATTCAGAAAAACATGATTAATCTATTTCCCTTCAAAGAAGATTCAGAAGGAATTCGGGAAGGAATAAAAGAGATAAAGTCATACCTGGCAATTCATGATGTCGTTAATATTGATAAGCATTACGAAGAATTGCATTGGGACTATACAAGAATGTTTGTTGGCCCTTTTGAATTGCCTACACCCCCATGGGAGTCATCTTATGTGCGTAAAGACCGGCTTTTATTTCAAGGAACGACGATGAATGTGCGGAGTTACTATGATAAATACGGAATAATTGTTAGTGATTACAATATTGAAGCGGATGATCATATAGGTCTTGAGCTTGATTTCATTTATCATCTCAATGAACGATGTTTAAAAATAATGGAGCAAAATGACGGAAAAGGCTTAAAACCTTTAATACAGGATCAACAAAGGTTTATTAATGACCATCTGCTTAAATTCGTACCAAAATTCAGCCGTTCAGTTATAAAAGAAGCAAACACATCATTCTACGTTGGGTTTGCAAAAGTGCTGCATCATTATTTACAAATAGATTCTAAAGTTCTTAACGAACTTAAGAATATAAAAACCATATAGGAGGGGGAATTAGAATGCTTGATATTATTGCTAAAATTAATGAGTTTAAAATGTCAAGAAGATCATTTATTGGCTGGTCATCAGCCATTGCAGCGACAACAGCTATCCCAGTCAGCCGCGGGTTAGTTGCTAAAGCCGAAAATATAATCGGTACGGAGGAAGCAGGTAGCGAAGGTGTTTGGAAAACAGCTGCATGTTGGCATAACTGTGGGAGCCGCTGTCTTAATAAAGTGCTAATTAAAGACGGAGTAGTTATTCGGCAAAAAACGGATGATACACACAAGGATAGTCCAGACTTCCCTCAACAGCGCGGATGTTTGAGGGGCAGATCTCAACGTCATCAGGTATTTAATGCAGACCGCTTAAAATATCCCATGAAACGAAAGAACTGGGAACCTGGCGGAGGCAAAAAAGAGCTTCGCGGAAAAGATCAGTGGGTTCGGCTTTCTTGGGATGAGGCGCTTGATATCGTCGCATCTGAAACAAAGAGAATCATAGGAAAGTATGGAAATGAGTCAATCATGGTAACTGGAGGTGACGCAAATATTAGAAATGCAATGTCCGCAATCGGTGGTTTTAGTGCATGCTATGGCAGCTCTTCATGGGGGGCTTGGAGATGGATATGGGAAAACATGGGGATCGGAGAAGGTTTAATTGTTAATGGAATCAATGATCGTATCGATTTGAGAAATTCCCAATTAATCGTTCTTTGGGGGGCTAACCCAGCTTGGAGCACGATGGGAAGTGTAACCTACAATTATTTACAAGCAAAGAAAGCTGGGGCACGTTTCATCACAATTGATCCGATTTATACAGACTCTGCACATGTATTTGATGCTGATTGGGTCCCGATTAGACCTGGAACAGATGATGCATTAGCTTTCGGAATTATGTATACATTGCTTGATGAAGATGATCCTGCGACAAACCCGTTAGTTAAATGGGATTTCTTAGACAAATACACAATTGGATTTGATGAAGCACATATGCCTGAAGGGGCAGATCCAAAAGATAATTTAAAAGACTATATTTTAGGAACTTATGATCATCAGCCGAAGACACCTGAATGGGCATCTGAAATTTGTGGTGTAGAGCCAAGTAGAATCCGCGAACTCGCCCGTGAAATTGGCGGAACAGAAAGAGTGGCTTTACTAACAGCTTGGGCTCCTGCCCGGATTGCAAATGGGGAAGGCTGGGTTCAAGCATTCTCAGCTCTGGGGATGATGACGGGACAGATGGGCGGCTCTGGAAAAATGACTGGTGTCAGCTGCTGGGAATATGCCGGAAATATGGGACCATTCCTTTTAACTGCTGGTGGGAAGGGCTTGCCTTCCATTGAGAATCCCATTGACAACCAAATTAACGAAAACGAAATGTGGGACGCAGTTCTAGAAGGGAAATTCTTGCAAAGGTATGAAAAAGAAAGAAATGTTAACATCCAATTTATTTATCATAACTATGAAAATCATTTACAAACCCGAAGTAATATTGCAAAAGGGATAAAAGCCCACAGAAAAGTTGAATTTGTTGTAACCAATGCGTATGCCTTAACAACAAATGCAAAGTACTCTGATATTGTACTGCCAGTTGCTACCCAATGGGAGACAGCAGGTGCAGTAAAAGGCGGAAACCGGGAAATTCTTATTAATTGGTCAAAAATAATTGAACCATTGTATGAGTCAAAAACGGATCAAGAAATTGCTGAAGGACTGTTGACAAAATTAGGTAAGGATCCAAAAGAGGTTTTTCCAATTTCGGCAAAACAGCAATATTTTAATCAATTAGCTGGCAGTATGGTTATGAAGGAAAACGGGATTGACTATGAACTATTATGTACGATTACTGCCCAGGATATAAAAAAATGGGGAGTTGAAGGAACACCGCAAAAAGGGCGTATCCCCCTTCAAGAGTTTGTCGACACAGGGATATACCAGGTTCCGAGGAAGCCAGGGGATAATTTTGGCTTTATCGCGTATAAAGACTTTATTGATGACCCTGTGAACAGCCCAGTCTCAAGTGAAAGCGGAAAATTTGAAATTTATTGTAAGGCAATAAATGAACTATCTAAAAAGGCATATTCCGAAATTGCACCTATTCCAAAATATGAGCCAAAAATACATGGATATGAAACAACCTTTAAAGATTGGACAGCAAAGAAAAAAGGAAAATATCCTTACCAGATGATAAATCCGCATTATTTAAGACGTTCTCACAGTACGTTAGATAATGTACCACAATTACGGGAAGCTTGGCCAAACCCTGTTTACATTAGCAGGAAAGATGCTGATGAGCTTGGCATAAAAGATGGAGAAACTGTTCTAATATCCAATGAGTATGCTAAATCCTTACGTCCTGCAGCTGTCGTTGAAACAATTATGCCAGGTGTAGTCGGGCTCCCACACGGGGCATGGGTGGATATTGATGAAAAAACTGGAATTGACCGAGGCGGTGCCGACAATTTATTTGTCCCACATATTCCAAAAGGGCTAGGATCCTCTGGCTTTAATTCGGCTCATGTTAATTTGGAAAAATGGGAAGGCAAGCAGCTTGAGGAAGATGTTAAATGGGAGCAAAGGATTATAAAATTTTAAATCAAAGGAGGTCTGAATAATGACACAAATGGGATTTTATATAAATGTAGCTGAATGCGTAGGCTGCAAGACATGTACGATTGCATGTAAAGATAAAAATGATTTAGAAGTCGGAAGAAATTTTCGGAGAGTATATGATTTTCAAGAAGGCACCTATCCTAAACCAGCAATTTATCATGTTTCACTATCGTGTAATCATTGCGATGAGCCCGGGTGTATGAAAGGTTGTCCAACTGGTGCAATGTACAAGCGTGATGAAGATGGAGTTGTCTTAGTCGATCATGACAAATGTGTAGGATGTCGGTACTGTGAATGGAATTGTCCTTATGGTGCACCACAGTATTCAAAAGAACTTGGAAAAATGACAAAATGTGATACCTGCATTGATTTACGTGAAAAAGGCGAAGATCCTGTATGCGTAAGCTCCTGTATTATGCGTGCAATTGAATTCGGTCCGATAGACGAACTTAGGGCCAAATACGGATCAGTCAATGAAATCAAAGGAATGCCAAATGCTTCAATTACGAAACCAAATATAGTGATCCATTCATAAATGTACTTATCTAGTTAGAATTCATTATCAAAGGAGGGAATCCCATGCATGAGTGGGCATTGTTAATATTTACAGTCTGTGTTCAAACAGCAATTGGCGGAATTTTTACGTTATGGCTGTTTCAGCTGAGATTAGGGAAATCTGATGAAGAGACTTTATTCGCTATTTTAAAAATACCGCTTATGGTGATCACTGCTTTATCATTGGTCGGCCTAATTGCTTCATTTGCACATTTAGGTACACCAAGTAATGCAATGAACACTATCCGAAATGTCGGTTCTTCTTGGATGAGTCGTGAAATACTCGTTACAGGGGCATTCATTGGAGCAGCTTGTATCACAACTGCACTGACAATTATCCAGAAAAAGATAAACCCACTTCTAATAATTGGAACTGCCATTATCGGCTTAATTGATATTTTCTGTATGGCAGCAATTTACTCCAATTCCTTAGTCAGCGGGTGGAATTCGATTAACACCTTCACTTCATTTTATGGAACAGCCTTTATTTTAGGCTCAGTTTTATTTGCTAGTCTGACTGTTCCTATCTTACGTGCAAAAAGCATGGATGAGGCAGCCCAAAAGCTGGTTAGGCTTTCATTTTATATTGCTCTATTCGGGATCGCTCTCCAGTTAATAGGATTAGCATTATTCCCTTCTGCATTAACAGATGTTAATATGATTGCAGCGGCATCTGCTCAATCTTCCCTCGAAGCTTACCAGGGAACGATTGCATTGAGATGGGGAATTGAACTTATTGGGTTAATCCTATTTGGCTATATGGCCTTATCGCCAGTAAAGAGAACGACAGTTACATTGGCATTTACGGCATTATTTGTAATCGGATTTGCTGAAGGATTAAGCAGATACGTATTTTATGTCCTTGGTTCATAGCTTTTTTTAATAGAAAATTACTTAATCTGAAAAGGAAGTGGCTTTGATGGGAATATTGAATAGGTGGATTGAAAGTCTCGATTATGAATTTCGCATTTTAGAATCCTGTTCCCGCTTTCAAAGTCCACTTTCAACATGCAGCAGATGTATAGATTCTTGTTCGGAGAAGGCACTTACAAATGTGGATGGCATACCGATCATTGATAATGATAAATGTACAGAATGCGGCAGCTGTATCGCTGCATGTCCTGTGCAAGCGGTTGAAGGCTTTCTTCCAAGAAGAGTGATTAGTCAAAATAAGCTCGTTGTTACAGAAAAACATCCTCCCTCCATTAAAGAATTACTTGGAATTTATAGAAAGGGAGTAAAAACAATCATATATGAACAAACAGCATGGAACAAGGAGTGGCAGGAAACAGTTGCTAAAGCATGTGATATATTAGAGAAGATCAACGAATCCCCTTTTTCAGTCCAATGTATAGAAATGGAAACGGAGGAAAGGGTCACACGCAGGGAAATATTTTCCCTTTGGAAAAAAGAAGCTCTATCAACAATGAAGCATATGACACCTGCCAAATGGCGCTTTAACCAAAAGGAATTAGATCTGTCTATTTTTTATCCAAATTATCAATTTACTCATATTTCCTTAAATATTAGTAAATGTACTGCCTGTAAAGCTTGTCAAATGCTTTGTAAAAGGAATTGTTTGCAAATAACTGAAACAGAATTTACAATATCCGCTCAACAATGCACAGGATGCTTGCTATGCCAAGACATTTGTCCCGAAAAAGCGATTACAGTTGAAGAAAAGATTCAGCCATCAGTAGAGGTTGCCCACCCACTTTATACAAAAGAATGCAAAACATGTAAAGGCAACTATCAAACATTGTCTTTAAATGACGACAAATGCGTAATGTGCAAAAAGAGAGAATCATTTGGTACCTTTCTAAAATAAATAAGGATGTGTGAATCATGCTATCAAATATCGGTATACCAGGTTTAATTATTGTTCTTGTTCTTGCCCTCATTATTTTTGGCCCAAAAAAGCTCCCCGAAATTGGACGTGCTATGGGACAATCATTAAAAGAATTTAAAAGCTCTACAAAGGGGCTAATGGATGACAAAGATGAAGATGAAAAAAAAGAAATTAAAGAGGCTTGACATGAAAAGGGGATGCTAAGCAGCATCCCCTCGTCCTTATCCTCTTAACACAGCTCCAGCCTTTTCTTTCACTGCGTTTAATACTTTATCATGTGCCTTTACAACTTCTTCATCTGTTAACGTCCGTTCAGGGTCAAAATATTTCAATGAGAAGGCAATTGACTTCTTGCCCGGCTCCATTCGGTCCCCTTCATACAAGTCAAACACATGAACTTCTTTCAGTAAAGCACCGCCTGCTTCTTTAATCATTGCATTTAATTCACCTGCGGCTTTTTCCTTATCAACTACAAGAGCAATGTCACGTGTAATGGATGGGAAACGCGGGATGGTTACATAATGCAATGGTGAAACCTCCGCTTCTAATATCGCCTTAAGCGATAATTCAAACACATATGATTCTTTTAAATCATACTCTTTTTCCACTTTTGGATGTGTTTGGCCGACAAATCCAACCGATTTGCCTGACAAGTAAATTTCTGCTGTTCTTCCAGGATGCAGACCATCCTTTTCAGATTGGCGGAATTCTACTTCACTCGCAATCCCAAGCTTATCAAATAACCCTTCAAGAATTCCTTTGACAACAAAGAAGTCAACAGTTTTTTTCTCTCCCTGCCATGGGTGGGTTTGCCATAAGCCAGTGACAGCACCAGCAAGATGCTCTCTTTCTTCCGGCAATTCATCAGAACCATTTCCTAAGAATACCGCACCCGTTTCATAGACTCCAAGGCTGTCGTGCTGACGTGCCGCATTGTATTTTAACACTTCAAGCAGCTGCGGGATGATGCTTAGACGAAGAATGCTGCGGTCTTCACTCATTGGCATGGCTAATTTTACAGGCTCTCGATTTTCGAGCGCATATTGTGCTGCTTTCGCCTCGTTTGTTAAAGAGTACGTAACAGCTTGGTATAGTCCAGCTCCTTCAAGATAGCGGCGAACCATTCTCCGCTTATTTTGATATGGTGATAGATGGCCTGGTGTTGCCGAACCGATTGGGAGCGTAGATAATAGATTATCATAACCATATAATCTGCCAACCTCTTCAATTAAATCCTCTTCAATCGTAATATCCCCACGTCGTGTTGGCACAGTTACAATAATCGTTCCGTTATCAGTCGTTGTTTCAAATTGAAGTCGAGCAAAAATATCCTCTACATTCTTCATCGTTAAATCTGTTCCAAGTACACGGTTAATTTTCTCTAGAGTAACGGAAACAACTGCTGGCTCAACTGTTAATGAATCTGCTTCGACGGAACCTTCCAGTACTTCACCGCCAGCATATTCTGCAAGAAGCTGTGCTGCTCTTTCTGCAGCTGCTCTTACACGATTAGGATCAACACCTTTTTCATAGCGGGCACTTGCTTCACTTCTCAAACCGTGGTCTTTTGATGCCTTTCTAATTGGCGCCCCAATGAAATAAGCAGATTCTAATAGAACAGTCGTTGTGTCTGCTTGAACCTCTGAATTGGCTCCCCCCATTACACCTGCAAGAGCAACAGGCTTTTCACCATTTGTAATAACTAAATGATCAGCAGTTAATTTACGCTTCACATCATCAAGCGTAACAATTTCCTCGCCATCCTTCGCTCTGCGTACAAGAATTTCTTTTGAACCAAGACGATTATAGTCAAAGGCATGTAGTGGCTGTCCGTATTCTAGAAGAATGTAATTTGTAATATCGACGACATTATTGTGCGGGCGAATACCGGCAGCTGTTAATCTCGCCTGCATCCATAATGGAGAAGGACCAATTTTTACATTTTTAATCACCTTTGCCACATATAATGGGTTATCCTCTTTCGCATCAACAGTCACCTGAATATGATCAGCTGCCTTTTCTGCAGACGTTTCAACCTGAGAAACAGGAAGCTTCACTTCTCTGCCCAAAATGGCAGCTACCTCATAAGCAACGCCAAGCATGCTTAAG
This sequence comes from Cytobacillus sp., assembly GCF_032154635.1. Classification (GTDB taxonomy): domain Bacteria; phylum Bacillota; class Bacilli; order Bacillales; family Cytobacillaceae; genus Cytobacillus. The sequence goes on along the minus strand of NZ_JALDXW010000016.1, from coordinate 61,150 downwards.
CAATCTGCACGGTTCGGTGTTAAACCAAGCTCTAATATTTGATCATCACGATGTAATTGCTCGATTGCATCTAACCCTACTTCAATATCTTGAGGGAAATTATAAATGCCCTCTGCAAATTCCTTTGCTACGAGCTTGCTTTCAATGCCTAATTCCTGCAGCGAGCAAATCATCCCGTTTGATTCTTCTCCGCGCAGCTTTGCTTTTTTTATTTTGAAATTGCCCGGAAGCACCGCTCCAACTGTTGCAACCGCTACTTTCTGCCCCTTATCTACATTTGCAGCTCCGCAAATAATTTGAACGGGTTCCTCTGCCCCAATATCAACTAAGCATTTATTTAATTTATCAGCATTTGGATGCTGCTCTCTTTCAAGAACATAACCAACGACAACGCCGCTGATTCCTTTATTTAGCACCTCAACACCTTCAACTTCAATTCCGCTCTTCGTTATTTTCTCCGCTAATTCTTCAGGAGAGACGCCGGATAAGTCAACGTATTCCTGCAGCCATTTATATGAAACGTACATAGTAAATCCTCCTCTGCCTTGTTTTATTCATGTATTGAAAATTGTTTTAAGAAACGAACATCATTTGTATAGAAATGACGAATATCATCTATCCCGTATTTCAGCATGGCAATTCGTTCTGGTCCCATTCCGAATGCAAAGCCTGTATATTTTTTCGAGTCGAATCCGGCCATCTCCAGAACATTCGGATGAACCATGCCTGCACCCAGAATTTCGATCCAGCCCGTTCCTTTACAGACACTGCAGCCTTTTCCAGAGCAAATTTTACAAGAAATATCCATTTCAACGGATGGCTCAGTGAATGGGAAAAAGCTTGGACGAAGACGAATTTCTCGATCCTCTCCGAACATTTTCTTCGCGAACACTTCAAGTGTCCCCTTTAAATCAGTCATACGGATATTTTCATCAACCACTAGTCCTTCAATCTGCATGAATTGATGAGAGTGTGTTGCATCATCATTATCGCGGCGGTACACTTTTCCAGGACAAATGATCTTCACAGGGCCCTTTCCTTCATGCTTTTCCATTGTTCTTGCTTGAACAGGTGATGTGTGAGTACGAAGGAGAATTTCTTCTGTAATATAGAATGAATCCTGCATATCACGAGCAGGGTGACCTTTCGGAAGATTCAATGCTTCAAAATTATAATAATCTTTTTCCACTTCAGGTCCTTCTGCTACTGTATAGCCCATACCGATAAATAAATCTTCAATTTCTTCAATAATTCGTGTTAATGGATGATGGTTCCCCGTTTTCACTGGTCGGCCTGGTAATGTGACATCAATTTTTTCTGCAGCTAATTTTTCTTGTACGGCTGCTTCCTCTAAATGCTTTTGCTTTTCTTCAATGCGTGCTGCAATAGCATCCCTTACTTCATTTGCGAGAGCCCCCATTTTTGGGCGTTCTTCAGCAGATAATTTCCCCATGCCCTTAAGGACTTCGGTAATTGGTCCTTTTTTCCCTAAATAGGAAACACGAATGTCATTCAGTTCTTTTAAATTTGATGCCTGGTTAATTTTTTCCAGCGCTTCCGTTTGCAATTCCTTTAAACGTTCTTGCATCTTACTTCCTCCTTCAATTTCTGTTTTTTTGCAAAATAAAAAACCTCTCCCTATGAAAGGGACGAGGTTTTGGATTCGCGGTACCACCCTTTTTAACACAAAAGCAAAATTAGCGCTTATGTATTCGCTTCATTTCGATAACGGCGACAAGCCGGCACATCTTTACACCCGAAAAGCGGAAGCGGCCCCTTCAGCCCCGAAAAGCATAAGACAAATCTCACGGAAAGGTATACTTTACCTTTCTGGAAGATTTGGCTTATGACCTCGAGGGGCTAGCCGCTAAGAGCTAGACAGTTATCTAACTCTCACCGTTTTTCCAATGGTCCCGATGTCAACTCTGGAGGTGAATGTTCGTTTGCAATCCCTTAAGAATGCTCTCAGTCTAGGCATTCTTTCCCTGAAAAGTTCTTTCGCAAGCTACTTTTCTCCGTCATTGTTTTATAAATATAATTTGCTGTTTATTATAGTATATTCTTCGCATACTTTCAAACGGTTTCCGGTAAAATAATGCCTATTTTTCATTTTGTAAATAATAAAGTAAAATTCCAGTTGCAACGGCGACATTCAATGATTCGCTTTTTCCAAAAATCGGGATGTAAAGGTTAGCGGTAGTCGCATCCAATAAATCTTTATTCACACCGCTTCCTTCATTGCCCACAATCAGAGCAAACTTTTCACTTCCATGAATGTCCGTATATTCTTTTGCATTTTCTAAAGCAGTGCCAAATACAGGAATGGCTGCCTCATTCAACTTTTTTACCCAGTCAAAAAGATTGCCTCTAATGACTGGCAGATGAAAATGACTGCCTTGTGCGGAACGAAGGACTTTCGGGTTATATATATCTACACTGCCCTCTCCAACGATGACAGCATCCATTCCCGCGGCATCAGCGGTCCTAATCATCGTCCCCAGGTTGCCTGGATCCTGAACAGCATCAATTAGTAAAAGTTTGTTTGCATTAACCGATTCAATACTCATTCCTGTTGGACGGCATATCGCTACAATCCCTTGTGGCGCTTCTGTATCAGAAAGCTGCGTAATAATTTCATCGGTTACCACTGTTACAGAAATGGAACCATAATCCCAGCTTGGGGGCAGGTCCTTATTTTCACTAATAATGATTTCAATGATCTGATCGCCTAAAAGCGCTTCTTCTACAAGGTGAAAGCCTTCCACCATAAAAGTGCCCGTTTTATCCCGGTCCTTTTTCGTTAATAGTTTTTTCCATTGTTTTATTTGAGGATTTTTTGCCGAGTGGATATGCTTCAACACTCTTCCTCCTTTACCTTTTTCTTTGTCTGGCTGAGGCAGCTAGGGGGCACAAGATCGTAATCCCCAGACAAGCCATCTCTATTTTTCTTCTTCTATCTTACATAATAAATCCGAAAATAGAAAACATAATATTGAAATGACTATTTGGAGGGAGTTTGAGTAGATGAATTTAAACCTGCGTAATGCAATCATACACAATGTTACTGGCAATTCTCAGGACGAGCTAAAGGAAACAATCGTTGATGCCATCCAAAACGGGGAAGAGAAAATGCTTCCTGGATTAGGTGTTTTATTTGAAGTCATTTGGAACAATTCCTCTGAACAAGATAAGCAAGAGATGCTGCAAACGTTGGAAAGCGGGTTGAAATAAGGGAATAAAGTTGATCTTTCCATGTGCAAAACAGTAGGCCATAAAGAGATGAGGTACGAAATCACAATCGTTTTCGTACCTTTTCTTTTGCTTGGACCGGCGGACCTTATTCCGAAAAACTCAAAAAAATACCCCGCGTTCAGCGGGGTATTATATCAATTCCTTAGTTAAACGTAATTTTATCCACTGTTTCTCTATCAAGTCGTTTGATTACTTCAGCAATGAGTTTCACTGCATTCTCATAATCGTCACGATGAAGCATTGCTGCATGTGAATGGATATAGCGAGTTGCAATGGTAATGGAAAGGGCCGGCACTCCATTATGTGTTAAATGGATTGCTCCAGAATCTGTACCGCCGCCAGGAACTGTATCAAATTGGTATGGGATATTCAGTTCGTCTGCAGTATCTGTTACAAGATCACGCAAGCCTTTATGAGATACCATAGATGCATCATAAAGGATTATTTGAGGACCTTTGCCCATTTTACTTAGAGCTTCTTTTTCAGTAATTCCTGGTGTATCCCCTGCAATACCAACATCAACACCGAAAGCAATGTCCGGTTCGATTTTTTGTGCGGATGTACGTGCACCGCGAAGTCCTACTTCTTCCTGAACAGTTCCGACACCATAAACAACATTTGGATGATCCACATCTTTTAGCTCTTTTAATACATCAATAGCAATTGCACAACCGATTCGGTTGTCCCAAGCTTTTGCTAATAACATTTTTTCGTTATTCATTACTGTAAATTCAAAATAAGGAACGACCATATCCCCTGGCTTAACTCCCCATCCAGCTGCTTCTTCTCGGCTAGATGCACCGATATCAATAAACATATCCTTAATATCTACTGGCTTTTTGCGTGCTTCTGGAGGAAGAATATGCGGTGGCTTGGAACCGATTACTCCTGTTACTTCTCCCTTGCTCGTTACAATGGTTACACGCTGTGCGAGCATTACTTGAGACCACCAGCCGCCTACTGTTTGGAAGCGAAGGAATCCTTTATCATCAATGTTTGTGATCATGAAGCCTACTTCATCCAAGTGACCCGCTACCATAATTTTTGGGCCGTCTGCTTTTCCTGTCTTCTTTGCAATTAAGCTGCCAAGTCCATCTGTAGTTACTTCATCAGCATATTGGCTTATATATTTTTTCATAACCTCGCGCGGTTCGCGCTCATTTCCTGGAATCCCTTTGGCATCCGTTAATTCCTTCAGCATTGATAAAGTTGCATCTAATTTAGTCATTATTTCGACTCCCTTAATAATTATGTATTCGTTTTTATTATACAAAACACATGAAATAATTGAAAGAATTATCAAACAAGATAGCTTTATTTTCATTTGGAGATTGCTTCGCAATTAGAACCTGCAATCAGAAATGAAGAAAACCTTTATCATCAATGCTCTTGATCATACAGCTCACTTCATCCAAACCATTATCAAAATGATTTGTTACCATTAAAAAAATTTACTATCTAAAAAATCTACTCATTAATGGACAGGAACTCAATCATTTGGCCTGTTTAGCCGTATGCTAATTATGAATATTTTATTAAGGGGTGAAAGGTATGGATATATGTAAAAAGTGCAAAAATTCATTTGAAAAAGATAGCTATGATTATCTTTGGGATCATGATGAAGCCAGCCACAAAGAGTATAACAAAAAGACATGTAATGATCATCATAAAGACAATGAAACCTGCGTGGAAGAAATATTACATGCGATACTCTTAGCACAAAGAAAAGCCGGCGATGACGGTCATGGAAAACACTCGTATGGGGTATATGAAGAAGAATGTAAACGAAAGAAGAACACGATCCCTATTATTCTGTATTGTGGCAGCTGTAAACCTTTTAAAGCATCTGGCGTAACAACATATACATCCTATTCAAAACAGAAAAAATTTGTTTGTATTTCTTCATTCATTTTTAAAATTATCGATCTTGATGAGAAATGTGTAACGCTTGAATTATTAATTATTAAATCTGATCAGAAATGTGAGGATCATGAACCAAAATCGCCATGCGATCAAATCGACGGCAAAAAGGTGGATGACTTAGTTAAAACCGGAATATTTATAAATGTTGATCTCTCATGTCTTTGTGCAGTCACATGCTTGCCACCAGTATATTTATAAATATGTTGATTTAAGCCCAGCGCAATATTTGTATTGGGCTTTCATTCTTTTATTGATTCCCAAAAACCAGTGGGTATTCACCGAAACATAAACTAATATCCTGCATAGGATGAATTAGTATAGATTGAGGAGGGGCCCAAATGTCTGAAGAACATAATATGAATGACTATGATTTAACCTTTAATGATGCTGATTGCGACTGTCATCACCAGCCTTTAATTCTTACAAAAGTGCCGGTTGTATTGGCTGAGGTTGATGTACAAATACATTTAGACGCCATAATAAAGTTTCCGGCACCTGTGTTAGAAATTAAAGATATTAAAAAGAATGTAAAATTAACTCAATGCAGACTTCTATTACCAACAAACAAATTATTTGTTAAGGGGTTTGTCCGAAAAAATATACAGTATGCAAGCCCCTGCAAAAATAACATAGATTACAGAAAAAAGAACATTGCATCAGATTTGCTTTCACTCACTGTTGATATTCCTTTTCAATGTGTAACTGAAATAAAAGACTTTTTGTCAAAGCCCGACATGCCAGAGATGAACATGCGCAATGAATTTGACTTTCTCACTTCTAGGCATCTGCCTAAGGGATGTCAAGAAAATAAAGAACTACAAACAAATGATCTTTCCCAATTTCATCAAGAAAGTACACAATTTTATAATGAACTCCCTTACTGCGAACTAATCTCTAGCAATATTGTTGAGTGGGATGAAGCGATTGATCGATGCCCTCTCCCTTATCACCTAGGGGAAGGAACTTTTACTAAAATAGAAGAAAAAATGGTTCTTGATCTCATCATTAAAGTGCTGCAAAAACAACAAGTACAAGTTTATCATTCAAAAGCACATAAAGATGAGCCTGATTGTGATTGTTAAAGGAATTCATGGCAGAACAAAGTGAGAGGGGGCATTCGAGATGCAGCTTATATAAGCAGCATCTTTCGGAAGTGATGAAAAAAGTAAAGAATATGGGTACTCATCGTAAATCTAATGTTCATTCACATGGTTCAATCTACAGTAAAACGAATCAGCAAATTACCTCTACTCCATTAATATATCCTCCCCCGGTTATCATTAGAAATCAATTGGAGCAAATAAAAGCCGATTTTGAATGCGAACAAGAGGATGTAACGAACGAAGAGGAGGAATTCAAAGATACTCCTGTACAAAGGAAGGAGAAAAATTCTTCTTTGCTGACTCCAACTTCACCTATGATCAAAGAAACTCATTTGACAGTTAAAGAGAATGCCCGAAGTAAAGAAGAATCAATTCAAAAGGAGGATAATGATCATATAACCGATGAGACTTTGTTTCAGGAACATCCGAATAACAACGATGAGGAGTCTATAACCGAATTGATTTTTGGAAAACAGAATGAATCTTCTTCAATACAATATAATGACTCTTCTAATATTAAAGAAGATTCTCCTTTTTATTCAGCTTTACTAGAAGAAGCTAGTCCAGATGGGGAATTGTTTATCCCAGATGAATCATCTTCTAATCTAGATCAGCAGTTGGATCCTCAATTCGGGAAAAATGAATTTCCAACTATTCTCGAAAGGATTTCCTCCATGCTGAAGGAAGTTCATACAGTTAAGGAACAACTTCCTATCTTAGAAGAGGAAGAAGAACATTCTTCTGAACAGGAAAGACCTTTTCTTTCTTTAGAGGAATCTTCGAGCATAATTGATGATGCAAATGAATCTTGCCATTTTACACTGTACAAGAACAATTCGACTGTGGACACACCAAAAAAAATAGTGAAATTCCCAGTATTGCTTGCCCAAGTGGACATAAATATTGATATTTGGGATTCCTTCGATTTATTAACGCCAACAACCAATGTAACAAAAATGGAATGGTCTAACCCATCTTTAAACTGTCAAATGCATTTACCTTCAGCTATTTTACTATTGAACGGAACATTAATGGCTAACATTGAATATGTAAAGGATGATCCTTCACACGATATTTGTGTCCTTAAGATTCCAATCTCGTGGAAAAAAATTAAAAACATTCACTGGGTTTCTCCGCCAATTTTACCTAATAGGAACCAAAGGGAATATTTGTTTTCATCTCCTCTTGAAAATGAAATTAGCATTCACCAAACATGTGAACAAGTTTTTGCTGATGACATAGAGTATGAGCTGCGCAAGGCAAGCTTTACTTGGCATAAGGAGCTTAGCTCAGAGAAAAAAACATCCATTCTCCATATTAAAGGCAGCATCCAGTTATCAATTGATCTCTTACAAAAACAATATATAGACGTTTATTCATTTGACCCTTTCCTGCAAGCATAAAAATGAATGAAGGGGTGCATTTAATTCAGTGCACCCCTTCATTCATTCATTCATTCATTCATCATTATTGACCCGTAATGTTCTTAAATTTTTCCCAAACATTTAGTGGCGTTTCTTCATTTTGAATTGTACTCATAGTCTCTACATCAGTCACTGCCGGTTCACATAGAGCTCCAGCCGTTCCAGGAGCACCTGCCCCACCGCCAACAATTTGCTGTCTTTGAGTCAATTTTAAAATTAGAATAACTTCCATTTTTTCTGTGATTTTATTAAAGCGGCCCCATTGATCAAAATTGTGTAAAATATCCCATTGATTCACAGCTGATGCAAGCAATTTGCAATTAATCGGCTCAGTATTCACTTCAAATGTGATTGAACCAAAATTGCAGCGGTCTGCTCCCATTCCATCCTTAGCAAGCTGTCTTCTTTCAAGAACATTACTTTTTACGCTAAATTCACCGAAAGGAAAGGCAACAGGGTTAGCCAATTCAACTTGTTGGAAGCACTTAAATGGAACATTTACATTAAAGTCCCTTACGAATCCGCTGCAGCTATCGACAAATTGAATATTTTTGTGAACAAAACCTTCCACAAATAGCTTAACTAAAAGTGGGTTACCAACGACTGGAAGCGCCTTGCATTGTGTTAACTTTACATTTTTTCGGATTTGCTTGATATCTCTTGCCGGAACTGGAAGCTGCACATCTGCTTCTGACAATGTTTGAATTAATACATCTGCAAGAACAACTGTTTCTTCAATTGTGTCAGCTGCTGCAAACTGATCTGCCTCACAAAATAAGGTCTTTGATTTAGCCTCTTGACATGCAGGCAGTGGTGGACATACTTCGTGTTTGCTATTCTGTGCCACACCTTGTCCACAACATCCATTATTAGTTCTTCTCATTCAATCCACTCCTTATTAAATATTGATTTTGCTTTTTGTTTCTCTATAACTTATGTCAATAAATAAAATTGGAGTGGACAAGTAACCTTAACTTATATTTTTTTTTAAAATTCATAAAGTCTTAGATTCGCCAAGACAGCTAATGAAGAAAAATATTCTAATATCCTTCCTTTTGCCTTTGATAATTTACTTCATTTTTATCCATATATGCCTTTTCTATATCTTCTGCATGAAAGCCTAATAGCTCCCCTAAGTGAATATATGCCTGAAACAATTCCTGATACTTCTCTAAGCATTTGCATTTTTTGAATTGGCTTACTTTCTCGAACACAATCAAAAACTGATCATTGATTGATTCTTCTACTTCCTTTTTTTCGATAAAGTCAATTTTCTGTTCAAAACCGCACTCTAATCCTAGAGAAAGAATAAAATGAACTCCGTCTACAAATTCTTCTAAAATTGTCTCCTTAGAAGAGGAGGGCTTTACGCTCCAAAACTTGAAACATCTTGTTTCATTTGCTAATTCCCCTAACTCTACTAATAAGGCAAGTATTTTACGATCAAACAAATCTTCGTTTTCTAATTGATGCTGGCTTTCGATATGCTGATCAAGCCCCTTTTGCATCGCAAATAATTTTTGATAATTCATGAGTCACCATCCTAATTTATTAACCTATCCGTTTACGTATTGCTATATGAGGACATAAAAATTATAACAAATAAAAAAAAAGTTGAAACTTTTTTAACGTCTATCCGTATTAAAAGGAAAATGCATTGGAGGGCTTGTTATGATGTGGCTGTTACGCTTTCTTTTATTTGCTCTTATTATCTTTCTAATATATACAACAGTAAGATACTTACTAAATCCAAAGCGCAAGCTAGAACTTGCCCATGAACAGAGGCGCTATTATTTTTTGGATGACCAAAATAATGTTCGTAAAAACTTCTTAATTACTTATAAAGGTGTGCTTTTTGAAGGAGAAAAATATTTAGGGACGACGGATAATGCCTTTGAGGTTATATCCATCTTTGTATGGCCTCGCAGTACATCCGCTCTTAAAGGAATGGTGCGGGAGGATTTTCATTTCATTGAAAAGAAAATTACCGAGCAATACCCTAATGCGAGAGTCGATTGGAAAAGTCCAATAAAGGAATTTATGGAAAAAGGTCATTCCTCCACCACACCTTTTGGAGACCTTATTTAAAAAACGTTCGGTTATGTCCGAACGTTTTTTTCTCCAGCTTTCGCATGTCTTATACGGTTTTAAAAAATTCCCGCCACTTTATGATAGTAACTTTCTCCCTTAAGATAAATACAAGAATGGCCAGCGAGAACAAGATAATCAGTATCATTGAAGGAGTAAATCTGCTAATAAACTCTCCAAATACAGTATAGAATACTGCTAAAGGCAAGTTCGTAATCCACGAATGCTTCAAATAATCTTGAAAGCTTTTATTTCTTTCAATAAGACAAAAATTTAATAAATGATAATGAATAAACGGAATTAGTCTTAATACAGTAATTTGACCTACCGTTAAATTCCGGTATTCTCCAAACCAGCGCTTTTTTAGTTTGCTTAGCTTTTTATGCATTTTCGGCATTTTATTAATAAGCATATAAAAGAAAATGCTGCTAAGCATTAAACCGATCATTGAAAATACACTGCCAAAGAAGCTCCCGAATAATATTCCACCCGTTAAGCAAACAAGTGGAACAGGGATAAATAAAAACTGTCGCAGAATATGAAATAAAATAAAGGCAATTGGCGCTAAAATTCCAGCCGTTTCAACCATCACAAACAGCATAGTTAGTTGATCATCCACCTTCGCTCACCTCTTTAGTTCCACCAGTCTCTTAAAGCTTATTTAGCAGTCAAGCCGGTTATGACAAAAGATTAAGGAGGTACAGGCAAAGAGCGATATCGACCAAAGCTAGGAGAGGCAATCCAATTTTAAACTGAAGATGTTTAGTTTTATGTCGAAACGCATTCATACCGAGAGTCATTCCAGTTGCTCCTAACGCTAATGCAACAAGCCAAAGTGTTTTTTCACTAATTCGGTACTCTTGCTTCTTTGCTTTTGCTTTATCTGCCTTCATTATGTAAAAACCTGCGAGATTTATAATAATTAAATAGATGATCAATAAATTCATTTCTACTCCCCTTTTAGCACATCTACAATAGACAAAAAACCATCCTCCTAAAAAGAGAATGGCTTTTTTATGTCCAGCGCAAGCGTCCTAGCTTTTCGAGTCATAAGCCAATACGTCAAGAAGATTAACGAATCATCTTCCTGCCGGCTTGTCTTATGCTTTTCATAGCTAATCAGACCGCTTTTCGCATTTCTAGCAAGATTATTTATTTAAGTTTTGCTTAGCAACTGATGCTAATTCAGCAAATGCTTTTTCATCAGCGATTGCTAATTCAGCAAGCATTTTGCGGTTTACTTCGATGCCAGCAAGCTTTAAACCATGCATTAAACGGCTGTAAGAAAGACCGTTCATACGAGCTGCTGCGTTGATACGAGTAACCCATAGTTTGCGGAAGTCGCGTTTTTTCTGACGACGATCGCGATAAGAATACATTAAAGATTTCATTACTTGTTGGTTAGCAACTTTATATAATGTATGTTTTGAACCGAAATAACCTTTTGCTAATTTAAGAACTTTTTTACGACGTTTGCGAGTAACTGTACCGCCTTTTACACGTGGCATATGATTTCCCTCCTAATTTCGAGCTTTACTTAAGATTTACTAATAAGTTACGGATGCGTTTGTAATCGCCTGAAGAAACAAGTGTTCCTTTGCGAAGCTTACGCTTTTGTTTTTGAGATTTGTTAGCAAACATATGGCTTCTGTAAGCGTGTGAACGCTTTAGTTTACCAGATCCTGTTCTTTTGAAACGCTTTGCAGCGCCGCGGTGAGTTTTCATTTTTGGCATTGGAATTCCTCCTCTTACTTGTCGTTTTTAGGTGCTAAGACCATAAACATGCTTCGGCCGTCCATTTTTGGATGTGATTCCACAACTCCAACTTCATTACACGCTTGTGCAAATCGGATTAAAACACGCTGGCCAATTTCCTTATGAGTAATCGCACGTCCTTTGAAACGGATCGACGCTTTCACTTTATCGCCTTTTTCAAGGAATTTAATCGCATTGCGAAGTTTTGTATTAAAATCATGTTCCTCAATTGTTGGACTTAGACGAACCTCTTTAATACTAATGATCTTCTGATTTTTACGAGCTTCTTTCTCTTTCTTCTGCTGCTCGAATTTGAACTTTCCGTAGTCCATAATACGGCCTACAGGAGGCTTTGCATTCGGTGCAACTAGAACAAGATCAAGATTTACACGAGCAGCAATTTCAAGTGCTTCGTTTTTTGATTTAATACCTAATTGCTCGCCATTCTGATCAATGAGACGAATTTCGCGGGCGCGAATGCCCTCGTTTAACAACATATCTTTGCTAATAGTTAGACACCTCCAAGGTTTAATGCGAACACAATGTTTGGGTCAAGAATGACACGAAAAGCGCAAGGCGCCTTGCTTTTATAAGAAGCTGCCAGCTGCACTAGACCAAAACTAAAGTCGCAAGTAATACATTTCATTCCGGCTCAGGTAGAGCAGATTTGTTTTAAACAAATAAAAAAAGTGTGGATGAAAACACCCACACTTTACGGACAAATTTAAACTTAAAATGTTCACGTAAAACCTGCTAACAGCTGACATTAGCGTCAATCAGGTGAGAAGCGGGTGCTTCTTCTTTTCCTCAAACTGTATTCAATTACCTTAGATACTATATCACAAAGCAGTATTCATGTCAAACGTTCATTTTTATAACAACGAATTGAATTATAACAACAGAACTGAAATCATGCAAGTAGTTTTTATCATTTAAGAATGTACTAAATAGGGGAACATCCATTTCCACGTACAAAAGAGAGGCGTAAGCCTCTCTTTAAATTAATGTTTTACTTCTGCTTTTAATCCTGTAACAAAGCTTTCAAATGAAACTGTTTCAGATTTTTGTTCTCCGTATTTGCGGACATTGACTGCCTTTTCTGCTGCCTCATTGTCTCCAACAACAAGCATATAAGGAATTTTCTGCATTTGTGCTTCACGGATTTTGTACCCGATTTTTTCATTCCGGTTATCAAGCTCCACTCGGAAGCCTTCTGCTTGCAATTGCTCTTGAACTTGTTTCGCATAATCGAAATGAACGTCTGGAGAAACTGGAATAACCTGCACTTGTACTGGAGCAAGCCAAGTTGGGAAAGCACCTTTATATTCTTCAATTAAAAAGGCAACAAATCGTTCCATTGTTGAAACAACACCACGGTGGATAACGACTGGACGATGCTGCTTTCCATCCTCACCAACATATGTTAAATCGAAACGTTCTGGCTGTAAGAAGTCAAGCTGAACTGTTGAAAGAGTCTCCTCTTTTCCAATAGCAGTTTTCACTTGAACATCCAATTTCGGACCGTAGAATGCTGCTTCTCCTTCTGCCTCATAATAATCAAGACCTAATTCATCCATCGCTTCTTTTAACATGGATTGTGCCTTTTCCCACATCTCGTCATCATCATAATACTTATCTGTATCAGCAGGATCACGATACGAAAGACGGAAAGAGTATTTAGTTAAATCAAAATCTTTGTATACATCAAGAATTAAATGAACAACACGCTTGAATTCATCCTTAATTTGGTCAGGACGAACAAAGATGTGGGCATCATTTAAAGTCATTCCGCGTACACGTTGAAGTCCTGATAATGCGCCAGACATTTCATAACGGTGCATTGTACCAAGTTCAGCAATTCGAATTGGAAGCTCACGATAGCTGTGAATGCTATTCTTGTACACCATCATATGATGTGGGCAATTCATCGGACGAAGAACAAGCTGTTCATTATCCATGTCCATTACAGGAAACATACCGTCTTGATAATGCCCCCAGTGACCAGAAGTTTTGTATAATTCCACACTTCCTAAAACTGGTGTATATACATGGTTGTATCCAAGACGCTCCTCTTTATCAACGATATATCTTTCTATAATACGACGGATTGTAGCACCTTTTGGAAGCCATAATGGCAGCCCTTGGCCGACTAATTGGGAGTTTGTGAATAAGCTTAATTCTTTCCCTATTTTACGGTGGTCACGCTCTTTCGCTTCTTCAAGCAAGCGTAAATGTTCAGCTAAATCTTCCTTCTTGAAAAAAGCTGTTCCATAAATACGCTGAAGCATTTTATTATCGCTATTTCCGCGCCAGTACGCACCAGCAATGCTCAATAGTTTAAATTCTTTTAGCTTTCCAGTAGAAGGAACGTGAACCCCGCGGCAAAGATCAATGAAGTCTCCTTGCTCATAAAGTGTAACCGTCTCATCAGCTGGAATCGCTTCGATTAGCTCAAGCTTATATTCATCGCCGATTTCCTTGAATAGCTGAACCGCTTCATCCCGGCTTACTTCTTTACGTACGATCTCAATATTTTCATTAATGATTTTCTTCATTTCTTTTTCAATTAAAGGCAGATCTTCTGGTGTAATCGATTGGTCAAGATCCATGTCATAGTAAAATCCGCCTTCAATCACAGGGCCCACACCAAGCTTAACATTTTTATATAAACGCTTGATCGCCTGTGCCATTAGATGGGCTGAGCTGTGACGTAGAATTTCTAATGCCTCTTCACTATCTTGAGTAATAATTTCTATTGCCCCATCTTCCAGAATTGGTCGGCGAAGATCGTACATTTGCCCATTAAATTTACCGGCAAGTGATTTTTTCTTCAGTCCGGGACTGATGGAAGCAGCAATTTCTTCTGTTGTCGTTCCTTTTGAAAACTCCTTCACTGCGCCATCTGGGAACGAAACTTTGATAACTTCTGACATAACACATCCTCCTATTTTTTGTAAAAAATAAAAAAACTCGTCCCTAAAAAAGGGACGAGTTAGTATACACACGTGGTTCCACCCTACTTCTCATTTTAAGTAAATACGAAAAATGACTTGTAGCAAGATAACGGCTTGTTCCGTCAACCCATACTATTTTGAGGAATGGTTAGCAAGCAGCGTAACTGATTTCATATAGCATCCCATTCAATCAAAATTTCAAAGTTGAAGTTCAAAGGTGGTAAGCATTTCAATCGTGTTAGGAAGTTTGCAGCCAGGCCTTCCCTCTCTAGAAACCGTTATTTGAATGCCCTTGTCCTCATCATTACAATTACTGTTTATCTTAATATGTACTGTATTATAGTTTGTTATTATCGGAAATGCAAGGGCTGACGTTATATTTTTTCCTCTGTAGTAATGGAAAACTGCCTTTTTCTTTCATAGAACTTTGCAATCGGAACAAAAATTAACCTTTCTTCAAAAATATTTTGAATGGTTCTGACAAGCGGCTGTTCCATATCCTCGGCATATAAATAGATCGAGGTTGGTGCAATAGAAAGCAAAGGAGCGATTGTAACAGAATCAACATATACTGGGTGGTTAAATAATAGCTTACGATCAATCATTCTTGTAAGGTCTGAACGCTTGATTTCATAAAAATGCTCATCAAAAAAGTGAATCCCATCATCGATGAGCAAATGAATATGGTTTAGCTTTGCCTCCCTGCCCGACAGAAAATCCCTTAATGTTTGAATAAACATCTGATATTCCTGTTCCATCTTATATTCATCAATCGATATCTCCACATATTTAGCCAATTGGTCCATTAACGGGCGCATCCTGAATTTCACAAAGGAATCAAAGGAAAAGGCGATATTTTCTTGAAAAATTTGGCTGATAGCTTCCTTCAAATTCTTTTCGACGTCTAGGTCACTAACAAACACTGCCAGATCCTCTCTGCTTCCTTCAAGTATTGAGTGGATGATTTCTAGTATTTGCTGCTGTTCTTCTTCATCTTCATAATAATAATGTTCTGCTAAAATTCTGCGAAACCAGTAATCCTGTTTGCTTTTTTTAATAAATTGATAAAAAGCTTCTTTGAAGATATCTGCATACTTCTTCCCATTTGACCTAATATTCATTTTAACTATATGTTGATCTTCAAAACGAAGAATGTTAGTAGATAATGCAGAAGATGCCAGATAAAGCTGTAAGTATTGGTAAAAATCCTTGGCATCTTCATTCTTTTGGAAAATGATTTCGATCAACCAAATCCCCCCTTTATTAAAATCTCTGTTTTTAATGTATATGGGGGACTTGGACAAAATAGAAGTATCCGCATAAAAGTCTTAAAAACAAATGCGGAAGCGCCTTGATCATCGCCGTACGGACTGGACCGCCCCTGACGAGATAAAGGAAACACGAAGAGCGATAGCGATTTGATGTTGACTTATCGTAAGAGGGGAAGGGAAGTCAAATAGGCGATAGGCGCTGGAGCTGGATGGAGACAACCTGTCACAAAGTTCCCCAAATCATCCGTTTAAATAATTTCCTAGAAAAATAAAAGCTGCCAGATTATCTGACAGCTAAATTATATTTTTGTTATACCCTCCGATTTGGTCCTTCTACTAAAACGGGTTCGGCTAAGTATTTAATACGCTCCATGATCCGTCTTGCTTTCATCTTCTCCTCTTCGCCACGCTGACTGTATGACAAATGATGCTCTAGCTCGTGAAAATCAAAGTTTGACGTAAAGAATGTCGGCAAGCTCTCAAGCATTCTAAACTGAAGAATCGGACCGAGTACCTCATCTCTTGTCCAGCTCGACATCGTTTCTGCTCCAATATCATCGAACATCAGAACAGGTACCTTTTTAATGGCGGCAATTTTATCATTTAATGTTGAATCCGCAATCGAGCTTTTCATTTCCCGTAAAAATTCAGGTACATAGACGATCATCGAGGATACTTTTTTGTTTGCAAGTTCATTTGCAATAGCACCCAATAAATACGATTTTCCAACTCCAAACTTCCCATAGAAGTAGATCCCTTTTTGTTTTGAGTCAGGTTTGTAGCTCATCAGAAAGGATGCCGCTTTCTGGACAGCATCAATCCTGTCATCATCCTCGTAAATAGAATCAAAGGACGCATGGAGAATATCGCTAGGGACATACAAACTTTGAATCAGCTTTTCATTTTTGCGTTTTTCATCTTCCATCACTTTACGTGGACATTTATCATAATGAAGGTCAATGCTTCCCCTTTGAATGACAAGCTTTGGGTGATAGCCCTTCATCATATTTATACAGTTATCAAGGTTTGAACATTGATTGCATTCCTTACTTTGCTGAGTATATTCATATAGTTTTATTAAGCTTTTATTTATCATATCATCTGTTATTTCATCTTCATGGCTTTTTAAAAAAGCTTGCACATCAGGGTTATTCAATGTCTCTCTGCGCTGCATTTCATACCTTTTTTGAAAGTCTCCCTTTCCAGCAAGACGTTTTAATGTATCATTAATTTTTTCCATTAATTAGTTCCCTCCCCTGAACGCAATTTCTTCAATGTTTCTTCCAGTTCCCTTTTTTTCAATTTCAGTTCTTCGTCATCTTTCTTCTTGCCAGCGGGACTTGTCTTCTCTTGATCATCAAACCAATCCGGCAGCATTTCAGTGCGAATGGGCTTCTTTTTTCCTGAAGATTTTGTTGTCTTAGGCGTTTTCTTCCCATCAGCCCATTCAGTATATTGTTTATGCTCATTCTTTGCTAAAACAAAAGCTTCTTTTGCTGTTGTAATTTTCTTTCTTGCCCAATGACTCGCAATTTTTTCCACGTATGCTTTGGTTAATTTCATATCTGACTTTAGCATAACATATTGAATTAGAACATTAACGACTCCCGGTAAAAGCTTTTGCTGAAACATCACATCTTCAATAATTTGCAAGTCCGCCTTTGAAGGCTCTGCACCGCCTGATATATCTTTTAATAATTGCCTCGGTGAAGTCATCTCTAAATAACGAAGCAGCTCTTCTTCCTTCGTTTCTGGCTCTTTTTGTTGCGTTTGCTGCAGAACAGGCTGTGTTCGATCAACAAGTGATGGCAGCTGGTCATAATTTGTAAGCTGATACCAATCTCTTGCAGACTTTCTTAGCTCTTCAATATTTATTTCATTATTTTCGGTTAGGGCGCTAATCACAATGTTTTTCATTTGAATTGGATCAATCCCATATAGATAGGCAAGATTACTTATTGCATTTTTCACTCTATTCGTTAATGCCTTCTTTGGTACAAGCGATTCATTTAAACCAGCTGCTAGAAGGTCAAAATTAAATTGTACTTGGCTAACTTGAATGCCCTCGGGATCATTTCTTCCAATAAAGCGCTGACCATCAGATGGAAGAATGATTGGTTCTGTATCTGAAGTAAAGGAAATTGATTCCTGATGCCCAGACATGTACACATCCTGAAAGGATTTCGTTACATCCTGATACTCATCCTTCGAAGGAATGTTATCGTCAGAGAAAAAACGTTTCAATCTTGAATATTGGCTTTTGCCCACTTTTCTATACAAATAAACATTGAGCATTCCATCTAAGAAAAATTCCTCAGGCGTTAATGGAGGGATAAGCTCATAAATGAATGAACGGGATTCTTCATCTTTTTTTTCAAATACTTTCAAAAGACCCATTCCTTCTAGCTTCACACGTGCCTGATAAATCCTTTCTAAGTTCATATCCATAAAGTTCATTAGGCTATGATGGGTATTGGAACTGGACCATAATCGATTTTCTGCAAGCTCCGCCCATAATGTCATATACAAACTAAAGCAGGTTGATCCAATTAAAGGCTGATACAAAAAGGTGAGCACTTTCCGGTCATATTCATGCAATAATCCGTTCGCTGCAACCGTATATCTATCTACAGGGAGCATTTCTTGCCAATGCTGAGCCATCATCCATCAACCTTTCATATTATTCATCTAAATCAAAGTAAAAAAAGAGCTAAAAAGAGGTTTTTAGCTCAGAAAAATTATTGCTCTTTTTTTATCAATTCTTTTAGCTCTTCAATAAATACATTAATATCCTTAAATTGTCTATAGACTGAAGCAAACCTTACATAGGCAACATCATCAATCTTGGCTAGCCTATCCATAACCATTTCGCCTACAGCTTCACTCTTAATTTCTGAAACTCCATTGCTGCGTAACTCCTTTTCAACTCCAGAAGTTATTTCCTCTAATTCTTTTAGAGCAACTGGCCTTTTTTCACAAGCTTTAATTAGTCCCCGTAATATCTTATCACGGCTAAACTCTTCCCTTGTCCCTTCTTTTTTTACAACAATAAGCGGAATTTCCTCCACCTTTTCAAAGGTTGTAAAACGATACCCGCAAGCCTCACATTCCCTTCTGCGCCGGATAGATCGGTAATCATCGACGGGACGGGAATCTAGAACACGGGTATTGTTGCTTTGACATGAAGGACATTTCATAATTATCAGCTCCGAATCCTAATCGTTCATATATGTATGATACTCTTATTGTACTATTTTTTATGAAAAACCCCAACAGTATAATCTAAGACAAAATAAAAAGAGGTGCATAAAATACACCTCTTGAGTTTCACATCTCAATATTCATTATAGAATGTTAGATTGCTTAACTTGAACTGGACCCATACCACGAGGAATCTCAATATTCTCACATGTCTCGGCTCCTAAAGCCTCTGCAATGAAATTAGCAGCAATGCTAGGATCAAGATCACCACATGTATATACATCAATACTTGCATATCCATGTTCTGGGAAGCTATGAATCGTTAAATGTGACTCGGAAATGATCACCACTCCGCTAACACCTTGTGGTGCAAATTTATGAAAGGCAACCTCGCGAATTTCAGCACCAGATTTTAATGCTGCACCTACAAACGTTCTTTCAATAAAATCCATATCATTTAACTTTTCAAAATCGCATCCCCATAATTCCGAGATAACATGACGACCCATTGTTTCCATATTCAAATTTCCCCCTTTAACAATAATAATGAATTTCTAAGTTTCCAATGGTTCACGACTACCACGGGGGAAAGTTAGTCCAGAGAGGTCCTAACCCTTTAAGTAGCCATTATAACCAAAATTTAAGAAGTTCACGAGGACTAGTATACTTTGTTTGATTTCTTTTTGCAATATATGCTTTTAAAAAAATTGTTAGCAGGGCTTCGTGTGTTCTATTCAAATATAACAAATCCTATTTAGGATAGGACGAAAATGGTGAACAAATCCCTCTTCCCGGTAATGCCCGTGTATTAACAAGAAAATTCACCGATGGTGCAAAAATTTGGTGAGCTTCATCCTTCGCCACGGTCTAATAAATATAGTTGTCGATAGCGTTCACTCGTCTCCATTAATTGGTTATGTGTCCCACTCATCGTGACCTGCCCTTTATCTAAAAAAATGATCTGATCCATTTTTTCAATCCCAATTAGATGATGTGTGATTAAAATAATTGTTTTATCCTTTAAAGCAGAGAACATTGTTTCGAGCAAATCAGCTTCTGTTTGCGGGTCTAGCCCCACTGTCGGTTCATCCAATATAACAATCGGCGTATTTTTTAATAATATCCGCGCTAAAGCAATTCGCTGCCTTTCCCCACCGGAGAACCGCTGACCTGTCTCTTCCATTTGAGTTTGGATTCCCTTCGGAAGTGAACGAATATAGTGATCGAGCTTTACTTGCTTGATTACCTCAGCAACTTCCTCTGCAGTAGCCTCTTTGTTGCCTAACCGAATATTATTTTCTACTGTTGTTGCAAATAAGTATGGCTTTTGGTTTAACACACTCAACAATTTATAAATGTTTTCTTTATATGCTTCTGGGTGCTGTCCATGAATACTTACCGTTCCAGTATTTTGGGAAAGTGCACCTTGGAGCAATTGTAACAATGTTGACTTCCCTGAACCGCTTTTTCCAAGTAATGCAATTTTTTGACCATACGGAATAGAGAAAGAAACATGCTGTAGGGCATTTTCTTTTTCCCCGATATAACGATAGGAAACCTCATGAAATAAAACCTTTGGATGAATAGATACTTCTGTTTTTTCGGTAACTGCTGTTTCCACTGGTACATTCTGGCGGATGTTTTCAATGCGCTGTAACGAATCCTGATATACAGGGATTCGCTCCATCGCCTGTGAGAGTGGGGCCATTCCTTCTAAAATTGGTAGCGTAACTAATGTAAATGCAGCAATATAGGTTGGCATGATCTCACCAGCCTGAGCCGCATAGCCAGCCCACACTCCGACAATAATTAAGATGAGACCTGACAATACTTGCAACTGAAACGCACGAGATTGGTTCCAAAATGCCATTCTTTTTTCTATCCTATGGCTCTCCTGACTTTCCAAGGTGAATTTCTTGATAAAACGTTCTTTCTTCCCACTAATAATCCAGTCACTCAATCCAAATAAAGCATCTGTAAATGTTTGATATAACCGACTTCGTTTTTCTTTTAACTCCATCTGCTGTTTTTTCAGAAAGAATAAGGAGAGAAGCGGATAAACAAAAACGATGATACTCAAACAAAATGCCATCCATAATGCAAATACCCAATCAAACAAGGCTAAAATACTAATGGTATAAACAAATAGAAACAGTGCAATGATCGTCGGAAAGATGGTTCGAATATAAACATCCTGCAAATGTTCAATATCATCTGCAAGTGTGCCGATTATATCCCCTGTTTGAAAGCGAGAGCGGATAAATAATGCTTGTGGCTCTAACATTCCGTACAACTTAACTCGCATATCAGCCAGTATTTTTAATACTGCATTATGTCCCGTCAATCTTTCTAAATACCTCGTTACTGCTCGTGATATTCCAAAGGTCCGAACACCAACGATTGGAATTTGGAGAAGAAGAATGGTTGCTGGCATTTCTGAAGCACTTGTGATTAAATACCCTGACGTAAATGTTAGCATTGATGCGGCAAGAGCGGTTAATACGCCTAAAAAAATCGTAACACCCATTAACCATTTAAATTGTTTTAAATAGGGAGCCACATAAATTCGAAATAAGTTCATTCCGCACTTCCCCCTCTTTGTGCGTTTATTAGTCGATAATATGCACCTTTTTGATGATAAAGCTCATCATGTGTTCCCTTTTCAACCAGCTGCCCATCTTCCAGCACCAAAATAACATCCATATTTCTCATCCAATGCAGACGGTGCGTTGCGAAAAAGACAAGTTTATTTTCTAGTAATGGCAGCATCATGCTCTTAATCTCATGTTCTGTTTCAATATCTAAATGGGCTGTTGGTTCATCAACTAGCATAATCGGGCGGCCCTGCAGCACCCCGCGTGCTAACGCAATTCGCTGTTCTTCTCCTCCACTTAAACTTCGACCGCCTTGACCAATTTTTTCATCTAAACCACTAGGTAGACTTTTGATTAAATCGATTAAACCTGTCATCTCTGCTGCTTGTTCTATTTTTTCTCTTGAAGAATTCGGTTCGTACAAGCTAATATTTTCTGCGATTGTTCCGGCAAAAATATATGGATGCTGCGGAACATATGTCACTTGTTTCTGCCAATCTTGCAAAGATAAATGAGCTAAGTTTGTTTCATCCATCATGATTTTCCCATCTGTCGGATGAGAAAAGCCAGATAATATATCGATAAGCGTGGATTTTCCAGCTCCTGACATCCCAACAATTCCTACCTTTTTGAAGCCGCTCACTTGAAAGCTAATATTTTTCAATAGCAGCCTCTCTTCTTCATCTGAACTTTTAGTTAATTGTTCAACAGATAAGGTACTTTCTTCATGCCATTGTGGAACTGATATCTCACTATCCCCACTAGCATAGGTCTCTTTTTCAAGTAACTCATGGATTTTTTCTCCTGCTTCCTTTCCATCCATTGTCGCATGGTAATCATTCCCTAAATCACGCACTGGCAAGAAATATTCCGGAGCTAAAATGAGGATTGCTAACGCAGCCTCAAAGCCAATATGGCCATCTATGAGGCGCAGTCCTAGCTCGACAGCAACAATCGCAACAGATAAACTAGCAAAAAAATCTAAAGAAAATGTCGATAAAAAAGCCACCCTTAGTGTGCGGTTCGTGGCAATCCGGTATTTATTACTAACCGTTTCAATTGCATCTTGATGGACTTTACTTTGTCCCAAATATTTTAACGTAGCAAGCCCCCGCAACGAATCCACAAAATGACGGGAAAGCAGCTGATATGTATCCCATTGCGCATCCATTTGTTTTTGTGCCATCAACCCTAATAGGACAAGAAAAACAATCATAATCGGCATGACAACAGCAAGAACGATAGCCGAAGTCATATCTACGATTAAAATGTAAATAAGTAAGACCACCGGAATACAAACAGTTGCTATCGAACGGGGAATAAAAAGCTCGAGATACTTTCGGAAATTTGGTATTCCTTCTAAACATAGTGTGATCATGTTTCCAGAACCTTGCTTCCCGATCCCGCGAGGGCCAAGCTCAAATAACTTGCGGACGAGTAATTGCTGAATGAAAAGGGAAGTTTGATCAGCAAACCGATAGGCAAGTCTTTCCTTTGCCCATTGGAAAAAATGCCGTAGCATATACGTTACAATAAAACCATAAAAAGAGGGAAGGACTGCCGACCAAGCAGTCCCTTTAAACATTTTCACAATCGCTTCCGATAAATAAATCGCTTGAAAAATAATTGTGATGGCCTGTGCAACTGTAAGTATTCCAACTAATATTATGAGGACTTTACTTCCCTTATAGTGGAAAAGTTGTTTGTTCATTAGTATTCTAAATGCTCCTTACTTGTTACACGTTTGCGGAATATATAGTAGCTCCAAATTGTGTAACCAAGAACAATCGGAACCATAATCGCTGCAACAATTGTCATAAATTTCAATGAATATTCACCAGAAGCTGCATTGTAGACAGTCAAATTATTGGCAATATCTATGGAACTAATCAACACATTCGGGAATAATGTAATAAAGAACGATGAGGTGACGAGTATCATTATTAAGCCTGTTACAGTAAAGCTGAGTCCTTCTTTTTTATTACGTAATAAAGGATATAAAAGTAGGTATAAAACAATTGCAAGCCCAAACACTGGAATTAGGATGGCACCTTTTTCTATAAATGCATCTGTGTAAAACACTGTTAATGCAACAAAAAGCACAACAACTGCTCCAGAAACCATATACATTTTCAACGCTGCTTGACGGGCACGCTCACGAAGGGGGTCTACCGTTTTTAATGTAATGAACATTAAACCATGCAAATATGATAACAATACGAAAGCAATTCCGCCGACAACAGTATATACATTGACAATATCAAAGAATCCTGCGTGCATATTCATATTTTCATCAATAGGTAGCCCTTTTACTAGACTAGTAAATAAAACACCTAACAAAAACGGTGGTAAAAGACTGCCAAGAAATATCGACCAATCCCACGTTTGAATCCAACTCCTTGAATCAGCCTTTCCTCTAAACTCAAAGGCAACACCCCTCGCAATTAGAGCGAGCAAGAGAATAACGAACGGTAAATAATAACCGCTAAACAAAGTCGCATACCAATGAGGAAACGCTGCGAACATCGCTCCTCCGGCAGTAAGCAACCACACTTCATTGGCATCCCAAAACGGACCAATTGTATTAATCAATACACGTTTTTCTAAATCATTTTTTGCAATGAACTTTGTACTCATTCCAACCCCAAAGTCAAATCCTTCAAGAAAAACAAAACCAACGAACAAAACACCGACAAGAACAAACCACAACTCACTTAACTGCATTGTTCAGCCCTCCTGAATTAAAAGGATCTGAGGCAGAAATATCTTCTTTCGGCTTCTCATTTGGTCCTTTTTTAATCACTCTAATGAATAAATACACCATCGCAATTCCAAGCAACGTATATATTAATGTGAAAGAAATAAGCGAAAACAAAATTTGTCCTGAGGATACATTTGGTGAAACCCCATCAGCGGTTAACATTAAGCCATTTACAACCCACGGCTGACGACCGATTTCAGACATAATCCACCCAAACCAGTTTGCAATATAAGGAAGGAATATTGCCGGAACTAACCATTTTAAGTAGCGAGTACTCTTTTCGATTTTTTTACGCCATGTTAAGAATAGTCCAACCGCGCTAAGCAATATGATGAGACCGCCTGCTGCCACCATAATGCGGAAGCTCCAAAATGTCGTTTTAACAGGAGGAATATAGTTTCCTTCTCCAAATTCTTGCACATACTTTTCTTGTAACGTGTTCATCCCTTTTACTTTTCCAGAAAACTCACCATATGCTAAATAACTTAACATGTAAGGGATTTCAAGCCTAGCTGTACTTTCTTTGTTTACTACATCAATATTCGCAAAAACTGTCCATGAGGCTGGATCCTCACTATCTTCCCACAGTCCTTCAGCAGCAGCCATTTTCATCGGCTGAGCATCCATTAGATAGGTAGATTGGGCGTGTCCTGAAAAAGCAATTCCAAGCCCTGATACGAAACCAACAATTAAAGAAATGGTCATCGAGCGTTTAAAAAAGTCGATTTCCCTTTTCTTCAATAAATTCCACGCACTTATACCAATAACCAGGAAAGCACCAGTTGTAAAGGCTCCAAAAATCGTATGTGGGAAAGCTACCCACAGCTTTTCGTTTGCAAGTAAAGCACCAATATCATTCATTTCAGCCCGACCATTTTGAATGGTATAACCAACTGGATTTTGCATAAATGAGTTAGCAGCCAAAATCCATAATGCTGATAAAATCGTCCCGATTGATACAATCCAAATACAAGCTAAATGTAATCGTTTGGGCAGTTTATCCCAGCCGAAAATCCACAATCCGATAAAGGTCGATTCAACAAAAAAAGCAAGCAATGCCTCAATGGCTAGCGGTGGACCAAACACATCACCGACAAAACGGGAGTAATCTGACCAATTCATTCCAAACTGGAATTCCTGTATAATTCCCGTTACAACCCCCACCGCAAAATTTATTAAGAAAAAGATTCCCCAAAACTTAGCCATCTTCTTATACATTTCTTGTTTCTTAATTAGATACATCGTCTGCATAATAGCAATGATGAAAGCTAATCCGATGGATAATGGAACAAAGATAAAGTGAAACAGTGTGGTGGACATAAACTGAATCCGTGCGAGTATAAGTTCTTCCATAAGACGTATCTCTCCTATATTTGTTTTGATTTACTATACCAATATAGTAAGAGTTATATATGTGCTTCCCGTGGGGGGCATGTTACAAAGTATTGAATAAATACAAACAACTTTTCAACACTTGCTTTTTTGTTGAATAAATCACTGCATATAATTTGACATTACACTTCGATGCCGTGATTTACATCACAACAATATTATTCTTTGCTTCTTGCAGCAATCGCTAAAATTCTTTTCTATTCATCTTTATTTTTAAACGTCCATGCTACTAATGATTTTGCACCCTCCGTAAAAAAACACCCTCATGAGAATCCCAATAACCATACTCGGATTCTCATGAGGGTGTTCCTCTTTAAAGCAAATTATTTTCTATTTATATACTAAACAATATAGTGTACATTTATCTTTCTGGAAAACGACCACGATTTACAGATCTAACAAATAATTGTTTTAAAGTTTGATCCGGCCGTTTAGCCAATTTAAAATAGGCCTGCCGGTGTACCGGCAAGCCTCCATTATTTACGATTATTTAGTTTCCAACTTTTACAATTGATGAGTTAAATAATTCCTGAGCTACATATTTTGTTAAGTCAACTACACGGCAAGAATAGCCCCACTCGTTATCATACCATGCTAGGACTTTCACTTTATTCGAACCAATTACCATTGTAGATAATCCATCGATAATAGCAGAATGTTCATTTGTATTAAAATCGATAGAAACTAGTGGTTCATCTGTAATGTCTAAAACACCGTTTAAAGAACCTTTAGAGGCTGTTTCGAATGCCTCATTGATCTGATCAATTGTGACATCCGATTTAAGGTCAACAACTAAATCTACAAGTGATACGTTTGGAGTTGGAACACGTAAAGCCATTCCATGAAGTTTTCCTTTTAAATGCGGAAGTACTAATGATAATGCCTTTGCTGCACCTGTTGATGTCGGGATAATTGACTGGCCGCATGCACGCGCACGGCGTAAATCCTTATGTGGATTATCAATATTTTTCTGATCGTTTGTATACGCATGAACAGTTGTCATTAATCCATTTTCAATTCCGAATTGTTCATCAAGAACCTTTGCAACGGGTGCCAAGCAGTTTGTCGTACAAGAAGCATTTGAAATAACATCATGCTCCTCAATGTTTAATGCGCTTTCATTTACGCCCATAACAATTGTCACATCTTCATTCTTTCCTGGTGCTGTTAAAATTACTTTCTTCGCTCCAGCCTCTAAATGAAGAGCAGCTTTATCTCTTGAATTAAATTTCCCCGTTGCTTCAATAACGATATCAATATTTAATTGCTTCCATGGAAGTTCTTCTGGGTTACGGTTGCTCAATAATTGCACTCTTTTTCCGTTAACAATAATTGCTCCCTCTTCAGCAACAATTTCCCCTTCAAATTTGCCATGATTTGTATCATATTTTATTAAGTGTGCCAACGTCTCTGCAGGATAGCTTGCATTGATGGCAATCACATCAAGTTTGTCATCAAGAATGGCCTTTCTAAATACCATTCGTCCAATTCTTCCAAAACCATTAATTGCAATTTTCGCCTTCATATTACGGCCCCTTCCACATTAATGTTATACTTTTAATGCTTGTTGTTATAATTAGTATAACATATTGGTGGACATTTGTGATAATTAAAATGTGGAATTTAAATGTTTTATTATTCTGTTAATTAAATATAAAAAAGAGCCCTTCGGCTCTTTTTCTTCTCAGTGAATTTATTTCGCTATTCATAGGGCATTCCAATTAGTAAGGATATCCAACAATTGTTTCTTTGTTTCTTCGATTGTTCCATTATTATTAATTACTGCATCTGCCAATTGAATTTTTTCCTTTAAAGGCATTTGCGAATGAATTCTTGCAATAGCATCCTCTTTCGAAAGGTGATTGCGTTCCATTAATCTTTCTAATTGAATAGTTTCATCGACATATACTAATAGTGTTCTATCCACTAAAAATGTGAGCTTACTTTCGAAAAGCAGCGGAATATCCATAATAATTAACTTTTCTCCATCAGCAACTGCCTTTTCTTTTTTCATGATCATTCTTTTACGAACAGCTGGGTGTACGATATTATTGAGTACAAAACGCTTTTCTTGATTATGAAATATTATTGAGCCTAATTTTCCACGATCAATTGATTCATCTACATGCAAAACTTCCTCACCGAATTGGCTGATAATTTCATAATAGGCTTCCTCGCCCTTCTCCACGGCTAAACGAGCTTCAATATCTGCATCAAAAACTGTAATTCCTTTTTCGATTAAGATGGAAGAGACGGTGCTTTTCCCGCTTGCAATTCCACCTGTTAAGCCGACAACTATAGACATTCGTTAATTCACCCTAAACCTTTAAATTTTCCATATTCCCAGCAGAATTAAAAGAATGCCAGGAATGAATGAACATTTTTGTACCCAACTGCTTTTTGAAAAAAGTGTGCCGATCTTCATCCCAATGAAAACAAAAAGTGAACTCATGATCGCCACAGTTAATGCTAAATAATAAGGAGAATAGCCAAGCATAGCTGCCCCAATTCCCGCACCAAAAGCATCAAGTGATAAAGCAACCCCGAGCATTAATGCCTCTATTCCCGTAATAGTCCCTGATTTGTCAAAGTCTGCAGACATTGGCTTTTGTAAAATATTAATGACGAGCCCTAACGATTTTATCTCAAAATTGACAATCGTTTTCTCGTGAGGAAGTACATCCTTTGCTTTTTCAGTCCGGAAAAATTGATACAAAACCCATGCACCAAGACCAATAAGAATGATTCCTCCTAAGCTTTCCGCAAATGCGGGAGATAAAAATTGAGTTGAAATACGGCCAAGCATCATTGCAGTCATTAATGCAACGGCAGAACAACAGGCGATTATGCCAATTGATTTAAATGGAATATGCATTTTTCTTATGCCATAAGTTAATCCAACACTGAAGCTATCTAGACTTACAGCAAACGCCAATAACAAAAGTGTGATTGTGTGCATCATATAAATAGGACTCCTCCCTGACAATCGCTAAGATAGTATATGGAAGAAGCCTATCCAGTGTTAATATGAAATGCGGAGGCGGCTTGATCATCGACGTACTAACTGGAAGGGCATCGACTGAGATATAGGAGACACATTCGCGAGAGCGTATGGATGTCGACTTATCGTAGGGAGAGGACCTGAAGTTAGATAGGCGATAGCCGCTGTAGCTAGACAAACCGAAATGCGGAGGCGGCTGGTCAGCCCCTTTTTAAAAACTTACTTCGCCTGGCACTCTGGGCAAAAGACCGTCCCGCGTCCACCTGATACAATTCTTTCTAGTGTGCTTCCGCAAATCCTACACTCTTCACCTTTTCTCCCATAGACAAATAGCTCAAGCTGAAACATGCCAATTTGCCCTTGGGAGTTTACGTACGATCGAATCGTACTCCCTCCTTTTTGTACAGCTTCTGATAAGGTATTTGAAATTTCCTGATGAAGTCTTTCTATCTCTTCTTTAGTTAAATCATCAGCGGCCCTTTCCGGATGAATTCCCGAGCGAAATAACGCTTCATCCACATAAATATTTCCAAGACCTACCACAACTTTTTGATCCAGTAAAACTGCCTTTATATTTCTTTTTGTTTTCGAGAGCTTTGAAGCTAATGCTTCAACCGTAAAGTCTGAAGAAAAGGGCTCTGGTCCTAATTGTGATAGCGGGAGGGTGTTGAATTCCTGTCCTTTAACATAAAGATGCATGGTCCCAAACTTCCGTACATCCTTATAGCGCAACTCCGTTCCATCCGTAAAATGAAAGATTACATGAGTATGCTTTTCTACGGGCTCTATTTTTTGGAACACACCGTACTTCCCTTCCATTCTCAAATGAGAGATAAGCGCATAGTCATCTGTGTAGAGGATTAAGAATTTCCCTCTTCTTCCAATGTCCTTTATCGTCTGGCCGACTAATGCATCCTGAAATTGAGCAATTTCTTCTGGTTGCTTGATAATCTTTGGCCAAAAAACGGAAACGTGTTCAATTTCTTTATTGCTCACTAATTCCAATAGTGTCCTGCGGACGGTTTCTACCTCTGGTAATTCAGGCATGCTCTATCACTTCCTGTACAATCATCATTTCATTTATATTTATTATCTGCTTTATTTAGCATCAAACCATGTTGGTCCATAGGCGTAATCAACCTTAAGCGGAACCTTAAGCTCAACTGCATTTTCCATCACTTCTGGAACAATTTTTTTCAAAATATCTAATTCATCCATAGGAGCTTCAAAGATCAATTCGTCATGTACTTGTAAAAGCAAACGAGTTTTTAAGTTTTCTCTTTTCAAACGTTCGGCCATATCGATCATTGCTTTTTTTATAATATCAGCCGCACTTCCTTGAATCGGCGTGTTCATCGCTGTCCGTTCCGCAAAGCTGCGCAGATTAAAATTACGGCTTGTTATTTCAGGGAGATATCTTCTGCGATGAAGAAGTGTGGAGACATATCCTTTTTGCTTGGCATCAGAAACAATATCCTCCATATATGCTTTGACCCCTGGATAGCTTTCTAGATAACGGTCAATAAATTGACCAGCTTCCTTCCGTGTAATCCCAAGACTTTGCGATAAACCATAATCACTAATTCCATATACAATCCCAAAGTTAACTGCTTTTGCATGCCGGCGCATATTGGAAGTTACATCCGCTTCACTCACATGAAATACTTCCATCGCAGTTTTTGTATGGATGTCCATATCCTGTTTAAAAGCCTCAATCAGCTTATCATCCTTTGCAATATGAGCAAGTACACGAAGCTCAATTTGAGAATAATCAGCAGCAAAGATGACCCAGTCTTTTTCTGAAGGGATAAATGCCTGCCTGATTTTTCTTCCCTCCTCTAGACGGATAGGGATATTCTGAAGGTTTGGATCTGTTGAACTTAACCTTCCTGTTTGTGTTAAAGCCTGATTAAATCTAGTATGCACTTTTTCATTGTCCTTGTTGACAATCTTAAGCAAGCCCTCAATGTATGTGGACTGAAGCTTTCCAAGCTGGCGATAATCGAGGATTTCTCTAACGATTTCATGCTTCGTTTCAAGCTTCTCTAGAACATCCGCTGAGGTTGAATACCCCGTTTTTGTTTTTTTATAAACAGGCAGCCCTAGCTTTTCGAAAAGAATAACTCCAAGCTGTTTCGGTGAGTTGATATTAAATTTTTCTCCTGCTAGCTCATGAATTCGGCTCTCAATAGCAATTAATTTTGAATAAATCTCTTCTCCCATGGCTTTTAATCGTTCAAGATCCATTTTAACCCCACAGGATTCCATATCAGCAAGAATTAAAGATAAAGGCATTTCTAATTCATAGAAAAGCTCTGCCTGTTGATTATCCTTCAGTTCCTTATCAAGCTTATCTTTCAACGCTTCTAATGCAGCAGCTTTTCTTGCAAGATGTACAGCTAGCTCACCTTCTTCTGGCACCCGTCTTTTGGCTCCTTTTCCATAAAACGCTTCATCTGATTGAATGGATTCGTAGCCATGGCTTTTGGCCACAGAAGCAACATCCTCAATGGTTGCTGATGGATTAATTAAGTAAGAAGCAATGAGGAGATCAAAGCTCACTCCTGCTAAATGAATGCCATGATGCCGCAGGGATACTTCAGACCTTTTCGCATCATAAACAACTTTTTCTTTGCTTGCATCCTCTGCCCATTCCTTAAAGATTTGTGAAGCTAACGCTTTCTCTGTGGAAATATAGAAAGTACCTTTATCATTAGCAATTGAAAAACCAATAATATCTGCATAATGATAATTATCCTCGAGCACCTCAATGTAAAAAGCGTTCTCAGCTGAAAAAATATCCTCTGTGATCTCATTAACAACTTCAAATTCAATTTCTTCAAGTTTCACTTCTTCTGATCCAATATCTCCGCTAAGCTTGTCCAATAATGAATTAAATCCTAGTTCTTTATAAATACTGACTACCTTTTCTCTTTCATACCCTTCGTATTCCACTTCACTTAACTGTATTTCAATAGGTGCTTCTCTCGTAATTGTTGCTAATTCCTTACTCATTAATGCCTGATCTTTAAATTCCTCTAGCTTTTCCTTCAGCTTATTCCCGCTAACTTTATCGACGGAAGATATAACAGTCTCCAGTGATCCAAATTCCTTCAGTAATTTTAATGCTGTCTTTTCACCAATGCCTGGCACACCTGGGATATTATCTGAAGCGTCCCCCATTAATCCCTTCATATCAATAATTCGATCCGGTGTGATGCCATACTTTTCTTGTATGTGTGCTGGAGTATAATCTTCAATTTCGGTAATTCCCTTCCGAGTGATTGAAACGGTAGTTTTTTCCGAGCTTAATTGCGTCAAATCCTTGTCACCTGAAATAATTTTCACTTCAAAGTCATCATTTTCAGCATGAAGGGAGAGCGTTCCGATAATATCATCTGCTTCATAGTTTTCTAATTCATAGCGAGAGATTCCATAAGCATCTAACAGCTCACGGATAAAGGGAAACTGTTCGGATAGCTCTGGCGGTGTCTTTTGTCTCCCGCCTTTATATTCACTAAATGTCTTATGACGGAATGTTGTCTTCCCAGCATCAAATGCAACT
Organism: Cytobacillus sp.; assembly: GCF_032154635.1. GTDB lineage: Bacteria > Bacillota > Bacilli > Bacillales > Cytobacillaceae > Cytobacillus. The sequence goes on along the minus strand of NZ_JALDXW010000016.1, from coordinate 28,866 downwards.
AATAGATGTGTAGGCTTTTCATCTTCCAATATTCGATTAAGCATCATTGTAAATCCATAAATAGCATTCGTATGAATCCCTTTATCATTGTTCAGAAGAGGCAAGGCAAAAAAAGCACGGTAAGCAATGCTGTTGCCGTCAATTAAAACAAGCTTCTTTTTCAAAAAAATTCTCCTTCCTTTGCCTAAAGCAAAAAACCGTTATTTTCCTCCATTTTATCATGAGTAGATAAAGAATGAAAAATAACGGTTTTATATATGATTTAGTTTGTATTTCCCATTAATAAACGGGCATATGGTGAATCCGATGGCAAGACAATGACTGTTTCCCCGTTGATTGTCTTTTTATAGGATTCTAATGTGCGGTACAGGGAATAGAAGCTAGGGTCTTTTGAAAAAGCTTCATTATATATTTTCGCAGCTCCGCCTTCTCCATCCGCTCGAATTTCTTCAGCATCCGCCTGAGCTTTAGACAATATTTCTTTTACCTCTTTATCCGTTTTTGCGATGATAATATTTTTATCCGCATCCCCTTTTGATAAATATTCCTGAGCTTTCGATTGACGTTCGGAAATCATTCTCGTATAAACCGACTGTTCATTCTCCGCAGGCAAGTCCGTACGCTTCATTCTTACATCTGTAACAATAATCCCATAATTATCCTGGTTAAGCAATTCGTTCACTTTTTCAGTGATTCGGTCATTTAAAGATCCTCTAGAAGACTTTTCATCATTAATAATCTCATCGTAATCTAGCTGCCCCAGTTCTGTACGTGTAACAGAGTAGATGAATTCCTCCATTCTCGACTCTGCACTTTCTAGCGTTCTGGCGTTAGCGATCAGTTTCTTCGGATCTTCTATACGCCAAACCGCATAGTTGTCAATAATAATCCGCTTTTTATCCTTTGTATTAATCTCAGCTTCTGATACATCATAGGTCAATTGATATTTAGGAAGAGTAGAGACACTTTGGACAAACGGAATTTTATATGATAATCCTGGTTCGCTTTCAATTCTCACTACTTCACCAAACTGCCTGATTACCTTATATTCCCCTTCCTTTACAACGAAAAGATTACTAATAAGGATACCAATTAAGACAAAAAGGATCACAAAGAAGATACCGAGCTTAATATACTTTCTCCATTGCAGATTATTTCCCCCGCGCTCATTCATATTAACGACATTTTGATCACTCATTATTTTCACTTCCTTCTGCTTTTAGCTTAGGCTCCTCTTTTTCTAAAGGACGAATCGGGAAGTATTTCATTGTATTTCCGTCATCATTCATAATATAAATTTCTGCATTTGGAAGCACTTGCTCAAGTGTTTCAATAACTAAGCGCTCTCTCGTAATATCTGGACTGTTTTTATATTCATTGTAAAGCTTATTAAATACAGCCACATCCCCGCGCGCTCTTTCTAAACGAGCAGCCTTCTCTCCTTCTGCTCTCGAAATAAGCGCATCTTTTTCACCATTTGCTTCATTCATTTTTTGATTTTTATACTTTTGGGCTTCATTCAACTTTGTATTCGCTGTTTCTCTTGCATCTGTTACATCTGTGAATGCCTTTCGCACTTCATCATTTGGAAGTTCAACGTCTTGGAGCTTTACCGCCAAAACAGATATCCCAATATCATATTTTTCTATTAGCGATGTTAGCAGTTCTCTAACATCTGACTCAATAGTAGCCTTTCCCGATGTTAAGGCATCATCAATTTTTGAGCTCCCGATAATACTTCTTAAAGATGCTGACGTAGCATCATGAAGGATCTCTTTTGGATTCTCTGCATTATATAAATATTTTTCCGGATTGGTTATCTTCCATTGAACAACGAGATCAGCCATGACAATATTTTCGTCTCCAGTAATCATCTTCGTTTCTTCAGGAAAATCTTTAGACTTCCCCTTTTTATCTTCATAACCAAATTGGAGACTAAATGTCTCCTTTGAAAGCTTTTCTACACTTTGAATCGGCCATGGCAATTTAAAATGAAGCCCCGGCTCTGTTATTCCTTCCTCCACTTTTCCAAAGGTTAAAATAACCGCTTGATCAGACTCATCTACCGTATACCATGTCGTAAAGGCCGTAATGCCCAATATAAGGATTAACAATATTAGTCCAGTTACTGTATAAATTCTTTTTAGACTGACCATTCACTTTCCCCCTCCAATACATTTCGTTAACTTTTTATACGATCTCATCATAAAAAGGTTTCAATTATATGACAAAACAAAAAATGAAAAAGGAGAAAGCAGGGGTTGCTTTCTCCTTTTTCTAACTCCTTGGATGAAGGGGTTTTTCAATTATTATTGTAACTGGCAGATATTAAGAGATTATAAAGAGGTTGTAAAAAACGTGTAAATTTTAAAAGAGCTTGCTTCCAATCATTTATCATGAAAACGTTTATTAAGCTCCACTAAAAATGTCGTTCCTTTTCCTACCTGACTAGTAACTATGATATTTCCTTTATGGGCTTCTACAATGTGTTTCACAATAGCAAGTCCAAGACCTGTTCCTCCGGAATTGCGGCTCCGGGCCTTGTCTACACGATAAAATCTTTCAAAAATCCTTGGAACTTCACTCGCTTCCATCCCAATTCCTGTATCCTTCACTTCAACAAATAATTTCGATGCTGATTCGCTTAAACGTAGAAAAACTTGCCCGCCATTTGGTGTGTAGGATATTGCATTTGAAACAAGATTTAGAAAGACTTGTTTCAGACGATCTGCATCCCCCTCGATTAAAATAGATTCCTTATCGGCTTCAAACTGAAGCGTAATTTCTTTTTCAGCAGCCTTCTTATTCAATATAGCGATTACTTCTTCAAGTGTTGTTCTTATATTATATTGTTGGATAGCAAGGTGAAAACCAAGCTGCTCCATTTTTGAAAGATCTAATAAATCTTGTATGAGCGATTGCAATCGGTCACTTTCTTGCAAAATGATTTTTAAAAAAGCTGCAAGTGCTTCCTTATCCTCCATCGCCCCATCTAAAAGTGTTTCAGAAAATCCTTTTATTGAAGTAATGGGTGTTTTCAATTCATGAGAGACATTCGCCACAAAATCTTTTCTAACTTGTTCAAGCTTTTTTAAATCTGAGATATCGTGAAAAACAAGTAATATCCCTTTCCAAACATCATTTGTTCCAATGATTGGTACTCCGTATACTTCGAAATGCTGTCTCCCATGGCTAAGCGGGATAAAAATTTGCTTCCTTATTTTTTGTTCAGTCATGAAAAGCTCTTCAATTATGGAGGTAATTTCCTGTTGCTCAATCACTTCATAATATAGTTTATTCGTATATTCAGAATCATGAACACGAAAAAGTTCTTTATAAGGACGATTGATTAAGCTGATATACCCTTTTTTATCGATTAATATTAGGCCGCTTCCCATATTTTCAATAAGAGCTGCAAGGCGATCCTGATGCATTTCCTGCGATTTTTGCATATCTTGAAGATTCCTTGCAAGAATATTTATGGAAGCACTAAGCATCCCCGTCTCATCAATCTGATCTTCATATGTCCGAGCCCGATAATTCCCTTTTGCTAATTCAATCGCTGTTTTTGTTGCAGCTTCGATAGGCTTTGTATAGCGGTTCATAATTCTGGTTCCTAATAGAAGAATAACAATAAAGGCAAATCCTAAACTAATAATTAATATCCACCAAATCTGTTGATAAGCCTTATTAATTTCCGCCATTTTTGTACTAAGGAGAACAAAGCCCTCATCTGCTCCTGATTGAACAATCGGTCTCCAGTAATAATGAAGATCATACCCGTCATCTACCTCGATTAAATGGTGGCCGGCTGCATCCTTTTTAATCATACTTTTTATGACTGCATGATGATCGTTATTGCTGCTGGCACCCTTTAACGGCTTGCTATCATAAATAATTGCTCCTGAAACATCAACAATAGTCACGCGAGCTTTTAACACCTTGCTAAATGTATCGATAGATCCGCTTTTTAGTGCTCGAATGCCGCCCTCGTCTTCAATATAACTTGATATCATCCGAGTCTCTTTTTTTAATCGTTCATCAAATGCGTTTAAATAGTAGCTTTTATAGAGCTGTCCCAACAATATTCCTAGCCCGATCAGTACGGCGAATATTAATGTAATTAATGCGAAAAGAAGCCTAGTTCGAAATTTAATCATTCTCCTTTAGGCTCCTCAAGCTTATAGCCTAATCCTCGAATGGTTTTTATATAAATAGGTTTTTTCGTATTTTGCTCAATCTTTTCTCGCAAATGGCTAATATGTACGTCCACAATCCGAGTATCCCCTGCAAAGTCATAATTCCATACTGCACTAAGAAGCTGATCCCTCGTAAGTACACGGCCCTTATTTTTCGCTAAATATAAAAGAAGCTCAAATTCTTTAGGAGTTAGTTCTATCAACTCATTTTCAATATAGGCTTCATAATGATCTGGAATGATTTTCAAACCAGCAATTCGAACATGGCCAGGTTCTTCCTCTGTCACAACTGGTGTATCCATTTGTATTTGTGTTCTCCGCAATATTGCTTTTACCCTTGCAACTACTTCTCTTGGGCTAAACGGTTTCGTCATATAGTCATCAGCACCCAACTCTAGACCAAGCACTTTATCAAACTCATCATCTTTTGCAGTTAACATTAATATAGGTATAAGCACCTTCTGTTGACGAAGCTGTTTGCATACCTCAATCCCATCAAGTTTTGGAAGCATGAGGTCAAGCACGATTAAATCTGGCGAATGGGATAAAGCCTGATTGATTCCCTCCTCCCCATCCATAGCTGTAATCACATTGAAGCCTGCCTGCTGTAAGTTATACTCCAATAATGTTAGGATTGATTGTTCATCATCAACAACAAGTATTGTCTTCTCCATATTTGCCTCCAAGTTGATATATTCCCCTGTTCATTCATCCAAGTTCGCAATATTACCAAATCATGTATCTTACCTACTAATATAAACTGTGTAACTATTTGGAACAAGGAAAACAATTAATAATATCCATTATTCAGACTGACATTTTTTTCGAAGAAAAAGAGACATGCATTCGCACATCCCTTCTAAAAATAATGAAGTTAAAAATTATCCAGCGCTTCGCCTTCCATTTTATTAAGGCGATGAGGAGGGCAAACTAATAATTTCCCTTTTATCACGGTTTCCTCATCCTCATTTGTCCCAATTACCTCTATTTGAACCGTATGGCTGCTGTTGCTAACCTCTGTAACTTCAAATAAAAACTGTACTGTACCGTAATGATAGACAGGTTTTAAAAATTCGATTTCTTGTTTTAAAATATGGCTTCCTGGTCCAGGCAAATATTTAGAAATAGCAGAATTTATAATCCCATTCAACATTATACTTGGTACAATTGGCTTTTTATATGGCGTCTGTGAGGCATAGTCATGTTGAATATATAGTGGATTCGCATCATTCGTAAGGCCTAAATATAATAATAAATCCTTGTCTTCTATTTTTTCAGTTAAAGTTAATTTCTCTCCAGCAGAGATTTCTTCAATCTTCCTACCTAATTTTCTTTTTTTCCCAAGTAACATTTTTCTGCACCTCCAAAGTTATGTAAACGATTTCAATGATACTTAAAAAAATAGCAAATAATTATTAAAATTATCAGTCTATTTATTCTATTATATCACTATTATTTTATCCAAAGAAGGAATAAAATAAAAAAATTCGGGAGTTTCCCGAATTTTTTTATTTATCTTACTATCAGACAATTTTTTATGCCAGAACAGCCATTACATTCCTAACAGCTTCTGCAGATTTATCTAATGCAGCTTTTTCATCTGCTGTTAATTCAAGCTCGATTACTTTTTCAATCCCATTTGCACCAAGGATCGTCGGAACACCTAAATAAATGCCATCATAGCCATATTCCCCTTCGAGATATGCGATGGATGGGAGCACCCGGCGCTGATCTTTAAGGATCGCTTCGCACATTTCAACTAATGATGCAGCTGGAGCATAATAAGCACTTCCATTACCTAATAAGTTCACAATTTCACCGCCGCCTTTACGCGTGCGTTCAACAATTGCTTCAAGGCGCTCTTTTGAAATTAGTGTCTCTAATGGAATCCCACCTGCATAAGAATAACGTACTAAAGGAACCATATCATCGCCATGACCGCCAAGAACAAAGCCAGTAATATCTTTTACAGACAGATTTAATTCTTGAGCAATAAATGTTCGGAAGCGAGCCGTATCTAGAACACCCGATTGACCAATTACACGATTTTTAGGGAAGCCGGACTCTTTAAAAATTGTATATGTCATAGCATCTACAGGATTTGTTAAAACAACAATGAAACAATTAGGGGAATGCTTTGCAATCTCTTGCGCGACACTTTTCATAATTTTTTGATTCGTCTGTACTAAGTCATCACGGCTCATGCCAGGCTTACGCGCAATTCCTGCCGTTACAACAACAATATCTGAATCAGCTGTATCCTCATAGCTGGAAGTACCAGTAATGTTTGCATCAAATCCTTGAACAGGGCTTGCTTCAAGCATATCTAAAGCTTTCCCTTTTGTTGGGTTTTCCATTTGTGGGATATCAACTAAAACGACATCTCCTAGTTCCTTTTGAGCAAGCAAAAATGCAGTAGTTGCACCAGTAAAACCTCCACCAATAACGGAAATCTTTTTACGTTTCAATGACATGACTCGTTCCTCCTTAAGATTATGATTGTATGCAAGGAGGGCTGTTCTTGATCCAAGAACAGCCTCCTAAAAACATATTATATATTACCCCATATTCTTAATTAATTCATCACCAAATTCAGAGCATTTTACTTCTGTTGCACCATCCATCAGACGGGCAAAGTCGTAAGTTACAACTTTAGAGGCAATTGATTTTTCCATCGATTTTACAATCATATCTGCTGCTTCGTTCCAGCCTAAATGCTCAAGCATTAGTACACCAGAAAGGATAACAGAAGAAGGATTTACTTTATCTAATCCCGCATATTTCGGAGCTGTTCCGTGTGTTGCTTCAAAGATCGCATGGCCTGTTTCATAATTAATGTTTGCTCCAGGAGCAATACCAATTCCGCCAACCTGAGCAGCTAGTGCATCGGAGATATAATCGCCATTAAGGTTCATTGTTGCTACAACATCAAATTCTTTTGGACGAGTAAGAATTTGCTGTAAGAAAATATCTGCAATCGCATCTTTAACGATAATTTTGCCTGCCGCTTCCGCTTCTGCTTGCGCTTTGTTTGCAGCTTCTGCACCTTGCTCATCTTTAATACGGTCATATTGTGCCCAAGTGAAAACTTTATCTCCATATTCTCTCTCAGCAAGCTCGTAGCCCCAATTTTTAAAGGCACCTTCAGTGAATTTCATGATATTCCCTTTATGAACTAAAGTTAGTGATTTACGACCTTCTTTAATTGCATATTCAATTGCCGCACGTACTAAACGGCTTGTTCCTTCTTCAGAAACTGGTTTAATTCCGATACCAGATGTCTCAGGGAAACGAATTTTATTCACACCCATTTCATCTTGAAGGAAAGCAATTAGCTTCTTCACTTCATCTGAACCTTTTGCATATTCAATTCCAGCGTAGATATCTTCAGTGTTTTCACGGAAAATAACCATGTCTGTATCTTGAGGACGCTTAACTGGTGAAGGCACACCTTCAAACCAGCGTACAGGACGTAAACATACGAATAGATCTAATTCTTGGCGAAGAGCAACGTTTAATGAACGAATCCCGCCTCCAATTGGAGTTGTTAAAGGACCTTTAATCGCGATTAAATATTCATTGATTACATCTAAAGTTTCGGAAGGAAGCCATTCACCTGTTTGATTAAATGCTTTTTCTCCTGCCAATACTTCTTTCCAGACAATTTTTCGTTCGCCATTATATGCTTTTTCTACTGCTGCATCTAATACTCTTGATGCTGAAGCCCAAATATCAGGACCCGTTCCGTCTCCTTCAATAAATGGAACGATTGGATTGTTTGGTACATTTAATACTCCATTGCTAACCGTGATTTTTTCACCTTGCATTGTATATTCCCTCCATTTTTAAAAAGCAGCGGCAGTTTCTAGCCTTTGGCTTTATATGTATATGAAACTGCCTTCGCAAATATCAGAATCAAAGGTTAGAAGGCGAATGCCCCTAACCCTCCTTCTTTCTCTATTACAGCAACATTTGATAAAAATGTAAACGCTGTTTATTAAAATATATAGTCGCCTGTACTTTTCTTCTTACCCTCTTAGCCCTATGGGAACATATTCTTGCATTCCAGGACCTGTGTAATCAGCACGTGGGCGGATTAAACGGTTGTTTTCATATTGTTCAAGAATATGAGCCAGCCATCCAGATACACGGCTTACAGCAAAAATAGGTGTGAATAAGTCATGGTCAATTCCTAAACTGTGATAGACAGAAGCAGAATAGAAATCAACATTCGGCGGCAGATTTTTCTCGCCTGTTACAATTTCTTCGATTTGAGTAGACATTTGATACCAATGTGGTTCACCAGTAAGTTCAGTTAGTTTCTTCGACATTTCTCTTAAGTGTTTTGCACGCGGATCTCCTTGACGGTATACACGATGACCAAAGCCCATAATTTTTTCTTTCTTTTCTAGTTTTCCACGAATATATGAATCTACATTTTCAAGAGTGCCAATATCAGTCAGCATTTTCATTACTGCTTCATTTGCTCCCCCATGTAATGGCCCCTTAAGTGCACCGATAGCAGCTGTAATTCCAGAATAAACGTCTGATAAAGTTGCCACACATACACGCGCAGTGAAAGTAGAGGCATTTAACTCATGGTCGGCATGTAGAACTAATGCTTTATCAATTGCTTCAACTGCAATAGGCTCTGGTTCCTTGCCAGATAGCATATATAAGAAGTTCGCTGCAAAACCGAGATCTTTTCTAGGAGCAATTGGCTCTAACCCTTTCCTCACTCGTGCAAATGCTGCTACAATTGAAGGCATTTTTGCCTGCAAGCGAATGGCTTTATTATAATTTGCTTCTGGATCCATGACATCAGCGTCTTCATCATACAACCCTAAAAGAGAAACAGCTGAACGAAGGGCAGCCATTGGATGCACTTGGTCGATTGGATACATTTTGAAATGGTCTAACACTTCCTTAGGTAACCCCGCATTGTCAGCTAACTGATTTTTTAATTCCGCAAGCTCCGTTTGAGTAGGAAGCTTTCTATGCCATAAAAGATAAATTACCTCTTCAAAACTTGCATTTACAGCTAAATCATCAATATTATAGCCAACATAAGTTAACGTGTCATCAATGATAGAGCTGATAGATGATGTAGTAGCCACTACCCCTTCAAGTCCGCGTGTTGCTGTCATACTGAATCTCTCCTTTACATAATAAATTTCCCCATACCCTTTGTCTGTATTACTTTTGAAGTTAAATCCCATCATTTAACCTTTGAAAAAATATTCTGATATTTACAGGCGTAATTTCAGCCTTTTAAAAACCGATTCGTACGCCCAACTACAGACCAAGCTTTGAATAACAGAAGTCAACAAACAATGAGCGATTGCTCAACATAATGAAAAAGAAAATGCTTACATTTTGCCACAAAAAATTAAACCTAAAATAGTAGAATAATAGGATGAAATAAGATTTTCATAGAGCCCTGTGAAAATGATTGTACACTTAAGTCCTATTATAAACAATTATCTGACTTTTGTGAATGAAAAGTGGCGAAAATGTGAAAAAATTATTATTTTTCAAGAAAAGTTATTTACCATTCAAGGACTAGAAGTCTTAAACAACTTTTCACCATGAAGCTATTCTAACATAACTTTATAAATATTAGAAATATATTTGCTTTTCACCCTGTATTCTTTCAGAAGATAGATTTACGATATTTCCTTATTTTCCAAGGCAAATTTGAATCCTTTTGCATTTATAACTCGTAGTGGAATGGTGTATGATGAAAGATAATGAACATTCCTAAAAATAGGAGGTATTTATTTGAATCCTGTATATTTACATAGGACATTAAGATTTCTTTTCGTGCTCGGCTTTGTCGTGCTCCTGCTCTTAAGCTGTTTTTATTTATCTAAAGTAACATATCCTTTTATTATCGGATTTGCCATCGCATTTCTAATTAATCCACTTGTCAACTTTTTTGAAAGAAAAGGTAGAATGCCACGTTCCTTAGCTGTTCTTGTTAGCATAGTAATCATTATCGGGGTCTTTGCTGGCCTGATTACTTTACTTATTGCAGAAATTGTCTCTGGTGCAGATTATCTTTCGAATGTGGTTCCAAAGCATTTAGATACGCTTATTGATTATATTGAGGAATTTTTTGCAGCACAAATCATTCCACTTTATAACCAGCTGACTAGCTTATTTAAGGATTTAGGCACTGGACAGCAGGATACAATCGTAGAAAATATTAAAAATGTCGGCAGTCATATTGGCACAACGGTCGGTGCTTTCATCCAAAACTTCTTTGGAAAAATCCCTAATATTATTTCATGGTTTCCTAATGCTGCAACTGTGCTAATTTTCTCTTTGCTAGGGACATTTTTCATTAGTAAGGATTGGTATCGCCTCTCAACACTTGGCAGCAAGCTGATTCCTAGCCGTGCTAAGGCGAGCGGCAAAACAGTATTTGCCGATTTAAAAAAGGCATTATTCGGATTTATTAAGGCACAGGCTACATTAATTTCGATTACGACCGTCATCATTTTAGTCGGATTGCTAATTCTTCGTGTAGACTATGCAATCACGATTGCTTTAATTACAGGACTTGTTGATGTCATCCCCTATTTGGGAACGGGGTTAATTTTCGTTCCGTGGATTATATATGAGGCGATAGCCGGGGAGATGAGCATGGCAATCGGATTAGGCGTTTTGTATGTGATTGTTCTTGTACAGCGTCAAGTAATGGAGCCCAAAATCCTATCTTCTAATATTGGAATGGACCCGCTGGCCACATTGGTTGCATTATTTGTCGGTTTTAAACTCATTGGCTTTCTTGGCTTGATAGTCGGACCTGTTACCCTTGTTATTTTAACTACCTTGCATCGAGCAAATGTATTCCGTGATATTTGGGCATTTATTATGGGGAAAAACAATGAAAATAAAGCCTAGCATAGAAAAATAGAATGACGCCATCCGATTTAAAAACGATATTCGCCGTCATATCAGTTATACTCGCCAAACCACCAAAAAAGGTCACTCTCCAGGAGCGACCTTTTTCTTTAACGTATAATCGTAACCGTATTTTTATCCATCCATCTTCTAAATCCTTTTATAATCTGTTTTTTAAAAAAGGATTGTGTCATCGGGGCTAACAACAAAAAGCCAGTAATATCGGTAATAAACCCTGGTGTAAGCAATAGAATGCCGCCTGCTAAAATACAAATGCCTTCTAAAATTGCTTCACCAGGCATTTGTCCATACTGAAGCTGCTCCTGCACCTTTCTTAGCGTCTCAAGACCTTGCTTTTTTGCAAGATATGCCCCAAGAATTCCTGTAAAAATAATAGCGCCTAACGTGGGCCATACACCAATCAAATTGCCAGATAGCAATAAGACACCGATTTCCGCTGTGGGTACAATAATTAGTAGTAAGAGTAAGTAGCGCATGATGCCACCTCTTTTGTATTTGATTACTCCCTATTATAGCAGAAACTCCATGATCTATATAATTTATGCTCTTGTCATTTATAGAACACTTGCATGCCCATTGTAGATAACACCACGATTAGAGTCAACAGTAATTTCCTGTCCGTCTTTTAGTAAGGTTGTGGCATTTTCAACACCAACGATTACTGGAATCCCTACATTTAAACCTACGACTGCCGCATGGCTTGTCAGTCCGCCTTCTTCAGTAATTAGTGCACTGCATTTTTCAATTGCAGGAACCATATCACGATCCGATCCAATTGTTACTAAAATCGAGCCTTCATTTACTTTAGCTAAAGCTTCTTCAGCATTACGTGCAATTACGACCTTTCCAAAAGCAGACTTACGGCCAATCCCCTGTGCTTTAGCAAGAATGTCGCCTACTACATGAATTTTCATAAGATTTGTCGTCCCTGCCTCACCCACTGGTACACCTGCAGTTATAACAACTAAATCACCGGATGAAACAATTCCGCTATTTAAGCTTTCTTCTACTGCTGTATCTAGCATATCATCTGTAGTTATTGCCTTTTTGCCAATGCACGTATATACACCCCAAACTAATGCAAGTCGGCGTGATACATAATCATAAGATGTAACAGCAACAATTGGTGCCTTAGGGCGATATTTAGAAATCATTCTTGCTGTATGACCACTTTCAGTCGGAGTTATAATCGCATCTACATCTAAATTTAAAGCCGTATGGGCAACAGATTGGCCAATTGCATCGGTAATATTATGTTCGTTATCTTTACTGCGGTTAGATAAAATTTCTTTATGAGCTAGTGCAGATTCCGCCCGTGATGCAATATTATGCATTGTTTGAACAGCCTCAACAGGGTATGTTCCAGCAGCTGTTTCGCCTGAAAGCATAATCGCATCTGTCCCATCAAATATAGCGTTCGCAACATCGCTTGCTTCCGCGCGGGTCGGGCGAGGATTACGCTGCATAGAATCGAGCATTTGCGTCGCAGTAATAACCGGCTTTCCTTGAGCGTTACATTTTTTAATTAATTTCTTTTGAACTAATGGTACTTCTTCAGCTGGTATTTCAACCCCAAGATCTCCCCTCGCAACCATCAAGCCGTCTGAAACCTCGAGAATTTCATCGATTTTATCGACGCCTTCCTGATTCTCAATTTTTGGGATAATATGAATATGCGAAGCATTATTCTCTTCTAAAAGCTGTCTAATTTCTAATACATCTGACGCTCTTCGAACAAAGGAGGCAGCGATGAAATCAATTTCTTGTTCAATCCCAAAAAGAATGTCTTTTGCATCTTTTTCAGTAATACCCGGTAAATTGACAGATACACCTGGCACGTTCACACCCTTTTTATTTTTCAATGTACCGGTATTTAGTATTTTCGTATAGATTTCTTTCGTTTCATGGTCAATTTTTGTCACTTCAAGACCAATTAGTCCATCATCTAGCAAAATCTTTGAACCAATGTGAATATCATCAATTAATCCTGCATATGTAACAGAAAATTTCTCTGTCGTCCCCTCTACTTCATTCATGGAAACGATAATATCGTTTCCAGCAATTAATTCAAGCGCATCATTTTTCATATTATGTGTGCGAATTTCTGGTCCCTTTGTATCCAATAAGATAGCAATTGTTTTTCCTGTTCGTTTTGCTGCTTCCCTAATATTTTGAATTCGCATCCCATGTTCTTCAAAATTCCCATGTGAAAAATTCAAGCGGGCAACATTCATACCAGCTTCAATAAGTTGAATTAATTTTTCTACACTCTCACTAGCCGGGCCAATCGTACATACAATCTTGGTTTTACGCATACTTACTCCTCCTCATTAGAAAAGCGAAAAACGTCTATTATCTTGATACTAGACAGTTATCTGGTTTTATTCTTGCTTTCCATTCAAATTATATAGAAAGCTCTTGTGATAATTTGTATAAATCCATATCGATTACATGCTCTTTGTCGAGAATATCAATAATATCATGGTCAACAACCTGATTATTTACAATTCCGACGGCACGTCCTCCTTTGCCTTCCAGCAAAAGCTCTACGGCTCGTGCACCTAAACGACTAGCTAGGACGCGGTCAAATGCAGTAGGAGAACCACCGCGCTGCATATGGCCTAAAACAGATACCCTTGTATCAAAATTAGTTGCTTCTTCAAGCTCTTTCGCAAATTCCATGCCGCTTGATACACCTTCAGCAACAATAATAATGCTATGTTTCTTGCCGCGTTCATGCCCCTTCACTAATCGAGTAGCAATTTCATCCATATTATAATTTTCTTCCGGAATCAATATCGTTTCCGCACCACCCGCAAGTCCTGACCAAAGTGCTATATCTCCTGCATTTCTTCCCATAACTTCAATGATAAATATTCGTTCGTGAGAGGTTGCCGTATCACGAATTTTATCGATCGCATCAATAACCGTGTTTAAGGCTGTATCAAATCCAATGGTAAACTGTGTACCTTCGATATCATTATCTATTGTTCCAGGCACACCTGAGCATGGAAATCCTTGTTCAGTTAAAGCTTTTGCCCCCCGGTACGATCCATCTCCGCCAATGACTACAAGCCCTTCAATTCCATGCTTTTTTAATTGCTCAATCCCTTTTTGCTGGCCTTCTTTCGTTCTAAATTCTTCGCATCTTGCTGAATAGAGAATCGTACCGCCACGATGAATAATATCTCCAACAGAACCTAATTCAAGCTTTTTAATATTTCCACTAATTAAGCCTGCATATCCGCCATACACTCCATAAATTTCCACATTATGATAGATTGCCTTCCGAACAACTGCTCGAACAGCTGCATTCATACCTGGAGAATCTCCCCCGCTTGTCAGTACACCAATTCTTTTCAAATGGATCACCTCGAAAATATTTCCCAATTCCTTATGTAGGCCATTCACCTATTAATTTAATTCGTTTGATTATTCATACCATCTTAATTATAAGCTAAACAAGCTCTATTTTTTCGTAATGAATAAGCATCCCATTTTATTAGCATATAGGTATATATTTCTTCTACTTATTAAAATACCATGAAGAAACAGCTATCACAACTTAATGAAGGCAATACGTAAAAAAAGTGAATGAAGAAGCATGAAAAAACACAAAAAATTCTTACTCCTTTTCACAAAAGAAAAGCGTGCTCCAAGCACGCTTTTAATTTACACCAATAAACTCCTTTATAAAGGAGTGCTCACCAATCGATTTGTATTTATCATATCGATGAGAAACTAACTGCTCCTCACTCAGCCCTCGAAGCTCCTTAAGTGATTTATAAAGAATGGCATCCATTTCTTCTGCCTGTGCTTTTACATCTTTATGTGCTCCACCTTTTACTTCTGGAATAATTTCATCAACTATTCCTAATTCTTTCAAATCAGGTGCAGTAATTTTCATGCTCTCGGCGGCCTTCTTTGCTTGTCCAGCATCCTTCCATAAAATTGCGGCTGCTCCCTCTGGCGAAATAACAGAGTATGTGGAGTTTTCTAGCATGTGAATATGGTTGCCGACTCCAAGTGCTAATGCTCCTCCACTTCCTCCTTCTCCGATCACAATACAGACAACAGGTACTTTTAAACTGGCCATTTCAAATAAATTGCGTGCGATTGCTTCACTCTGCCCCCGCTCCTCTGCTGCTTTACCAGGGTAGGCTCCCTTCGTATCGATAAAGCAAATGATCGGCCTTTTAAATTTATCTGCCTGTTTCATAAGTCTTAGCGCTTTTCGGTAGCCTTCGGGATGTGGCATTCCAAAGTTTCTGCGGATATTCTCTTTCGTATCCTTTCCTCTTTGATGACCAATTACAGTAACAGGCAATCCCTTATACTTTGCAATTCCCCCGACGATTGCCTCATCATCGCCATATGTCCGATCCCCATGGCATTCAAAGAAATCAGTAAAAAGAAGGGAAATGTAATCTAAAGTTGTTGGGCGTCCTGGATGACGAGCAATTTGCACCCGATCCCAAGGCTTCATATGATCATAAATATCTGCTTCTAACTTTTCTAACCGAGCTTCCAGCTTTTCTATTTCAGAAGATAGATCGACATCTGCATCCATAGTAAAATCCTTAAGCTCCGCTATTTTCTTTCTAAGTTCAATCACCGGTTTTTCAAATTCAAGCTCTCCTACCATTCGAGGTCACCACCTTGTTGATGTATAGATAAAATAGTAGCAATCTTTTCTTTCAGCTCTAGTCTGGATATCACAGCATCTAACTGCCCGTGCTTTAATAGAAACTCGGCAGTCTGGAAATCCTCTGGTAATTCCTCTCGAATCGTTTGTTCAATAATCCTTCTGCCTGCAAAGCCAATTAATGCACCCGGTTCAGCTAAATTATAGTCACCTAGAGAAGCGAAGCTTGCAGATACGCCTCCAGTCGTCGGATGTGTCATGATGGAGATAATTAATCCACCATGATCACTAAATCTTTTTAAGGCAACACTTGTTTTGGCCATTTGCATTAAGCTAAGAACGCCTTCTTGCATTCTTGCGCCGCCAGAGGCAGTAAATATGATAAAAGGAACGGATAACTCATCCGCTTTCTCAATAGCCAGTGTAATTTTTTCTCCTACAACAGACCCCATACTTCCCATTCGGAAGGTAGAATCCATTACAGCCACAACGATAGATTGTCCATCAACTGTGCCTATTCCTGTTACAACCGCTTCATTAATTTCCGTTTTCTTTCTATCCTTTTCAAGCTTTTCAAGATAATCTGGAAAGTTCAACGGATTTTCTGAAATCATACCAGCATTCAATTCTTCAAAACTATTTTCATCAAGGAAGCTAGCTAAACGCTCTTTTGAGTTCATTGAATGATGGTATTGGCAATGAAAACATACTTTTAAATTTTTAACAAGTTCTTTTGTATACATGATTTTTTTACAATTAGGACATTTTGTCATAATTCCTTCGGGAACATCATGCTTTGCCATTTCCGAAGGGATTGTGGCATATTTTTTCTTTTTGGTTTTTGTAAAAACTTTCAGCAAAGTGAAACCTCCCTGTAACGTTCGATCATATTTAAAAGTGGTCAGACCACCTCTATGAAAAATAATACCCCTGAATATCCATCGTTATAATCAAGAGTGGCTCGTCTATCCTATTCAATATAAAATAAAACTGTTACAAAATGTGCAAAAAATTGTCGTTAAATCTTCGACAATTTTCTTAATGTTTTATATGCGTTCCCTACTAGTGACTCTTTCCTGGTTATCAACATGTCAACTAATTGCACATACTCCTCTTTTGATGGAACCATTTGATCCAGATGCAAGGAATTATAATAGTCTTTTAATATTATCCACATTCTAAGGAATAAATGATTTTCGGTTAATCGAACGACCTTTAAAAAAAATTCATCATCGGTATATGAAGCTGTCTCAGCCCAGCTTTTGAATTCTTGCAGCTGATCGTTAGATGTCTTATGAAGATTTAGCCATAAGCAATCTAACTCAATTAAATATTTTGTTTCAATGATATCTCGTTTTGCATTCTCATCCTGGAGGATAAATGTACTTAGTAACTGTACGAGCTGATGTCCGCCATAATCGCGGATATATGTCCCTTCCCCCCTCCTCGTCTCAATGAGACCAAGAAGCTCAAGCGCCCTGAGTGCTTCACGAACGGACGAGCGCCCCACATTTAGGCGCTCAGACAGTTCACGTTCAGAAGGTAATTTATCACCAGGCTTTAAATTATTTCTTTCAATCATAAGCCTAAGCTCTTTTACAATTTCAATATAAATCTTTGTGTCTTTTTGAGACTGGCTCACGTTAATGGATCACTCACTTTTCCCAATAACAGATAGTTTTCTTGTTTTTTCTTTAATCTCATCGGGATTTACTTTAATCCTAGCAACACCTGTTTCCATTGCTGCTTTTGCTACTGCTGCTGCTACTTCAGGAGCTACTCTTGGATCAAACGGCGCAGGAATGACATAGTCAGCATGTAATTCTTCATCTTTTACTAAGCTTGCAATTGCCTCGACTGCAGCAATTTTCATTTTTTCATTGATATGTGTTGCTCTAACATCTAAAGCACCGCGGAAAATTCCAGGGAATGCAAGAACATTATTCACTTGGTTAGGAAAATCAGATCTTCCCGTTCCGATCACAGAGGCTCCGGCTGCTTTTGCTTCTTCCGGCATAATTTCAGGTGTTGGATTAGCCATTGCAAAAATAATCGGATCCTGATTCATTGTCTGAACCATTTCAGCAGTTAATGAACCTGCAGCTGAAACACCGATAAATACATCTGCACCTTTAATGACATCAGCAAGACTTCCTTTTGCATTATCGCGATTTGTGTATTTGGCTACTTCATTTTTAATATCGTTCATTCCATCTGGGCGCCCTTCATAAATAGCCCCTTTTCGATCACACATGATAATGTCACGCACTCCATACGTGTATAGAAGTTTAATAATAGCAATTCCTGCTGCCCCTGCACCGTTAGCAACTACACGAATTTCATTCATTTTCTTGCCGACAATCTTTAATGCATTTACTAGACCGGCAACAGTTACAATGGCCGTTCCATGCTGATCGTCGTGGAAAACAGGAATGTTTGCTTCTTTCTTTAGACGCTCTTCAATTTCAAAGCATCTTGGAGCGGCAATATCTTCGAGATTGACTCCACCGAAAGTTGGTTCGAGCATTTTCACCGTTTCAACGATTTTATCGATATCTGTTGTATTCAAACAAATTGGAAAAGCATCCACACCTGCAAAGCTTTTAAAAAGAACTGCCTTTCCTTCCATTACTGGAAGTGCTGCTTCAGGGCCAATATTTCCTAGGCCTAGCACCGCAGTACCATCTGAAACTACAGCAACCATGTTACCCTTCATTGTATATTCATATACTGTTTCCGGCTTATCATAGATCTCCTTACACGGCTCAGCAACACCTGGGGAATAGGCTAAGCTTAAATCTGCGGCATTTTTTACTTCTACTTTAGATTTTGATTCTAATTTCCCTTTGTTCATTCTATGCATATGAAGTGCTTCTTCACGTAAAGTCATCTATTTTTCACTCCTTATATTAACTGCTTGTACAAAGCAGTAACTTAAACATCCCAATTAATGAAATCAGCGGGCTGATTTCGCAACATCTCGCTTGCGTCCACCTACACGCCACCTCTAGAACGGTGGTCAGACCAGTCGTTTCTTAACAAATATACCACAAATGTTGATGTTGTAAAGTACTAGCGTTTGAGGATGACATTATTTTCACCTAGTATTTCCTGCAGCTTTTCAATAAAACTTGCAGACGGATTTACCAGATCCTCTTCACCTAACCGAAGGCTTTTTTTCGAGCTTTCATAAAATATAACCACTTGGCTTTTTCCTTCATTTTGTCGAAATAACCTTTTTAACCCATAAAGTAGTTCTGCATTTTCATGCTCTTTGGTAATTTTCAAATATAAAGACGGTGCTTTATTTTCTTCCTTTTCAATTGCTGCTTGGACTTCATCCATCGATTGAATGATAAATTGGCGTTTCCCTTCTCTTGTTTCGATCTTCCCTTCGATAAAAAGGAGATTTCCCTGTTTTATATAATTGGAGAAGCGATTAAACACGTCTGGAAATACCACTGCTTCCATCTCATCCGTCTCATCACTAATAGATAAAAACGCCATCGGTACCCCTTTTTTCGTACGAATCTTCTTTACTTCTGTTAGATAGACAACGGACTTCCCTCTTTTAATGGAAGGCTGCAGTTCACATAGTGGGGTCGCGCCCAAAATTGAAAATTTTCCCGTATAAATCGAAACGGGATGATTGGATAGAAAGAATCCAAGAACCTCTTTTTCAAAAGCAAGTTTTTCCTTCGTTGGAATCGGGTCAACCTTTGTATATTTAGGCTTTGGAAAAAAGTCAGCCTCAGAAAGAAAATCAAAATGCTCATCATCCGTTTTCATTAATTGCGCATGGTCGATTGCTGCATCTACTGTTGCAAGCAAAACAGCACGATCTTCCCCAAATTCATCGAAGCTTCCTGAATGGATGAGTGCCTCTATAATTTTCCGATTAGCTGCTTTGGATGAAACTCGAATGCAAAAATCAAACAGATCATGAAACCTTTTACTCTTCCTTGATTGGAAAATCTCTTTCAGCACCGCTGCTCCAAGCCCTTTAATCGCAGCTAAGCTATATCTAATGGCATCCTTTTCTACTAAAAATGAATAACCGCTGCTGTTAATGGAAGGGGACAAAATCTTAAGATTCATTTGCTTCAATTCTCTAATATATTGAGAGACTTTCCCCTCATTTCCGATAGCCGATGTTAGAAGAGCGGCCATAAAATATAGCGGATAATGCGCTTTTAAGTAGGCTAGCTGATAGGAAATGAGACTATACGCAACAGCATGGCTTCGATTGAAGCCATAATTAGCAAAACGGACAATTAAATCATATATTTCATTTGCTGTTTTCTCGCCATATCCTTTTTCCAAAGCACCACCAACAAAATGTCCTCGTTCTCGGTCTAGCACTTCCTTTTGTTTCTTACTAACGGCACGCCGCAGCAAATCAGCTTCACCAAGTGTAAATCCTGCCATTGTTGCAGCTATTTGCATAATTTGCTCCTGATAGACAATGACACCATACGTGTTTTTAAGAATTGGAATAAGGTCTGGGTGAGGATATTCAACTTGTTTATTCCCATGCTTTCTATCTATGAAATGAGGGATGTTTTCCATCGGCCCTGGCCGGTATAAAGCATTTACCGCGACAATATCTTCAAAAGTGTTCGGGCGAAGTTTTTTTAATACTTTTCTCATTCCGTCTGACTCAAGTTGAAAAATGCCAGTTGTTTCCGCACGGCTTAATAATTCAAAAGTAGCCTTATCGTGAAGCGGAATGGAATTCACTTCGAGTTTCTTGCCTGTCTTTTTATGAATTGACGTTAAAATATTTTCAATTAAGGTTAAATTACGCAGTCCCAGAAAATCCATTTTCAATAAACCAACATCTTCAAGATGTTCCATCGAATATTGTGTCAAATACACATTGTCGTGTCCACTTTGAATTGGGATTACACTAACTAGCGGTTTCTCACTTATGACAACGCCAGCGGCATGTGTGGATGTATGTCGTGGCAATCCTTCAAGCTTAAGGGCTGTTTCAAACAGCCTCCGGTTTAAGCTCGATTCAGCAATAAACATTCTTAATAAGTCCGACTCTTTATAAGCATCTTTTAAAGTGATACCAACCCTAGATGGAATTTTTCTTGATAGATTATCAAGCTCTTTTGGATTTAATCCGAAAGCTCTGCCTACATCACGCAATGCTGCTTTAGCTGCAAGTGTGCCAAACGTTATGATTTGTGCAACGTGAAGCTCTCCATATTTCTCAGAAACATACTTAATGACTTCATCCCTTCGGTGATCAGGAAAATCAATATCAATATCCGGCATTGAGATTCGTTCAGGATTCAGGAATCTTTCGAATAAAAGCTGATATTCTATTGGGTCTACGTCCGTTATATGCAAAACAAACGCAACCATTGACCCAGCTGCCGAGCCCCGACCAGGACCAGTTAAAATCCCGTTCTCCTTTGAAAACTTCATAAAGTCCCATACTATTAAGAAGTAATCACTAAACTTCATCTTTTTAATAATCTGAAGCTCATATTTTAACCGCTCATAATGCTCTTCTGTTGCATGGCGATATCTTTCCTTAAACCCTGCCCAGCACACCTCTTCAAGAAGCTGATCAGCTGTTTGATTCTTTGCAACTGGGTACTTTGGCAGATTCTGCTGGTGAAGCTCCAGCAGAACATTACATCGCTCGGCAATTTTGATCGTATTCTCCAATGCATCTGGATACCCCGTAAATAACTCAACCATTTCTTGTGCGTCTTTCAAATAATATTCGTCGTTCTTTAGCCTTTCCCTATCCTCATCCTGTAGCTTCACACCATTTTTGATTGCTAATAAGCATTCCTGTGCAAAGGCATCTTCCTTAGATAAATAGTACACCTGATTGGAAACGGCTAGCTGTATGTTCATTTCATTGGCGAGTGTATCAATACCATTAAGGATTTTCTTCTCCTCATCAATTTGGTGGTTTTGCAGCGAAAGATAAAAATGATTTCTATCGAAAATTTGTATATACTTAGCTGCTGCATTTTTTGCCTTTACGTATTCATCATGAACTAAATGGTATTCAATTTCTCCTTCCATTCCTGGACTGACGGCTATTAAACCATCAGAATATGCTTTTAGCCATTTCATCGGAATTCCTTCTTGGGATTTCGTTTGGACAACACTTGTTATTTTTAATAGATTTTGAAATCCAACTTGATTTTTTGCTAGGAGAACAATTGGAAATGACATTTCAGTGGCTTGTTCGCTAATCACATCAACCGTCAATCCTAAAATGGGTTTGATCGATTGCTTTAAACATTCCTTATAAAAAGCAACAGTCCCGTACATCACGTTTCGATCGGTTAATGCAAGTGAGCCGAACCCTTTTCGTTTTGCATCCGCTACTAGCTGCTCAACCGTTGCTGTACTTGTTAGCAAGCTATATGCACTATATACATGAAGGTGAATAAATGACACATCTCTCACACCCTTATTTCTTCTACTTTTTCTATTATAAGACTCATCCATAAAAAAAGAAAATACGTTCTCTTTTTTATCGTATACAAAAAGGATAAAACAAATAAACATATTATGAACGGTTTGTCCATATGATGAAGTAATCGTTAATCTTACTAACGAATAAATCTCTAGTAAGGAAGGATGTCATGAAGATCCAGCCTTTTTTTGCAACATTATTTGATAGTTATTTTATTGCACTCGGTGTGCTAATCGGCGGTTCCATTATTGGCAGCCTGTCCGCTTTCCTAACAGGAAAACCTCCTTTGACAGAGGCCTATCGAATTTCTAATATTATTCGAATTTGGGCCATTATCGCTGCGATTGGGGGTACATTTGATACATTATATAGCTTTGAAAAAGGGGTTCTCCAAGGAGAAACAAAGGATATTTTCAAGCAATTTCTCCTTATTTTATCTGCGTTCGGCGGTGCGCAAACCGGAGCAATGCTAATTAATTGGCTGACACAGGAGCATATTTCATGAGAATTCCGCCGCATTATCGACAGCCTGTTTGGCAGCGCTTTTTAGCTGGTGTTGCCATTGGCGGCATGATCAGCTGGTTTATTTTCTTATATATTTTTGGTGAGTGGCAGGAGAAGTACAGTAAGGAAATAAAAGAGCATGAAGACACTATTGCTGAATTAAATAAGGAAAAAGAAATATGGCAAGAAGAATTTAAAGCGCTCAATAAAAAGAATCGTGAACTGCTAACCATACAAGATATTAAAGTAAAAATTGGAAATGGTAATAAATACAAGCTGGATCTTTATAGTATATTTGAAATAGAAGATCAAATAAAAGAGGATCTCTTAAATATGAAGGCGAAGGATATTGATACAGTATATAAGAGCAGAGAGCTAATTGAGAGAATCATTGAAAACAAAACGATTAAGATAAATGAAAAGCGGTACAAGGTTGAGGTTAAACAAATGGTCATCTATACCACGCTATTCATTCAATTAGAAATTATGCTAGATTAAGTTTTAAAGATTGAAATGTCTAATCGGCCTAGAGATAAAGTAAAGCTACAATCAGCGGGGTGCTCCTTCATCCCCACTGATTGTTTGTTGATCAACTATTTTTATTTTTTACAAATTTCTTCTAAATCTTTAATTACTGCGTCCATGTCCTCCCATGAATAAATAGAAGCTCCTGCGGCAAGCGGATGTCCACCGCCATTATAATTTCGTGCGATGTCATTAATAATCGGGCCTTTTGAACGAAGCCTCACACGAATTTGGTCCTCTTCTTCAATAAAGAATACCCATGCATTTATTCCAGCAATATTGCCTAAAGAACCGACAAGAAGGGAAGCTTCAGAAGCCTTTACTTGAAACTCCTTAAGCAATTCCTTTCTTAATACCATGGCAGCTGCACCATTTTGTTTCATTTCAAAATTTAGAAGAACATAGCCATTTAATTTAACGACATTCGGAGATAATTCATACATTTTATCAAATAGCTCCGTCCGTGAGAATTTATAATGGATTAACTCTCCCGCATAAGCGAATGTTTTTTCTGATGTGCTTGGAAAAAGAAAGCGGCCAGTATCTCCTACAATGCCTGCAAACAATAGCCTTGCCGCCTCATTAGACATTTTCAGCCCTTTTTCTTTTCCTGATAAATAAAATTCATAGATCATTTCACTGACAGAACTTGCATCTGTATCGACCCACATCATATCTCCGTATGCATCCACGTTGGGATGATGATCAATTTTTATTAGCTTATCACCTAAAGTATAGCGAGTATCACAAATACGCTCAGCGTTTGCCGTATCACAAACAATCACTAGCGCACCTTTATATGTTTCATCAGAAATCTCATCCATCCTGCGCAAGAAGTGCAGTGTCTCTTCCTCTTTGCCAACTGTATAAACATTTTTTTCCGGAAAGGATGCTTTCAAAATTTCGGCGAGCCCTCCCTGTGAACCATATGCATCGGGATCTGGTCGTACATGCCGGTGGATAATAATTGTTTCATATTGTTTAATAACCTCTAAAATTTCCGCTTTCATTTTCTGCTCCTTTATTTAATAGTTAGTTTACAATTGAACTTTACTGTCAAAAAAGTATTATTTAGCTACATTCATGGTCATATGTAATGTCGGCTGGTCTATTTTCACTGCGCTGGTTATTACTTCGTCCATAATGGCCTGTTTTATTAGGCCTATCAACAAATTACTTTTTACAGAGAAGAAAAGAAATATATAGCTACCAATAGCAATTTTTCCTGTTTCACGTTAAAATAATATGAGATTGTCGAATCTTGGAGGTAATAAAATGCCTGTTCTCGTTATATTAATCGTTATCTCACTTGCTTTTTACTTGGTTTATAAAGTCAAATATGTCCGCAGCAAGAGACCAGCAGAAAGAAAGTGGATTTCCGCTAAATCAAGTATAGCCCTTGGCCTTTTTGTAGCTCTTTTCGGTATAAACCAGTTATTTTTAAATGGTAATACGGTAACCTATATTATAGCTGGTATTTTTATCCTGGTAGGCGGCTTTAGCATCTATGCTGGCTTTAAAGCCTACAAATATTATTTGCCGCTTGCAGCAAAAGAAGCACAGGAAGCCTAATTATCTTATTGCTAAAGACGCTCCATTTAGGAACGTCTTTTCATTTTTCCCTATCTTTCAATCAATTGGCACATCATCATTGCTTTGCCAACAAGAATCCCTTCATTAAAAACCTCAACATCAACCTTACCGAATTTTCTTCCAACTTCGAGCACTTTTGGATAAATAGCTAACGTGCTTTCAATTTGGACAGGCTTCAGGAAATAGATAGTCATATTTTCTACGACTAAATCCCCTTTTTTATAGTTTCTTAACACACGGCTAGCTGCTTCAGAGACGATCGTCGTAAATACACCGTATGAGATGGTTCCCAAATGATTAGTCATTTGCGGGGTCACCTCACAGCCGTATACATCTTCTCCCTTCGTCTTTCCGCTTGTAAGGACAAGCTGATTGGTTACAATATCATCTATTGTTTCACCAACTTGGGGCTGACGCTGAATCATTTGCAGAGCTTTTAGTACATCCTGTCTGCTAATAATTCCTTCAATTCTATTTGAATCATCAACAACAGGCAGGACCTCGATTCCTTCCCAAACCATCATATGGGAGGATGAAGCGACACTCGTCTTTCTTCCTACCGTCATTGGATTTTTTGTCATGATTTTATCAATCGGCGTGCTTGGATCATGTCCCATAATATCTTTAGATGTCACCATGCCAACGACTTTTGAGTTTTTATCAATAACCGGAAATCTGCTATGCTGTGTTTCCCGATTATATTTTAGCCAATCATAGATCTTATCCGTCGTTTTTACACAAATGGTTTCTTCAACAGGAGTTAGGATATCCTCTACAAGAACAATCTCCTTTTTTATTAACTGGTCATAGATCGCCCGATTAATCATCGTTGCAACCGTAAATGTGTCATAGCTACTTGAAATAATTGGCAACTGCAGTTCATCTGCTAATTTCTTCACACTATCATCTGTATCAAAGCCTCCTGTAATAAGAACCGCAGCCCCAGCTTTTAGTGCAAACTCATGTACCTGTGTACGATTGCCGACGATTAAAAGACTTCCAGCATCCGTATATCTCCTCATCGCCTCAAGCTTCATCGCCCCGATGACAAACTTATTTAAAGTTTTATGCAAGCCATCTCTTCCGCCTAATACTTGACCATCTACAATATTTACAACCTCTGCAAAAGTAAGTTTTTCAATGTTCTCCTTCTTCTTCCGCTCAATTCGGATGGTTCCTACACGTTCAATCGTGCTGACATATCCCTTATTTTCCGCCTCTTTAATGGCTCTGTATGCCGTTCCTTCACTTACTGTCAGTGCCTTGGCGATCTGTCTAACTGATATTTTTTCCCCTACAGGCAATTGATCGATATATTGTAAAATTTGTTCATGTTTCGTAGCCAAGACGTTCACCCTTTTTATATAATTCCTATAATTTCATTATAAGGTTAAAAACGCCTTAATTACAATTCGTTGTGAAAATGTCATTAATAATATTTATTTACTATTAGAAGGAACGTGCCCTCTTTTTATTAGTCACTTTCTCTTTTATTTTTATATGTCTTGTTGTATTTTTGGGAGAATAGAGCAAGGCGGTCAAATTCCCTGCAATCACAATGAGAGCAAACACAAGCCAAGAAATAGCAAATATTCCTGCAAGACCTCCATTGAAAACATCAAGCCTTGGAGCAGCGTAATATAAAAGAAGGCCGCAAACTAATAAGCATAGCAAATACCGATTTTTATTCATCAACAATCCTCCTTAAAACTTCTTCATTAATATTTATGCGGACAGGCTGAAATCATGTATAAGAAAAGTGCATGCGCCTTGGTCATCGTTCGTACAAACGCAGAAGGGCAACGGCTGAGATATAGGAAACACGGTGAGGAGAGCGAACTGATGTTGACGCAATCGTTGCGGAGAAAACCTGAAGTTTGATAGGCCATAGGCACTGGAGCTAGACGATTCGCTAACCCCAAAGTTATAAATTCTGATACTATTTAAAAAGCACAGCTCTTATTTCAGCTGTGCCCTAACATTATAATTCAATGATTTCGCCTGCATGCAACACTTGTCCAATGCCTTCATCCAGCATGTTTACAAATTGATGCGGATCCTGCTTTATTGGCGGGAACGTATTAAAGTGAATAGGCACGACCTTTTTTGCTCCTAAAATCTTAGCAGCGTATGCTGCATCCTCAGGACCCATCGTAAAATTGTCGCCTATCGGCAGGAAGGCAAGATCAATTGGATGGCGATCTCCAATTAGCTTCATATCTGAAAATAGCCCTGTATCCCCTGCGTGGTAAAGCGTTTTGCCCTCGATTGTTAAAAGCACTCCTGCAGGCATGCCGAGATAAATAATTTCATTATTCTCCGTTTCTAAACCTGTCCCATGAAAAGCAGGTGTCAGCTTGACCTTGCCGAAATCAAATTCATATGCACCGCCAATACTCATCCCATGCGTATTCAGACCTTGCCAGCTTAAATAAGTAGCAAGTTCAAAATTCGCAATAACTAATGAATTATTTTTCTTTGCCAATTCAACTGTATCACCGAGATGATCACCATGCCCATGCGTGACGATAATAACATCTGGCTTCACTTCGTCCACCTTTAAGTCTGTTAAATCATTTCCTTTAATAAATGGATCAAATAAAATTATCTTCCCGTTTGATTCAATTTTTACAACAGAATGTCCATGATAGGATACCTTCATTTCTATTCCCCTTTCTAATCTTCTATTACAGTAGTTTACTTCAACGAAGAATTCATTTTCTCCTGCCTTTAAAAGCCATTCCCTTTTTACAAACGGTTCTAAAAGTTTACTTTTTAATCGTTAGTTGCTACTCTTTTTATATAGCTTTGTTAAACATCATGTTAGTGCACTAAACCTTTTTTAACAATAGCTAAAGTTAACATAGTCTTTGATATAAACATTAGGGGGTTAAATCCGTGAACACACGATTAAAGAAGCTATCTGAATGGATGAGAGAAAACGATATACAGGTTTGCTTTATTACAGCACCTGAAAATGTATTTTATTTTAGCGGTTTTTTGAGCGATCCTCATGAAAGGCTTCTTGGCTTAGCCGTTTTTCAAGAGGAAGAGCCATTCCTTGTATGCCCAGCAATGGAAAAACCAGATGCAAAAAATGCTGGCTGGGACAATGAGATTATCGGATATAGCGACATTGACAATCCTTGGGAGTTTATACATAAGGCAATCGAAAATAGAATATCAAAAGTTTCTAAAGTTGCGATTGAAAAGGAACATATGAACGTTGAACGGTACGAAGCAATCTCCAGCCTATTCAATGGGGCTTCATTTGTCTCTGCAGAAGAAAAGTTAAGAAAGCTTCGTATGGTGAAGGATGAGAAAGAGCTTGAAATTATTCGTGAGGCATGTGCATTAGCTGATTTCGCCATTGAAACAGGGTGTGCAGAAATCAAGGAAGGCAAAACAGAGCTTGATGTGCTAGCAGCTATTGAATTTGCCTTAAAGAAAAAAGGCGTAAATGAAATGTCATTCTCCACCATGGTATTAACTGGTGCAAACGGGGCTTCTCCCCACGGTACTCCAGGAATGACGAAGATTCAAAAGGGTGATCTTGTCCTATTTGATTTAGGCGTTGTTTGGAATGGATACTGCTCTGATATTACTCGTACAGTGGCTTATGGGGATATAAATGATAAACAAAAGGAAATATATGATACCGTTTTAAAAGCACAGCTTGCGGCTGTTGAAGCAAGTAAGCCAGGCATCGCCTGCTCTAAAATTGACTTAACAGCTAGAAACATTATTGCAGAAGCTGGTTATGGTGAGTATTTCCCTCATCGTCTTGGACATGGGCTAGGTATAAGTGTTCATGAGTATCCATCTTTAACAGAAACAAACCCTCTTTTACTTGAAGAAGGTATGGTGTTTACAATCGAACCCGGCATTTATGTACCACAGGTAGCTGGTGTTCGAATTGAGGATGATTTAGCTGTAACAAAAGATGGGGTAAAAATCTTAACTAAATTTCCAAAAGAACTTCAAATCATTCGGTAAAATTAAAAAAGCTGTCATGC
>NZ_JALDXW010000085.1:0-4928 GCF_032154635.1 Cytobacillus sp. | reverse complement strand
AAGCACCCGTTAGTTGAATAAGACTGATAATAAGTCGAAAATAAAGAGAGCGTTAATCCTTCCGGATTAACGTCAAAAGTTTAACTATGTCAATAAAATAAATTCACTGTTTTTTGATAACAATCGACTAGGAGGCATTTTAATGGCGCTCCCGCTGTTCTTTAGTTCTTATTTTTTATACTGCTGACTTAGTTTTCCCGAATAAACGAAAATTCATCACTAGGTGTGCTAACATACCTGCTACCAAACCCCAAAATGCACCACCTACTCCTAAGAGAGTCACATTTGCAGCAGTTGCTAAAAAAGTGATAAGTGCTGTTTCACGATTACTTGGGTCACCCAACGCTTCCGATAGGCTACTTCCGATAGTCCCCAACAATGCCAAGCCCGCTAGAGTTGCTATAAAGGTTGGAGGTAGTATTAAAAATAGTGATACGAGTGTAACCCCAAAAATACCAACAACTATGTAAATAATTCCACATATTATACCAGCAATATAACGTTTTGATTTATCATTATGGGCATCGGGGCATGTACAAATAGCAGAAGATATGGCTGCGATATTAAAAGCATGTGAGCCAAAGGGAGCCATAATTAAAGAACCTAAGCCTGTAACGGTCAATATGGAATTCGCGCTGGTTTTAAATCCATCTCTCCTTAATATCAACATACCCGGGATATATTGTCCGGTTAGAGTGATAATAAATAATGGTAAACCAACACCTAATAAAGACGATATAGAAAACTCAGGCATTGTTAACACTGGAAGCGCAAAATCAAGCCCAATACCCTGAAAATCAACTTTGTTGAATAGGATGAGGTATAATAGCCCGACAACTAAAATTCCTACTACAGCAAATCGTGAAACAAGACGTTTTAAAACGATATACGTAAAAAACAACATAATAACGAAAGCAGATTCCACTTGGGCTCCGCCAAATGCCGCTATCCCAAACTGCAGCAATATACCAGCCAATAAACCAGCTGCAATGCCAGGGGGAATGTATTTAATGAGACGTTCAAACATTCCAGTCATACCCAAAATAATGAATCCTATTGCAGAAATAATATAAGCGCCGATCGCTTCATTATATGAAGTAAACAATAATGCCGATGCTAAAAATGCTACACCCGGAGTAGACCAAGCTGTAATAATAGGCTCTTTATATTTGTAACTTAACCATACTCCTGTTATTCCCACACCTGTAGAAAGGGAGAAAACCCATGAGGCAGTTAATTCGGGACTTAGATTAGCAACTTTTGCGGCTTGGAATACGATCGCGAAAGTTCCGCCATAATTAATAAGAACAGATACCAAAGCAGCGATTGACGGGAAAAAAAAATCGTCTATACGTAACACATTTGTTTTCGATGTCATTTAGTTATCACCTCTTAAAGTTTTGGAAAAAACTCGTTACACACACGGTCAATTTTCTCTTCATAACCATTCTCCTATCCATATTTAATTTTTGTTCTTTGCCAATCTAATTCGTTTTGAATAGCTTTAAATAGTTTCGAATCTTGCATTTTGATATGATTCATAGCTTGATTCTCTCCATTTACAATTTAATTGATCACCCTAATTCATATCCGAGTAGGTTTCAATATCTTGCTTTAAAGAAGAATTTACTCTTTCATGCGGTCAATCGTCTGAAAGGTCGCTATTAAACAGAATTAGGCTTAAACATCTTTTCCTCTATAATTGGACTCTCTTTTGCTGTTAGATGATGAGGTGTGATTCTATAAACTTGGACTGCAGATCCATAAACAGATGATCTATATTTATCAACATGCTGTTTAGAAAGTTGACGACTATAGTAACCTGGAACGTATTTATCCATCATCTCCTGCAACATACATGTCGATTCCTCTAAATCCATGACTGGCTCTGCTTCACCGAAAAGCATGACACTCATATAAGAAGTATCTGTCTTTGCTGGAACTGGGTCAGTAATGGTGCCGTATTCCGCACATACTGTGAAACAGACTTCAGCATTCTCCTTTATGATTTGGTTCCTTCTTCCCCCCTCCGCGCCGTGAAAATATATCTTGTCATTCAACCACACATAATTTAAAGGTACTACATATGGATATTTCCCGTCCGATAGACCAAGGTGGCCAACCCTCGAAGTTCGTAGAAAATGCCCGATTTTTTTCTGATCCTTACACTCTCGCACCTTATAACGTACTGAATTCAACTCTAATCCGCTCCTTTCAATTTTCCCTGCTGCCCATCCTTTGTGGACTCACATTACTCTAATACTAATCTTTCGAGTTTTCGTGATTGTGGAAGTATAAACATGTTTTTCCACTTGGTTGTAGTTTAGCGATAATTGGAATGGTATGATATATCCAAAGTTATAGATTTTTATCAGTCCATAAAGGGATGTGATGCGTAATGATGAAAATAGATCGACATGATAGAAAACCAATCTGGAAACAGCTGCTTGATCAAGCTATTCATAATATCACGACCGGAAAATGGAGAGCTGGTTACCGGCTACCCCCGACTCGCGAACTCGCTCAACAATTAGGAGTCGCTCGCTCAACGGTACAGGCAATGTATGAAGAACTTTTTAGTAGAGGTTTTACTGTTACCTCACGTCGTGGTGGAACACGAGTAAGCGACTGGAACCAGCCCTTGATCTCAAAGGAAGAAAGATCAGCTCACCGCTTGACTCCACCGCACCTTCCTGTTTTAGAAGATGCAGTAGACCGATTACATGATTGGTCAGGTGAGACAAGGGATAACGCTATAGATATTGATTTCTCCTCCCATGAGCCTTATCTAGATACACTATTTCAGAAAAAATGGAGGCAATCATTTCTCCACGCGTCGGCCAAAGCTGACTTGTCCTGCTGGACGTACGGAAACTCTTTTGGCTACGAGCCTTTACGATGCCAAATTCAAAATTATTTATCAGTTGAAAGGGGAATCCATGTTGATATTGAACAGATTTTACTTACATCCGGAGCTCAGCAAAGCATAGACTTAATCTCACAAGCACTTCTCATTGAGGGGGATACAGTAGCTGTTGAGGATCCAGGATTTCCTCCTGCTTGGCTGACAATGATGTACCGAAACATGAACATCTTGCCTGTGCCGGTCGATGAACAAGGTATAGTTGTCGATTGTATTCCTAAACAATCTAAACTTGTCTTTGTTACACCTTCCCACCAGTCTGCAACCGGTGTTATCATGTCTGTTAAGCGGAGAAGGCAATTATTTGAACTGGCTATTCGCAACCAATCCTGGATTATAGAAGACGACTATGATAGCGAATTTCGCCATAGTGGTGAGCCTCTTCCAACATTATTTAGCCAAGAGCCTGAGTGTACACTCTACCTTATGAGCTTTTCCAAAATGATTGCTCCGGGAATTCGTATTTCAGCCATCATTGGACCAGTTGAAGCAATAGCCCAAATAGCTCGCGTACATAAACTCACTTCTCGGCAACTTCCCATCATGGAGCAGTTAACCCTCACTCATTTTATTGAGCATGGCCATTTTATGCGACATATGAGACGAGTCAGAAATGTTTATCGGCGCAGGCATGCGGCCATGATAAAAGCGATTGCTTCAACCAAATTAGAAGAAATATTTTCAGTAAAAGGCGTGGAAACAGGTCTGCATATGTTACTGGAAGCAGGTGAAGATTTTAATGAAGAAGAAATGACAAACAAAGCATTAGAAAACGGGGTACGTGTCTACCCTCTCAGCCCTTACTGTCTCGAAAGTAAGCGAAAGGGGTGGGTATTGGGATACTCCAAAGTGGATGAAGAAGCGATTATGCGTGGCATTAGTCAATTATCTAATATTATTAAATGATTTCAGTTTTTTTAAAATGGGAGCTAGTGCACTTACTCTAACACCTTAAAGAATCCTGCTAAATGTCACGTCAACGTCGAACTTTTACACCCGAATTTTAACTGCAATTAGTGACACTTTATGAAAACAGGAAACTTCGTGCAGATATTGCTCGAGAATATGATATTACACCATTGACTTTAATAGAAACATCGTCAGCCCTATAACAAGAAGAAAAATTAAGAACATGACATACGTCCATAAATATACTTTTTTCCATTCCACTCAAACCAAATAACCTCCTATATATCCCCCCCTAAAAGCTGGATTGGTCTAACTTTTACGGGGGTTCATTGTTCCATTTGATTGGATATGTCTCAAATTCCATCATGTTGGTAAAATCATAAAAATAAACCTAATTAATAGAACTGTGTAGAATAGATTACTGCAATAAGTTATTAAGGATATCTCCCACATTATAGAAATTCACTGATTCAACTTCAGAAAAACCCCTCATTTACATGATAAGGTTCACCGAAACTAATATTACATTCGTTCCTAATAAAGGAATTCCTTTTGAACTAAACTGCTGCTTTAGTTCAATAAGAATAAAGGCTGTCTACTGACAGTCCTGTTTGCTAAAGCACCCATTACTTCAATTTATTATTGCGGTAACTATTTTTTGGCTCTGGGTAAACTATGGAGAGAAAAATCGTGAGAAATAAATTTCGGACGTCGAATAATCAACTAACGGGTGCTTTAGTTCTAGAAGCAATTGAAAATAAATAGAAGAAAAATCTCAGTTCACTGAACTGACATTTTTTTAATTCTAAATACAAATTCCACTACAGAATACGGTGTAATTCGTTGTACAATTTTGGTCGAATTTCATATTGTATTTTCAAGTTTTGCGATAGGTAACGGAACCCGTTATTAAACTAATGCTACTTTTTTGTTTATTTGATGTAATTTAATATATTTTGTAACACTTTATTTCAAATTTTAACCCCATTTATAAATACGGAAATAAAAAACACCCTTACCATTCCTGGCAAAGGTGCTCTATAAATGTTGCTATAATAGACTTTTTAAGTAAGCCGCCTTTGCCGTACATTCATTA